>CAZFZX010000140.1:0-12048 GCA_964523765.1 uncultured Enterobacteriaceae bacterium
AAAGCAATCGATCGCGCGCCTTGCTCCGGGCATCACGACATCGAAGACGGGATCGTGTCCAGGCGCGAAATGGTGGTGGGCAACAACGATGCGGGTTATTTCGTCGGGCGCCGCGGCAAAAGTCTCTGCGCAATGCCGGAGTTGATGCGGATGAAGCCGGCCGTTCGAGAGGGTCCGCCGTGGAGCGGTCGAATCGAGCCCAACGAGTACGACGTCGCCGACGTAGAGGACCGGATTCAGGTCGGGCGTAATGATTTCGCGGTAGAGCGCGTGTGGCTTGAAGAGGCGCTCGAAAACCCGCCAGAGCGCCACGTCGTGGTTGCCCGGGATCACGAGCAGCGGGACGTCGGGTAAGCGGTCGAAGAACTGCCTGGCCTCCTCGAACTGGTAACGCTTTGCCCGCTGGGTGAGATCGCCGCTCACGACGATAGCATCGGGGGCAAGCGACGGGGCCGTTTTCACCAGGATCTCCGCGACCGCACGCACGAATGGCGGTCCGAAATGCAGGTCGGAAATGTGAAGGATCCTGGTCGCCATTCCTGTTGAATCACCCTATCGAAGTCGCTTCCCCAACCATTGACACCCCGCCAAGGCCAGGAAACATTACTACTGATACTTGCTAAATCTACTACACTCAATTTCCGCGGAGCAATGTATTTGCCTACGCGAAGCTCTGGGCAGGCTGCCCTCGGAGTTTGCAGCCCCGGCGGAACCGGTTTCCGCGGCGGAGCGGTTTTTCCCGCACTGCAACATATGGGCGGGCGGCGACCTCAACGACCGTCGAGCCGACCCGTTGGTGGCGAACTGACTTCGCTTAGTGCATCGTTATAAGGAATATTCATGCGACGGATAAACGGACGAGCAGATTCCGCTGGCTGCTTTATTGAGCGATTCCGTCAAATCGGCTATTAACTGCTTGAACGCGACCCTCCGCAAGAGTGCAAATAATGGAACAACTACCCAACTGGCTCGCCGTGGTCTTTCCCGGCATCGCGGTACTCCTACTACTGTTGGTTATCCGAAAGCTCGGTCAAAGCGCGGCAACCAATATTGATGAAACGGTCCGCAACGAGTTTCGCCACAGCAGAAATGAATCGGGACAGGATTCAAAACGACTCCGCGAAGAAGTTTCGAGGGCGCAAAAATCCTCTACCGAGGCGCTGATCGGTTCGGTTACCGAACTCGGCAAATCACAGCAGCAAGGGCTTGGCGCGGTCGAAAAGCGAATAGCGGCCTTAGTGGAATCCAATGAGAATCGTTTGAACAAGCTCAGCGAAACGCTTGAAAAGCGAATGGGCACCATCCAGGCGGGGAACGAAACGAAGATCGAGAAGATGCAGGCGGCGGTTACAAAAGCGATAGAGGAGATGAAAAACTCACAGCAAGAGAGTTTTTCCGCCATGGAAACGCGCGTTAAGTCGATCGCGGAATCCAATGAAAAGCGACTCGACAAACTGCGCGAAACCGTGGATGTCCAGCTCAATTCTCTGCAGGAACGCAATGAAAAGAAGCTGGACCAGATGCGGCAAACCGTCGACGAAAAACTGCAAAGCACCTTGGAAAAGCGTCTTGGGGAGTCTTTCAAATTAGTCAGCGAGCGACTCGAAGCGGTACAGCGCGGTCTGGGCGACATGCAGAATCTCGCGACCGGAGTCGGCGACCTCAAAAGAATGCTGACGAACGTAAAGGCCAGGGGAACCTGGGGCGAATTCCAGCTCGGTGACATCCTCGAGCAAATATTGACGCCCGACCAGTTTGAGAAGAACGTACAGCCTAAGGCGGGATCGTCCGAAACGGTCGAGTATGCCGTTCGCCTTCCCGGGCAGGATGATTCCTCGAATATCTGGCTTCCGATCGATTCGAAGTTCCCCCAGGAAGACTATCAGCGACTGATGGACGCAGCGGAAGCCGCCGACTCTAACGCGGTCGACAGATCCACGGCGGCACTGAATCGAGCTATCCTGAACTCGGCGAAAGATATCGCGCAGAAGTACGTCGATCCGCCCCATACCACGGACTTCGCCATTATGTTCTTGCCGACCGAAGGTCTCTATTCGGAAGTCCTGAGACAACCGGGAATGGTCGAAAACCTGCAACACAATTTCCGTATAGTCGTGGCAGGCCCGACGACGCTTGCGGCGATTCTCAACAGCCTGAGGATGGGTTTCCGAACCCTCGCCATCGAGAAACGATCGAGTGAAGTCTGGGCGGTCCTTTCCGCGGTAAAGACCGAGTTCGGCAAGTTCGGCGACGTGCTATCCAAAGTAAAGAAACAACTCGACACCGCCTCGAACACGATCGAAAGCACGAGCGTTCGCACGAGAGCCATGGACAGAAAACTGCGTGAAGTGGAAGCGCTGCCGACCGACGAAGCGGCGATGTTGCTCGGTATCGATGTTGACGATAACGCGGATGGCGAGGTTACGGAAAAATAATAGCCGGCTCTCGCGATGCTGGTGCAATTTGCAGCCTAAGCCTAGGTCCGGCGAACAGGCTCGAAGCTAGGCCGCAGACGTTTGCCGACTACCGGCCGGCGGCGAGTTTGTGCCTTTATCCGATCCGCTTTCCCTGTCCTCGCCAATACGGCTCGCGCAGCGCCCGCTTGAGCACCTTCATTGCGCCCGAGAGCGGCAGCGGCTCGGTGCGGAACTCTATAGATTTCGGCACCTTGTAGCCCGCGATACTCGCGCGGGTGTGGTTGATGATATCGACGTCGGTAACTTCGGCGCCTTCTTCGAGGACGACGACGGCGTGCACGGCTTCACCCCATTGCTCGCTTGGAATGCCGACGACGGCCACTTGACTGACCGCCGCGTGCGTCGATATTGCATTTTCCACCTCCACGGAATAAACGTTCTCGCCGCCGGTGACGATCATGTCTTTGATGCGGTCGACGAGAAACAGATAGCCGTCGTCATCCAGGTAACCCGCGTCGCCAGTATGGTACCAACCGCCGCGAAAGGCTTCCGCCGTCGCTTCGGGTTTGTTCCAGTATTCGCTCATATAGTTTCCGCCTTTGGCGCACACTTCTCCGCTCTCGCCGTTCGGCAGGATGTTGCCCGCATCGTCCTGAATCGAGAGTTCGACGCCGGTAAGGGGCCGCCCGACGGAGCGCAGCCGGGGGTTGCCGGGGAAATGCTGATCGGGCGTGAGGAAGGTCAAAACCGACGAACTCTCGGTCATCCCATAGCCCTGTGCGATCTGGAGATTCGGAAACAGCTCGAGCAGCTTGTCGAGAATCGCGGCCGGCATCGGTGACGCGCCGTAGACGAGTACTCGCAGGCTCTCCAATCGCTCCGGCGAAAATCCGGGATGGTTGAGCATCATGCCAATCATGGTCGGCACCATGGTGGTGGTCGTCACCTTGTATTGCTCGATAAGGTCGATGACGGCGCCAGGCTCAAACATCGGCATGAGGACAATCGAGCCGCCGGAGAAGGCGCCGGAAAGCAGGCCGACCATCGATGCGGCGTGAAAGATCGGCGTCTGTATCAGGGTGACGTCTTCCTCGTCGAATACTTTCAGCGTGATCGCGCAATGGTAGCAGTTGAGCATTTCGGCTCGCTGGCTCACCAGAACGCCTTTCGGCAATCCGGTGGTTCCACCCGTATACATCAGCACCACGGGGTCGTCTTCTTCCGGTTCGGCCGGCACTTCCGGCTCGCCCCCCGCAATGAGCGCGTCATAACGGACATCGTGCGGCCCATCGCCGTCGCCGATAAAAACCACTTTTCGGATCCGGCCGGGCTGGTCGCCGCTCGCCATCGCCGCGGCGAACGGCTCGGCGAAGTGCTTGTCGACAAAAACTACCTCGGTGCCGGAATCACCGACGATGTAGTCGAGTTCCTTGCCGGCGAGCCGAAGGTTGAGCGGATTGATAATGCCGGCGCCGAGAAAGGCGGCGTGGTAAAGCTCAAGATATTCGTGCGAGGAGGCGGCGAGAACGGCGAAACGGTCCCCCGGTTCGATACCGAGTTGGCTTCTTAGCGCGTTACACAATTTGAAAACGCGTTCGGCATGCTCTTGGTAGGTTGCTTCATACGCGCCGTCGACGACTGCCCTACGCTTTTTAAACTTGCGGATCGCAGGAAGAAACTGGCGTTGGTAGATGAGTTCTTTCACGATGCTAAACGCTCCTCCAGTCCGGTCGATGCTTCCGCTCGTCGCCACGCCGTACTGTGGCTTTCTTAATTCGTGAACATTGTAGGTTGAGTTAGCCTGAAAGGCGTAATCCAACAATTCAGCCATCATGTTGGGTTACGCCCTTCGGGCTAACCCAACCTACGGTGCACGGGCCGCCGCGCTTGCCGTAGCTTCGCGTTTTCTTACCGTCTCATCATCGGCCTCGACGATCCCGCAACACGTGGACGACGCTTTTAACGTTTGACCGCGGCCGCGGCAGCAGCCACACGATAATACTTTCCTCGATGGCCGCGGCGATACAGATCACAGTTGCCGCGTGGAAAGGCCAGGCCGGACCGGCGAGAAAGAGCAAGATCGCGCTCGGCGCCATCGTTACCGCGCCCGCCTTCACCATCCAGGTGTGGAGACTGGTCGGTTTCCCGAACTTGAGTACGCCGAAGGCGACCGGCACCAATACGCTGGCGGCGACACTTGCGATGTACGGCCATTCGCGGCGCACGACATCCGGCCATAACCACCACGCGCCGACAACGAACGAAACATAGATGGAGAAATCGGCCCAGCTGTCGATCCTCGCGCCAAAAGCCGACACCTGATCGAAGCGGCGGGCGATGGGACCATCCACGAGATCGAGAACAAAGGCCAGGATAAGAACGGGAATGAACCAATTAGCGAACTGGAACCAGGCGAGCAAGAGCAGCGCTGGCGCGAGCAGTAGGCGCAGACCGCTGAGGGCATTTGGTACCGTCACCGCGCGGCCCCTCTACGGACCTCGTACTTTTCCGGTCACGGATGCGCGGTAGCTACAAACGCCCCGCCGGGCTTCGCCCATCGACACACCTCCCTTTGGCGTACCTGAGGATGCGAATTCTATTCTATTTGAATCGATCGAAGATAGGCGATCAACGCGTCGATCTTCCGCTGCACAGACGCTTCGGAATACCCGGGCAAGGTTCGCTTGTAATGCTTTCCCCACACCGGCATCGCTACGTGGCCGTGCGCCGCCGCCGGCAATTCCCTCCCGTCTATGACGCGCCGGACGTAATCGCCCGGGAATTGATCGCGATTACCCTTCGACAATACCGTGAGGTCCGTCGGTCGGATGGTCAATACCGCCGCGACGGCACCATCGCCATGGGCCTTGGGTCCATGGCACGCGGCGCAATCGTTCTGGTAGCGCTCGCGGCCCAGTTCGACGAGCTCGGCGTCCGCGGCGGATGCGGCGGATGCACATAACAAAAACATTCCATACGCCAGCGCGACGGTATAGTCATTCACTCGATGACCGGCGTACATCTCTGTCACCTCCCAATGCAACAACGAATCTCGGTTTCGCCGTCTAAGTTTAATAGCACCATCGTGCTCCAGCAGCATTGATCCGCATCAGCTCACGCTCTAAAGGCGTCAACGGATCGGCGAAATTCTTAGGTCGGAGCAGTAACTACCGATAGTTTTTGCCCCGACCCCAATCGTTACCCTATCTTTCGGGCATCTCATCGCGCCCAGGCGACGAAATCGAACGCACGTGCACGTCGCGCTGCGGAAATGGGATCTCGATACCGGCTTCTGCAAAGCCCGCATTGATAGCTGTGTGGATATCGTGGGAGACGGGCAGGCGCTCGGCGAGATCGCGGATGTATACCTGGATTTCAAAATCCAGCGAGCTGTCACCGAAGCCGAGAAACAGGGCCCGCGGCGCGGGATCCTGCAGTACTTTCTCTGGTCCGTTCGCTGCCTCGTGCATAACCTCCAACGCCTTAGTGACGTCGGATCCGTAGGCGATCCCGACTTTTATAATGATCCGGACGACCGGGTCACTCAGGGTCCAATTTACGAATCGATCGGTGATGAAATTCTTGTTCGGGACGACGATCTCTTTGTTATCCCAGTCGACGATAGTAGTCGCTCGGATCCGGATCCGAGCCACCTTCCCAGTCAATTCTCCAATCGTCACCGTGTCGCCGACCCGGATCGGGCGTTCGAACAGCAGGATCAAGCCTGAAATAAAGTTCGCAACGATTTCCTGCAGGCCGAAACCCAACCCCACGCTCAAGGCAGCGACCAGCCATTGGATCTGGGACCAACGTGCCCCCAGCGCGCCTAGCGCGACGGTGACTCCGATCGCCGTAATGGAATACTGTGACAGGGTCGTGATCGCGTACCGGCTCCCCGGTTGCAAGGGCAATCTCTGCAATAAGCCAATCTCCAGAACGCCCGGGAGATTCTTAGCAGCTATCGACGTGACCGCAACGATAATCGCCGCCACGAATACGGTCGCGAGCGTGATCGATTGGATATCCTGCCCGCTTGCCCCGGGTACCGCTATATCCCACAGATGTACCGACTCCAATATGCCGAGCGCGGGCAACGCGCCTTGCCATATCAAGTAGAGGGCAACCGCGAAAGACCAACCGATGATGTTATTCAGGATCATCCTTGTCTGCGTATTGATCGTGGCAATATCGATCGGCAGGTCGTCGTCACTAATTTCAGTCCCCTCGACTTCGCCTTCACCCGCTTCGCGCATCGCGTCTCTTCGTTCGCGCGCCCGCCTAATTGCGAGTCGCGACTCGGCGAGTGTCAACGAACGCATTGCCAGCGCACGAATGACGACGGCGACGACAATCAAACCGCCCGTCTGCAGGAGATACCGGCTTAGGTTCAACGCCGTATAGTAATAGCCAATCGCCGCCAGGACGGCGAAACTCGCTGGGAGGACCACGGCGACTGTACCGATTAGCAAATGGAAGCGGGTAAGCAACGCGCCGGGATAACCTACGAGCAGATGCTTGACCAGAACACCGTCCGGCTTCATCAGGCGATAGGCGTACAGGGCCAGCGCGATGGTCGCCACCACAAAAGCCAGACGACCCATACCGGACTGGAACGAAGCGTTATCCTGGTGCTCAAACAGTACGGCGAGCAGATAAGCCGGAATGAATACGACGACCAGGCGCGCCGTCGAGCGTCTGACGCCAGCCGCCACCCCGTCCAACCAGCGGAAATGCTGGCGACCGACACCGTTCTGACGGAGCAAACGTCCGAACCATTGAAACGCGAACACGATCGGTGCAAGGGCCCGCAGTGCGTGGGCGAGCGCCAGACTGAAATCCGACGGGTCGGTGGCGGCACGCAGGATTTCGGCGCCCAGCCATAGAAAAATGGCCCACGGGGCGGCCAGTACTACGGAGGCCGCCATCGCGATCAAGGTAAAACGAAAGCGATCCGTACCGATCGTGCGGAGTTTCGCCCCGATTTCGAGCAGACTGCGCTCCAGCAGCCGCCGCAACCAAACCGCTAGGAAGAGCGCGAGGGCCAGGAGGCCGAGGCGCAGGGGTGCGCGGCGAAGCCCGTCGTAAACGTCGGCCAACGTGGTCCGCCAGTTTTCGCCGGCCACAAGCCAGTCGGCGGCGCGCGTCGCGTCGAGCAGCGTCCCGACGCCTACCGGCGGCACATTCGGGATCCAAATGATTTTTCTTTCGAGATAGTCGCCATAGGAGCGCGCGACCGCGGTGAGTTGTTGCGCTTCGAACTCCACGTCGCCGACGGCGCGCAAGTAGTTCGAATAATTCTCCGCGAGCACTCGTAGTACGTTCTCCTGGTCCCGCAGCACGCCGCTGAGCTCACTGCCGATCTTCGAAGCTTTCTCGATCTTTCCGTGTTCGGCGGCGTAGTCGAGCAGCAACCGCTCACCGGCCATTGGGTCGTCTTCCAGTTCATTGATCCGGTCGTCGATTTCGATGCTTCGAAGCCCAAAGCGGGCAACCGTTGCCTTCCGAACCTTCGAGGCGCGGGTCAACAGCCGCAGATCCGGCAGGCGACGCCGTTGATCGATCAATAAGTGCCCCAGTCCCGCGCCGTAACCCGCGTACCTGAGACGTTCTTGCGCACGTTCGAACTCCTTTTGGAGACTAGCGTGGCGGGCCGCGATCCGCGCGCGCTCCTCGGCTACTTTGGAATGTCGTTCAATCACGGTCGACAACTCGCGGCCGAGGGCTGCATTTCGGTCGGTTGCCTGCCGTATCAACGGGTGACTCGCGCCTGCGACATCCTGCGCCCGCTGCGTCTCGGCGATCACGGACTCCGCCGCGTCCCGGCGCTGGTGCAACAACAACCTGCCCAACTCCGTAGTGCGCATGGTCCGGACTTCGAGTTCGGCTGCCGCCACGTCCCGCTCGGCACGCACTAACTCGAGCCGGATCGAATGGCTCAGCAGTTCCTGGTCGAGCTTTCTGAGCGCCGCTCTACGCAACACGAGCTCAGCTTCGAGCAACGCCGTGTCGGCCGCCGCCGTATCCGTACCGGCGAGTTCGGGCGGGGCGCCGAGAGCGAGCTCCAATTCCGCGATACGAGCCTTCGACGGCTCACGGTTAGCGCGCAACTGGGCCGGTCGAACGACGAGCGCACGTTCTCGGTTCTCTATTTCGGACAACTTGTCCACGGATCCCGTGCGCCGCGACTCCGCTTCACGATCCAGTCGCTCGAGTTCCACAATCGGCAAGGACTTTTCCCGGTCGCTAACCGCGGGTCGTTCGCGCCGGCGTTCGACTCCGGCTAAATCTCGTTGAAGTTCTTTGAGTTTCTTCGGCCCCGCGTTCGCCTCCTTTTCATATTGTTTCGCCTCCTCGTCGTAGCGCTGAGCCGACTGCAGAAGGTCGCGGGCATTCGAGTAGGCCCGCTGGAGGCGCTCCTTGGTGGCATCGTCCTCGCTATAGCTAGCCGCTATTCCGCTCAGACGCGCTTCGATTTCGGTCAGGGTGATCGCCTGCACGAACACCGGCACCGCGGCAGCGGCCCAAATACCGACACTAAAAACCCTGGCAGAAACGCGGCTCATGATCATCGTCGCTCGCACCTTTTCCCGAAAACCCGCCTATCCTCGAATGGTAAATTGACCTCGGCCGAATTGATACGCTCGGCCGCATTTTGGCAGAACTCTCGGTCGTCCGGTTTGCTAACACGCGTGAAGCGTCATATCCGCGATCATCTTCTGGTAGCATCCTCCTCATGAGTTGGAGAATATACGTGGGTATCGCCTGTTCGGCCGCGCTTCAATTCGTAAGCGCTGATGTCGGACTCCTATACCAGGCGCCACAGTTCATGGAAGGCCCGGTCGTGGCCAGTTCGATGCTCGGGACGACCTATGCGTACCGCGCGCGTGATATCTACGACCCCACCGCGCTCCAAATCACCGTCGTTACGTTACCGAAAACTGCTCTTTCGGCAGGCGAATTTTCTACCGAGCACTGTATCCAGTTGTTCTTGACCGAAGTAGCGAGAGATCATTCCGGGTTCTTTGCCGTCCCGGTCGAAAATGCGCTCGAAGCGGGTGACCTCCGCTTGCAGCAAGTACGTTGGACGCGCAAAGACACGGCCGCCGGAATGACGGGCGTCACGAGCTGCGGACTGGATCGCGATCGCTACGTATCGATCAACTTTCAGGATTCGCTGAAACGCGCCACTGCTACTTTTCCTGCAATCAGAAAAAGCTTGAAATCTCTCGGCATCGAGAGATGAGCTTTGCGGCGCCTCGATCGCTCGCCCCCATCTCAAAATTGCGCGGTTGCGCGTCGACGACTACAGGCGGGTACCGTTGAGCCATCACGTTGGGTTACACCATTCGGGCTAACCCGACGCGCAATATCTACGAATTTTGCAACCACCCTAGGTTGGCTTACCCCTCGTCCTGAAATCCCGCTAGCGACCGGGCGACCAATAGCGAGATCCCGACTAAGGTGACACTCCCGAAAAAGACGATTTGGATGGAGGTCGAGGCGATGACGCCGTGCAATTCGGAGTAGCCGAACACGCCGATAGCGAGCACGAAAACCAGCTGATAAGTGCCGACATAACCGGGTGCGGTCGGCACAAGGGTGCTCAAGGACGCGGCACCCATTACGAGCAGCGTCTGATTAAGGGACAAGTTGACGGCGACGGCATGAAACATCCACCACAACCCAAGGATTTCGAAAGCCCAGATACCCAGTGAGAGCGCGATCGTGGTCAGCAGCGATTTTCGATTGAACGACGCAATGCCGACGGCGAGATCGTGCGCGAGGCGCCTTGCCGCCGCCGGTATCGGAAACGATCGAAATTCGCCGCTGCTCAGAAAATAAATCGCGAGGATCACTATGCCGATCAGTAGAGCCGCGTTCAAAGCGATAATTTCGAAGCCGGCTTGCGGATCCGGTTTACCGTGCAAGTCTGTCAGACCCAAGCCAAGTACCAGGCAAAATAGGACGACGCATAGATCGAGCAGCCGCTCGATCAGAATGGAACCGAGTACCGTAGTCCTGGACATGCCGAACCTGCGCTTCGCGTAATCGGCGCGAAACAGCTCTCCGAGGCGGGCCGGGAGCACGTTGTTAACCGCGTACCCAATAATAAGCGTTTCGCCGACCTGCACGATCTGCGCCGTACCCAATTGATTCAGCAAAGAGGACCAGCGCGCGATCCGTAAAGCAATAGCAACCCAATAGCAACCAAGAGCGAACGCGACCGATCCGGCAACAATGTTGGCCGCCGCCCGACTCAGTTGTTGCAGATCGACATCACGGACGGCGAGCAGCAGAAAAAAGCCGCCGAGACCTAGACCGAATAGTGCAACGGCGGCATTCTTTTTATACGGCGACATCGTTAAGGAACCGCTGCTAATCGCAGGGCGTCAGTCGAACCGGAATTTGACCAAGTACCAGAGTGCTTTAACGCCATCCTTCCAGTTGATCTTCTTCCCCTCATCGTAGGTTCGTCCGAAATACCGGATCCCGATCTCGTAGATCCGCCACCGGCGCGCCAGCGCGACCTGCGCACTGAACTGAACCTCGAAGCCGAAATCGTTAGCCGTGATCCGAAGCGAGTCTAGAACTTCCTTCGTGAACATTTTGTAGCAAACTTCGATGTCGGTGAGTTGCTGGTTGTAAAGCGCATTGAAGATGAACGAGATGAGTCGATTCGCCATGTAGTGATGAAAATACAGGGCTCTGTGCGCCCGGCCGTAAAACCGCGACCCATATACGATATCGGCAACGTTGCGTATGGCGATGAGTTCGTACATTTCGCCCCAATCGTCGGGGTCGTATTCGAGATCGGCATCCTGGATCACCACGACATCACCCGCGGCCGCCGCCAGACCGGTTTGGAGCGCGCCGCCCTTGCCTTTGTTTACCTCGTGGCAAATTAGTCTTACCGATATGGATTTCGCGGCGCCGGTAACAACGCGCAAGGCCCCTTCCGGGTCCAATTCGAATGCACAGGCTTTCGCGCTCAAGCCATCCGCATTTGCGCGCAACCACGCGGTCGTTCCGTCACTCGAACAATCGTCGACGACGATGATCTCCTTGTCGAGTTCGGGAAGCGCGGCGCCGACGCGAACCAGGCACGCACCGATAGTCTCGCGCTCGTCGTAAGCCGGGATGATGATTGAGAGGTCCATGGGTGTTTTATCAGAAGCGGTCCGAGAACTATGCGACGGCGGCTGCTTTCGCGTCGCTTCGACAGTACTCTATAGCCCCCGAATGGTCAATTTGGTGAAATGTGCCTGCGATCGCCGCTGGCGCGTGCGCCGGCCGCCGAGGAGCGGACAAAAAAAACCCCGCTAGGGGGAGCGGGGTAAGAGGGGGAGTTAAGGGGGAAGTTAACGGTTTCGAAATCTACTCCGCTTAGTCGGATAAATAGCGGAACAAGTTCCGCTTTTGTGTTTAAAATTGTCACAAGAGTATTGCGAGATCGTTAAATCGAGTCCAATACATGGAGTTAGATAAAACACTGCAAGCGTATTATAGGTTTGACCAAGTGCTCACTAAACGTTCGGCAGCGGAGCGACCTCGTTCTTTTTCCCGGGGCCGCAGCGGCTACCCGACGCCCCCGCCGACTAAATGTGCGTTTCAAACGATGCATCACTTTTGT
>CAZFZX010000141.1:0-11835 GCA_964523765.1 uncultured Enterobacteriaceae bacterium
AGACTAAGCAACTGAATTTTACCGGATTAAAGGGGCTTTGCCTTTCTTATTCGTGTAATATTCAGGCTAGGCAGCCGAGAAGCCAGGCTGTTGCGCGCTGCACTGGTGTCACAGGAATGAGTGCTGGCTCCGACGCCAGTGCTTCGAAATGTACGATGGTGTCGGTCGAATCCTGGATCAGCGTGCCGTCGGCGAATTCGACGACGGGTAAAGCGAAATGCCCGATGCGCGGCACTATTTCGCTCATGTAACGAGGATGGGAAGGATTCAACGCGCGAAACGGTATGCCCTTCTTGATCAGATAAGCACGCGTCTTGCCGCTGTACAAGCTGCTGGTCGGCCCCCATAACGTGACTGGCTCGACCGCGTTTCGGTTGTCCATCTCAGTTCCTTCCCCCTTCGAGACTCGACCGTGCTTCAATCCGCCGGCGCCGCGAGGCCGGCGTTGGCCCGCCCCCAGCGGTTGTAATGGGTCTTGGTCTCGGCGGGTTCGCGCGAAACGGGACCGAATTTTCCGAGCGGAAAACCGATCGGGATGACCGCAACGACACCATGGGTGTCGGGGATTTCGAAATAATCGTGCATTTCATCTTCGAACATCTGGTGCATGGTGGTCAGGCTCGCGCCAAGGCCCAGCGCGCGACAAGCGAGCAGAATGTTCTGTACGCAGGGGTAGATCGACCCATAGGAAGGCGGCGCGCGACCCACACGCTCGGCCTCGGGCACGGCGAACGGCCAATCGCGCACGCCGCAGCAAAACAGCAGCACGGGGACCTCGTGCATGTGCTCGGAGAGGTGCATGGCGGCCTTCGCAAGACGTCCGTCGGCGGAGTTCCAGTCAACATTTTTCAGCAGCTCGCCAAAACGCTCGTGCATCCAGTGATCGTAGCGTTCACCGAAAAACTTCTTGTCAACCGGATCGTCGACGACGAGAAAAGCCCAGCGCTGGAAATTCTGGCCGCTCGGCGCGCAGACACCGGCGCTCAGCACCTTGCGGATCAATTCATCGGGCACCGGATCGGGTTTCAGGCGCCGCATGGCGCGCAAGCTGTGCATGATTTCGAAAATATTCGCGTCCTCGTTCATCTCGCCGCTCCTCGAGCGCACACCTGCTCTGCGGCTTGCACCTCTACCGCGTGCCTTCGTCTCGTCATCATTCCTGCATCCACGCCGCTAGCGCGGCGCCAATCTCATCGGCGGAATCTTCCTGGATGAAATGGGCGCCCGCGACCGTGACTTCAGTCTGGTTCGGCCAGCTCCGGCAGAAATCGCGGAGCGTGTCCTTGATCAGCGCGCCGGGCTCGGCGTTGATAAACAGCTTCCGCAGCGAAGCGTCGGTGCTCAGCCAGTCCGCATAAGCCTGGGCAATTTCGACGACGTCCGCCGGTTCGCCGTCGATCGGGATCTGCCGCGGCCGGGTCAAGGTCGGGCGCCGGTCTTCACCAGCATTAAGAAAGGGGCGCCGGTACACCGCCATCTCGGCGTCATCGAGTTCGCGCAATATCGAACCGGGCAGAACACCTTCGACAAACACGTTGTTGTCGAGCACCATGGCCTCGCCGGCCGGCGAGCGAAACTGTTCGAACGTTGCGCGCGCGGCCGTGGGGAATTCATCCCAGGTGAGCGGGCGCACGATCGCTTCCATGTAGCAGATCCCTTTTACCGCGGCGCGGTTCCGGCGCGCCTAGTCGAAGCCGAGTGCCGATCCCCAGTCATGGATGACGAGTGTTACGTTTTCATTGACGCCCAGCGCCTCGAGAACCGCGTCAACGTAACGACGGTGCTCAACGAAGGTATAACGCTCGGGGCCGAGCTCGTCGAGTTTGTCTGAATCGCCCATGCCGATGAGATCGGGTGCGATACAGCGTCCGAGTTCCTTGACATGGGGCATGATGTTGCGCCACAGATAGGACGACGTCGGATTACCGTGCAGAAAGACGATCGGATCGCCTTCGCCCATCTCGACGTAGGCCATTTGCTTGCCTGATACTTCAATCTTTCGTTTGGGATGTTCGCGGGATTCAATCATTGTCAGGTCCTGTCTAAGTTCGGATCGGAGTAATTCTGTAACACGTTCACGGCGGTGTGCAGGCAAAATTGGTGTGCCGAAAGATGCTTCACTTGTGTAGTTACACCAACCGCGGTCACCCCGGATTCGATCCGGGGCCGGTATGACGGTGGCTACGCACAGCCGTCCGCCCTTAATCCAAACTGGTCTGTATTTTGGAACACCTACTCAGTGGCATTCTTGCCAAGCGTCCCAATCGTCTCGTAGCTCGGGAAGCTTCGAGGAGTCGCCGATCACCTCGCCTGAACGAATCATGGGCAACAGATCGGTGTCCAGCGCCGCGCCGGCGGCGAGCACGCCGCTGCGCATCGCATTGGCGATCCCGTGCCCGGAAGGGCCGCTGGCGCCGCTGAGGAAGAGGCCCGGAACTTCCGTTTCGGGACCCATTCGCATCGACCCGATCTGGTCGCAAGCCAGCTCGATTCCGTAGGAGGTTCCGCCGCAGGAGCGGGTGAATCGTTCCTGTGTGATCGGAGTGGCCGCTTCCTTCCAGTCGATGTGATCCCGAATGGCGGGAAGCACGCGCTCGACAGAATCGATCAGCTGCTCGGTGAGCTGTTTCTTGTGGCTACGATACGCCGGGTCGCGGCGGTACCGGGCTCCCTGGCTCGGCGTCTTGCCATCCATCTTCCAGTACGCGTAGTCCGGTGGCGCAACCGTCATGATCTGGAGGTTCGTGTAGCCCTCGGGCGCCAGTCGCGGGTTGGTCGGATCCTTGACCGAAGTGAAGGTGGCGTAGGCCATACTCTCCTTCGGCATCTCACCAGCCTGGAGCCGACGGTAGACCTGCTCGACGTCGTAGGTTCCCCAGACGTGGTAGTTCGTGTTCTCGATGCCCTCATTCACCACGTCGATGTCGAGTCCGAGGTAGACGACGAACAACGGCAATGCCATCCGATAACCCCGCACCCGGCCGAGCGTGTCAGCCGCGAGGTGCCCGGGCTCCACGAGTTCGAGCATGGTGCGCTTGAGGTCGGCGTTGGAAACCACCGACGGCGCGTCGATGCGCTCGCCGTTCTCGAGGGTCACACCCGCGGCGCGCCCTTTCTCGATGTGGATACGTTCGACGCGCGCCTCCGTCCGGACCTCCCCGCCGTACGCACGAATCGCCTCCACCAGCCGCCCAGCAATCATCTGGGCACCACCCTCGGGGTAATAGGCACCGCCCCCCACGTAATGGTTCAGTAGCCAGCCCTGTAACGCCACGGGCGTCCGCGACGGCGGGCACGCATAGGCCAACGACTCGGCGAGCAGAACTGCACTGGCGCGTTCGGAGAGTCCGTGCTCGCGAAAGAGATCGGGAACGGGTCGCAGGCCCCACTCGGCAAACGTCGGCGCCTCGGACGCCATCTCCTGCATCGCTACGTCCCCGTCCGTTACGCGGGCGCCCTCATCTGCAACGCGACGCAGAATGTCCACCACCGTACCGATCGACCCCGCCTCCTCGGGAAATGTCTCTAACAGCCGCGAGCGGTAGCGATCCCAACCTTTCGGCACACGGAACGTGAAGTCCGGGAAGACGAGCGTGTCGAAGCCGTCGCCATCGAGCTGACGAAAGGCGACCCGTTCGGCCAGCCCCGCGCCGCGCAGAATGGCCGGGATCAGCCCGTCGGGAGCGCACTCGCCGATGTAGTGAATGCCCACGTCAAACTCATACTCGCGACCCTTGCGATTGCGCCGGAATATCTGCGAATTCCCGCCGGCGACGTAGTGGGCCTCTAGCACCAGAGTTCGCTTGCCGGCCGCGCACAAATAGGCGGCACACGAGAGACCGCCTAATCCGGAACCCACGACGATCGCATCCCATTGATTTTGCGCCGGCTGTCTCACGATTGTGCCTCTTATTTCCAACTGATAGATTGGTTATTGTTTCATGGGTTAGAATAGATTCCAAGTATTCAATTGGAAATAATACGGAGACCCGTATGGGGAGAAACAAGACCTACGACCGCGAGGATGTCACGCGCAAGGCCATGGAGCTTTTTTGGGCGCGGGGCTTCGAGGCCACCTCGACCAAAGATCTCGCCAACCATATGGGCGTCAACGTCTACAGCCTGTTTGCCGAATTCAAATCCAAGCAGGGCCTGTACGAGGCGGCACTCGCCCTTTACTCGAAAGAGGTCGTCGCGAGAAATTTCCATGCGCTGGAGGGGCCTGATGCCGGACTCGATGACATCGCCGCCGTATTTGAATTCTTCGCCGCTAACGCCGACGGACCCATCGCAAGCCGTGGCTGTCTGCTCTGCAATGCAGCAACCGAACGGGCGGCGAGCGACGCGGCCAGCCAGGAGTTCGTTGCGACCCATTTCCAATCGATCGAAAACGGCGTGCGCAATGCACTGACCAACGCGAGCGCCCGCGGCGAATTGCGCGCTGACGTTTCCTGTGTGGATCACGGCAAGTTTTTGACCGCCACCCTAGCCGGCATTTTTGTCCTCATGCGCGCCGGCCTTGGTACCGAGTTTCTCGTTGCCGCCGCTCGTGCCGCACGCCGGGAGATCGAACGTATCCGCGCTTGATCGTGTCGTAACAGCGCATTAGAGACCTGTTTGCACGGGGTTTCCGCCGGATCCCGCGGGGATCGAGAAAAGGCAGAAAAGGTAGACATCCGCGACCGTTCGTGTTTATATCCAACTACTTAATTGGATATAGTACCGCAATAGTGGCGGGCCGCGACCAACGGACAATTCCGCTACACCGCCCGCCAACTGAGGACGCCAAGCACGGAACGCGTCGACATCGATGAAGCCTTTAACGCCGACCGCTTGCATAGCGTGCCGGTCGGGGTTTCCCGCACGCTTGGGGCATTTCTCAGACCAACCTGGAGCAATCGATCATGTTGAAAACAAAAGCTAGCAAGACTGTCAACGTATCCGCAAATCGCGCCTGGGAGATCCTGGCTGATTTTGAGAGCGTCGATCATTTTCATCCCTTTGTCGACCGCGTCGAACTGCGCAGTGATGCGCAACGCGGGGTCGGCGCGATCCGGGTCTGCAACTTCTACGACAACACCTCCGTCGTCGAGGAGATCACCCGTTGGCAGGAGGGCGAAACCTATACGGTGCAGCTGTCCGAATTCTCGCTACCGTTGAAAGAGGCGGCTGCAACCCTAGGCGTCAGGGCAACGGGCGCGGAAACTTGCGAAGTGACGATGGAGATGGCGTTCGTACCGAAGTTCGGACCGCTCGGTCTGATCATGGGCAAGTTGATGATGCGGCCCATGATCAAGAAGAAGTTCAACCAGGTGCTCTCCGCATTCTCTCACCACGCGGTTACGGGCGAAGAGATCGGTAAAGGTTGGAAGCCGACGGCAGCAACTGCGACCCCTGCGACCGCATCCAGCTCATAACTCGTCACAGAGGAAACATGGCCGTCGGATTGGGATTTGCGCAAGTCGCGGCTCTGTTTCCCTCCGTTGGGAGCGACCCTTGCGGAGCACCGTAAAGCACCGCCCATCCTCATTCCCAATGGTCCAAAAACGCCCTCAATTCCCGCCAAGGGATCGATTTCGAAATCAAGTAGCCGTGCACCCTGTCGACGCTCAAATGTCGTAACACGCGGAGTTGAGAATCGGTTTCGACGCCTTCGGCAACAATCATCATTTCCAGGCTATGAACCATTGCGACGATGGCTTTGGTAATGGAGCGGTAATCACTACCATGTTCTAGTCCGGACGCGAACGACCGGTCGACCTTCAACACATCGATCGGAAATTGTTGCAGGTGGCTCAACTTTGTAAGCTCGCGAAAATACTGTTCTGCTACGAGAACGGGAAATGGGCACATGCGCGCCTCGTGAAAGGCGGATCGGCACACTTCCGGCGATGGCCGTACATCGCTGGCAATTGCCCTTGCGCCGAGCTACCGTTACCGGGTGTAAGCGCGAGAGGCCGCCATGACCCAAGGAATCGAACTCACCGATGTAAAACTCGATTACGTGAGCATCGCCGAGGCACGCAAACTGCCCGGTCTGCGGCTCGTGCTCGGTGCTTACCCCATACCGGGCCCGTGGCGGGAGTCGTGCAAAGGGATCTTTCACGTCAAACGGATCCCCTACACCCCGGTGGTGACATCCGGCGAAGGATTCAGTGACCTCGCGTTCGGCAAAGACGGTGCCGATACGGAGTTGCGCGCGTGGACCGGACAATCGAGCGGACCCGTTGCGATCTGGAATGACGAACGGCCGCGTTGTTCATGGATCGACCAGCTCTATCTTGCCGAACTGCTTAAGCCCGAACCGGCGCTGATACCGACGGCGATCGATGATCAGATCCTGATGTTCGGCCTCGCCCACCAGATCGCCGGCGAGGGCGGTTTCGGCTGGACCAAGCGCATCGCGATCCTGCACCGCACCCTGGCGGCGATGCCGGAAGACGATCCGGAGCGCGGCCTCTGGTCTCATATCGGAGAAAAGTATCTATACACCCCGGAACTCGGCGCCACCGCACCTGCGCGCATGGCCGAGTGCGTAGCGACCCTGCACCAGCGGTTGGAATCGCAAAAGATAGCGGGCAGCCGTTATTTCATCGGCGACCAACTATCGGCACTCGACATCTACTGGGCGTGTTTTGTCGCTCTGCTCCAACCGCTCGCGCCGGAACTGTGTCCGATGGCCGAGTTCCCCTACGACAACCCGGATCCGGAAGTACAGGCGGCGCTGTCACCGCTGCTGCTCGAGCACCGCGATTACATCTACGAAACGTACTTGGAGCTACCGATCGTCTTTTAGACGAACCGTCAGAGAATACCCTCTGTCGACCCAGTCTTGCGGCCGTGCGAGGGTTATTCCCGCTTTAGTGACGACGCTGCCGGTGCCTGAGTATCGTCGGGATCGGCTGCCTGCAGAACACGCTACGCCGCATGCTAGAATCGAATACGAACCCCGGGGAAGCTTGTAAAGAGGAAAAGCATAATGGCCGGTAAGCCAGTGGAAGACAGCGCGCAGTGGCTGGGCGCGCCCGCGCCGCGTAAGGAAGACCTGCGGTTGATCACGGGCAGCGGGAAGTACGTTGCGGACATCGTGCTCCCCGGTATGCTACATGCGGTATTCGTGCGCAGCGAATACGCCCACGCGCGCATCAACGGCATCAACAAACGCGAGGCCGAGTCGATGCCGGGGGTAGTCGCCGTCTATACGGGCGACGACCTCAAAGACGTCGTCAAATCGATGGATCAACCCGTTCTGAAACCCAACCTGCCGGCCCAGTACCCGAGCTATCATGCGCTCGCGGTGGGTAAGGTCAGGTACCACGGCGAACCCGTGGCGCTGGTGGTTGCCCGCGACAAATACGTGGCCGTGGACGCCGCCGAAAGTGTCGCGGTGGACTACGAAGAACTACCAGTCGTAGTCGACGCCGAAAAGGCGCTCGAAGCCGATGCGCCGCTCGTCCATGACGACGCGACCAGTAACGAGATCTTCGCCGCAACGTTTACGGGCGGCGAGACCGAGGAGGAGCAGAACGAGAACGCGGTAGAGGTCGAAAAGATCTTCGAGGCCGCCGACGTCGTCGTCAGCGAACGCTTCAAGGTCCATCGCACGGGCGTTACTCCGATCGAACCGCGCGGTGTGTTGTGTGACTGGAACGTATCCGACGGTCTCACCGCCTATATTACGACCCAACGACCGCACATCGATCGTCTCGCGCTCGTCGACGTCCTGGATATACCGGCCGAGAAAGTGCGCGTTATCGCACCCCGCGACATGGGCGGCGGCTTCGGGATCAGAGCACCGTTCTACCGCGAGAACGTTGTCATCGCGCACGCCGCGCGCAAACTCGGACGCCCGGTGCGCTGGATCGAATCGCGCTACGAGAGCCTGATGAACGTCGGGCAGGAACGCGATCAAGTCAACTATCTGGAGGTCGCGGCGAGTAAAGACGGTGAACTGCTGGCGCTGCGCAGCCGCGCGGTCGCCAATAACGGCGTCGGCTGCATCGGCGTGTACTGGGGTTTCGTCATGCCGTGGTTGGGAGCGATCGAGCTGCCGAACGGATACGCCTGGCAGAAAGGCGACGTGCGGTTACGGGTGGCCTCGACGAATAAGGCGAGCCTGACCCCCTCGCGCGCTTTCGGACATTTTCCGATGCGCTTCTCGCTCGAGCGCGCGATCGATATGGTCGCCCACAAGATCGGCATGGAACCATCGGACCTGCGGCGCAAGAACCTCGTCCCGCAACTGCCGTACACGAGCGTGACCGGTGAGTACTTCGACAGCGGCGACTTCATCAAGGTGTGGGACAACCTCATCGCCCAGATCGATCTCGGTGCCTTTCGCAAAGAGCAGGCTACCGCGCGTGAGCAAGGCCGCTACCTCGGGATCGGGTTCGGTTGCGGCGTCGAACTCTCCGGCGTGGCCTCGGAGTTGTTGGTGCCGATGGAAAACCAGCCGGGTTACGGTGCCGCCTCGGTGCGCATCGAACCGCGCGGCAAGGTGTTTGTCTACGGCGGGGACGCACCGAGCGGACAGGGCCACGAGACCACTACCGCGCAAGCCGTCGCGGCGATCTTCGGCATCGACCCAGGGGACGTGGTCGTCACCACAGGGGATACCAGTACGACGCCCTTCGGTTCTGGCTCCGTCGGCGCGCGTTACGGATCCTATTTCGTCAGCGCCGTAGCCAAGGCGTGCGCGGAGCTCAAGGACAAAATCACACGCATTCTTGCCCACGATATGGAGATCGAGGCTCAAGTCGAACACTTCGAATTCAAAAACGGCGAGATCGTCTACCTGAGCGACCCCGAGAAGAAAAAATCGTTCCGCGAAGCCGTCGAACGGATCATCATGTGGCCGATCAACCTGCCCGAGGGTGAGGTAGGCGGGCTCGACACGACCGCGTTCTTCGAAGCGGCGAATCCAATGATTAGTTTCAATGCCGACTGCTGCATCGTCGAAGTCAACGCCGACTCGGGTGCGTTCGAAATCAAGCGCTGGATCACCTCGGAGGACGTCGGCCGGGTCATCAACCCGATGGTGGTCGACGGACAGATGCATGGAGCCATCGCGCAGGGTATATCGAACGCGGTGTTCGAGGAATTCGTCTACGACGAACAGGGCCAGCAGCTGACAGCGGATTTCGAGAACTACAAGCTCGCGACCGCGGCCGACCTACCGGACTTCGAGGTCACTTACGCGCCGACACCGTGCCCGCATACGCCGCTCGGGACACGCGGCATCGGCGAGGGGCGTCCCAGCTCGATCCCGGGCACACTCACAAACGCGGTGTGCGACGCGCTGGTGCCGTTCGGCGTCGAGATCACCGAGCTGCCCTTAAGACCTGGTGCAATCTGGCGCAAGATCCAGGAAAGTCGGGCATAGACCGCCGCAAATCCACCTCGCCCCGGATCATTCCGGATTGATGGCCGGCGGTTGAAAACCGGGAGAGACCATATGACACGCCCAGAAGCAGGCGCAGACCCGCTCGCCGGTACACTCATTGCTACGGAAACTGGGTTCCGTACGCTGACGCTCATGCGAGATCGAGGGAATCCCAGGATCGCTCGCATTACCTTCAACCGGCCGGAGCGCCTCAACGCGATTTCCGCCGATACGCCGGGAGAGATCCGGCGGGCGGTCGAAGCCGCGAACCATTGTGAGGACGTGCACGTGATCGTGTTGCAGGGCGCGGGATCCGCTTTCTGCGCGGGCTACGACATGGGGATCTTGGCCGAGGACGAGATCGATCACCCATGCAACCAGGAGTCGGAGCCGTGGGATCCGATGCGCGACTACCGGACGATGCGCGAGTACACCAATGACTTCATGTCCTTGTGGCACTCGCATAAGCCGACGATTGCACGCGTGCATAAATACGCGATCGCCGGCGGTTCGGATATCGCCTTGTGTTGCGACCAGATTGTGATGGAAGAGACCGCGCGGATCGGTTACATGCCGACGCGAGTGTGGGGCTGCCCGACGACTGCGCATTGGACCTACCGGCTGGGGCCGGAACGCGCGAAGCGAATGCTGTTGACCGGTGATCTGATCGACGGGATCACTGCCGAGCGGTGGGGTCTGGTGAGCGAAGCGGTGCCCGCCGACAGCCTCGATGCGAGCGTCGACGCCCTGGCCGCGCGAATGAGCGGTATTCCGGCCGGCATGCTGATGATGCAAAAAATGATCGTCAACGAAGCCGTCGAGCGCATGGGGCTGCTCGCCAGCCAGACGATGGCCACGGTATTCGACGGCATCACCCGCCATAACCCGGAGGGCCTGTGGTTCCGACGTCATGCGCAGGCGCACGGATTCAAGGCGGCAGTACAGTGGCGCGACTCAGGCGACCCGATCCCGGAAGGCGACGTTGCCCGGGCCGCGATCGAGGAACTCGACGCGCTGATCGCGCAAGCGAAACGTGGCGAAGAATAGACGGGTTGGATTCGGCTCGTCATTTGTTGTCGGCATCGATATGATTGCCGATTCCCCGGCGTTAAACGATTAGGAGTCAAGCATGGCGGACCTGCTAGTAGAAAAGAACGAAGGCATTGCCACACTCACATTCAACCGTCCCGACGCACGCAACGCCTTGAGTACCGATATGCGCAGTAATCTGCGCGATGTCCTGGCCGAACTCGAATTCGACGACGATATACGCTGTGTCGTGATGCAGGGCGCAGATGGACATTTTATGGCCGGCGGGGACGTGAAACGGTTTGTGAACTATGTCGACGAACCGGCGAGTAAGATCCGGGCGTCCTTTATTCAGAGGATTCACGACCTGCACCCGATCATGTTCACGATGCGGCGCATGCCGAAGCCTATCGTCGCGAGCGTAGCCGGCGCAGCCGCGGGCGCCGGTGTCAGTATGGCCCTGGCCGCCGACCTCGTTATCGCCGCAGACAGTGCGTTCTTCACGCTCGCCTACGTGCATATCGGCACCAGCCCGGACGGCTCGGCAACCTTTAATCTGCCGCGCGCCGTGGGCATAAAAAAGGCGATGGAAATCGCCTTGCTCGGTGACCGATTTGACGCACAAACGGCACAAGACATCGGTATGATCAATTTTGTCGTGCCCGAGGCCGAGCTGCAGGCCGAAACCGACAAGCTAGCGCAGCGACTCGCGAGCGGCCCAACGCACGTTTACGGCAACACCAAACGCCTTCTCTACCGCTCGCTCGAGAACGAATGGGAGTCTCAGCTTCAGCTGGAAGGAGAAACATTCGCCGACTGCGCGGCGCGCGCCGATTTTCGCGAGGGGGTCACTGCTTTCGCCGAAAAACGCAAGCCCGACTTTACGGGGAAATAGATTCGTCAGGAACATGAAACGGGGGAGCAAACTATGTCAACCGAAACCAACAAGCAAGTCATTCGAGATTTCTTCGCGGCGATCTCCGGCGGCAATTTGGCCGGCGCGTTAGCCTTATGCCATGACGATGTAGTCTGGACGATCATCGGCGATACGCCGGTATCCAAAACCTTTGTCGGCCCAAAAGCGATAGAAGATGATCTAATGGGCGAAGTATTCCGAGTAGTCGACGCTGACGCTGGCGTCCGGGTCGACGTCGTCGAGTTAATCGCGGAAGGGGAAAAGGTGGTCGCGCGCGCGCAAGGGACGATCACCGGTAACTACGGTCCCTACAACAACACCTACTGCCATGTCTTCACCTTCCGCGACGGCAAGATCGCGGAGGACATCGAGTATCTGGATACCACGTTGATCCATCGATCCCTCTACGGAAAGAAACTCGTAGACGCTTGATCGTAAAACCGAAGAACCGAAGGGGTCAGACTCTGAGGGATCCCCACAAAATCAAGATAATTCGAAGGCGTAGTGT
>CAZFZX010000142.1:0-11815 GCA_964523765.1 uncultured Enterobacteriaceae bacterium
GCAATTTCCGGCCGACCGCCAGGGCCGCTCTCTGGCATCCTGCCATCGCGGCATTGGTGCATCCCTGCACGGCAGATGGCGGGAGCAACCATCGCGCCGACTGGCGAGAAATGCGGGCTAAGTCCAACAGTCTCCTAGACCTCCACTCTGCCCGGTGGACTGTGCGATCATTACGTTGAGGGGAGAACATTGGGCCGGAACCGGCGACGCTTATTCGGAGGGTCATTGATGAATCGTAAAATGGTAATGATGGTGGCATTTTGCCTCGGTCCGTATGTATACGCCGGCGGCGACACCGTCAGGGTCAAGATTTCTCCAACCGTCGAGAGTGTCGAGGTCCGGCACGGGGAGAACGAGGTCACGATTCATCGTAATCAGGATCCCGATAACACCATAAACCCGATCTATATGAAGACGTCGAGGGATTGCCCGCCCTTCTGCGTCCAACCGATCGTATTGGCCCCCGGGGTTGTAACGATCGGTGAACTCGAACTGTTGGACTACCTAGGCAAAATTGCCGAGGGAGACGATTCAATTATCGTGATCGATTCGCGCACGCCCGACTGGGTTGAGAACGGTACGATCCCGGGGGCGACGAATATTCCGTGGACGACCCTGAGTCCCGCCGCAGGCGCCGACCCGTTTGCAATCGCCGATACGTTGGAGCGCACTTTCGGCGCGATCAATCTCGAGGGACTATGGAATTACGCCAACGCCAAGACCTTGGTTCTGTTCTGCAATGGGATGTGGTGCGGTCAATCGCCGACGAATATCAAGACGCTCCTGAATTTCGGCTACCCGGCGCACAAACTCAAGTGGTATCGCGGGGGTATGCAGGCGTGGGAGGTCCTCGGCCTCACGGTTGTCCGTTGAGCCGGGCTAGAACGCGTCGATCTGACGGGAGATGCGGGCTAGAATGCGCAGCCATCGGGAGCGAGCCAGTCCCCCTGTGCGTCTTTCGATGCCTTGTGCAGCGCTCACGCGGCGACGGTAAAGCAGATGCGGTTTTGTATTCGGAACAGCCGTAAGGGTCGGGATGTAGTCGCCGTCTACGAAAGCCCGAGACAATCGGTTCTTTGCGGGATAGCGCAACGGGAACGCCTTTTTGAAGAATAGATTGCGATCGATTCTGGAGCAAGCAGTGAGCGCCGTGCTGGCGGAGTCTCCGCCCAATTCAGTGTCGGTATCTGACATTCAATTGGAGGCCCCGCGGAATCCTGACCACGGCGATTTCAGTACTAATATTGCGCTGATACTCGCGAAGCCCTTAGGTGTGCCGCCGCGCGACCTGGCGATCGCGATAGTCGATAAGCTGCAATCTAGTCCGCTCGTCGATCACGCCGAAACAGCCGGCCCGGGGTTTATCAATCTCCACCTCGCAACCCGCGCTTTCATGGACGTGATCGGACGCGTTCTCGAGTCAAAAGAGAACTATGGACGTTCGGACATCGGATCCGGTAAACACGTACAGGTCGAATTTGTCTCCGCCAATCCAACCGGGCCGCTTCACGTAGGGCACGGCCGTGGCGCCGCCTACGGTGCGGTGCTCGCCAATATTTTCGACGCGGCCGGCTATACAGTCAGTCGAGAATACTATATCAACGACGCCGGACGTCAGATGGACATTCTGGCGACGAGTGTTCTGCTGCGCTACCTCGAGGAGTGTGGACGTTCGTTGAAATTTCCCGAAAACGCGTATCGGGGCGACTATATTGTCGAGATAGCGAAAGCGCTGCGACGAAATGTCGGTGACCGATTCGATTATTCGACTGACGTTTTGATGGGAACCGAAGTGGCTATTGCCGATCCGGAGGCCGCGTTGGACGAGCTTATCGCTAGAAGCAAGATCGCGCTCGGATCGAAGCGTTACGCGGAAGTCCATTGTTTTGCGAGCGATGAGATTCTCACAGGGATCAAGAACGACTTACTCGAATTCGGGGTCGAATTCGACAGTTGGTTTGCCGAGAGTCAGCTTACCGACAATGGTAGCGTCGACGGCGCGATCAATGCGCTGGACGACCGTCTAGTTTATACAAAAGATGGTGCGCGATGGTTCAGAAGTACTGCCTTTGGTGACGAAAAGGACAGAGTCGTAGTGCGGGAAAACGGGACGGCTACTTATTTTGCTTCCGACATTGCCTACCACGCCGACAAGTATCGGCGCGGCTTCGACCATCTGATCAATATCTGGGGCGCCGACCACCACGGTTACGTCGGCCGCGTAAAGGCGGCCATCGAAGCGATGGATCTTGACCCGCAGCGCTTGGAGATCCTCCTGGTGCAATTCGCTGTGCTGTATCGCGACGGACAGAAGGTATCGATGTCGACGCGCTCGGGCGAATTTGTGACGCTGGCTGAATTAGTCGCTGAGGTGGGAACCGATGCCGCGAGGTTCTTCTATATTACGCGGCGATCTGATCAGCATCTTGATTTTGATCTGGATTTGGCGAAGTCTGAGAGTAACGATAACCCGGTATATTACGTGCAGTACGCATATGCTCGTATCTGCAGCGTGTTTACCCAGCTCGCCGATAAAGGCTACGATGCTGATCCGATGGCCGGCCTTGCCCGCACTGAGCGGCTCGCAGATAGGAAGGAAAAGCAGCTTGCGGTTCAACTTTCGAAATATCCCGAAGTCTTCGAAAATGCCGTACGGAACAGGGAACCGCATCTCATAACAATCTTCTTGCGTGAACTCGCCGCGGACTTTCACACCTATTACAACAGCTGCCGTATCATCACCGACGATGCCGACCAGCGAAACGCTCGGCTCGCCCTGATTCTTGCAGTCAAACAGGTTCTCGGCAATGGGCTTGGTTTATTGGGTGTTTCGGCGCCCGAGGCGATGTAATGACCGGCCCGCGTTTCTCTCCCGCTTTCCCGATGACGATTTCTCCACGCTCTTCGGTCGCAAACCCGGCCAAACCGGACGCTCGAGACGTCTCGTTACCAACGGAGGAGAGGGATAATGCGGGCTAAAGACTACAAAAACGCTGCTGCCAAGCCCAAAGCCAAGGAGCGACCAGTCGGCAGCTGGGTGTCTTTTGTGAGCGGACTCGCTATCGGCCTCGTCGTCGCTCTGAGCGTTTACTTCTGGCGTGGGGAATACCCGGCACCCGTCGGTGCCGAGCCCGCGAACACAGCGACCGAAGTCGACGAGCCTGCTTCTTTCTCGAACTCCGAATTTGAAGCTCAGTTGGCACGGGAGTTACCCGAGCGAAAGTTCGATTTCTACAAGATACTCCCGGAGATCGAGGTGAAGGTACCGGATTGGGAAATATCGAGTGCGACGGGAAAGCAGAATAGCGAATTCAAGCAAGGTACGTATGTGCTGCAGGTCGGATCGTTCAAACAGTATCAGGACGCAGACCGCGCAAAAGCGCAACTCGCGCTTCGCGGGATACAGGCCAAAATACATAGGGTGGTAATCAACGGGCAGGACGTCTGGTATCGAGTACACGTAGGTCCTTATACCGATCTCGAAGGTATCCGAACAATGCGCGCGCGGCTCATCGAATCCGGGAACGATTATATTTTGCTTAAAATCGGCGACGCCGCTGGTTGAAGGGTTTCCGCTTTAGGCGTGATTTCCCTATCCGTGAAGTCGGATTCCCGGCTCCCGATCCGTGCGCGGGTCAAGCTTCTTCAACTAGTCGCTCGAGGTTTTCGCGAACCGCCTGATGAAAGGCGGACTCACCCGCGTCATTGACGAAATAGCTGGTCAGCCGGATTTCCTGCGACAGGTAGAAGCGGATCGTTTGGCTGACATGATCGACCCACTCGTGCCAGCTGAGTGTCTTAGAATTGAACATTTCGTACTCGGCTTTCAGGTTGGCCGAGTTTCGCCGGAAGATCTCATAGTCTGCGGCCAGCCCTGACAAGTCGGCCGCGCGCACCGCTTTTTGCTCGACGGTGACGAACTTCGCGTCTTTGTGCGTACTGAGTATTGCGGCTACGACTTTATCGATGGTCCTCCACGGAACGCCGAGCCGCGCGAGGCGACCAGTTGCCACATCCCCAGCGTAGGCCTCTTTCGTATCGAAACCCAGGGTCAGGTGATTATCCTGAAACCCTGCATCGTGAAACAGCAGCGCGTAGTAGACGACCTGATGGTCGACTCGTATCCCTTCTTCCCGGCACCTGCCGGTGATGTGTTCGGCGGCAAGGATGGTGTCGATCGCGTGTTGGAAATTATGATAGGGCAGGTCCGCGCTATAGAGCGTTTCGACCTCCGATTCCAGGTCTAAGTTCCTGATCTGCGAGATACTTGCCGAGGTCACGATAGCGACTTTCTCTTCTTAGCGAGATTTGGAGCGGGTGATGGGAATCGAACCCACGTATTCAGCTTGGGAAGCTGATGTTCTACCATTGAACTACACCCGCAAACCTCTTGTTTTGCTTATCTGGCCCACGGGGTCGACGCGCAGGCCGAGAGCAGTCGAGCCTACACGAGTCACGAAGCCGTTGGCCGCGAGCAGAGCACCGCGGCGTTTCGGTTTCCCCTTCGCGCCGATATCAATAACGGATGCCCTACCCTTCAACAGGCATCCGTCCCGACCGCAATTCTATGCTTTTGGTTTACCCAGTCCAAGGCACCCGGTAAAAGGATCGATCGGTTCTGTTGAATCGGTCAGGCTGCAGACTGTTGCGCGCTACCGGGTGCCGGGGATACCAGTTCGTTTCTTCCTCCTGTATTCGACCCCACGCGGGCTCGCGTGTGCGGTATGATGCGTGGTTGTAGAGGGCTTGTCGGGCGAGAAAAACGCAAAATGTGATAATATCGCTATCGCGTCGTCTATAATAACTATAATTTCAGCAAGTTAGGACGAAAAACTAAGGAAAAATCTCAATCGGGGTCGGTGTACCCGGTGGGGCCGTAACGGCATGTCCATGAATAAGCCTACAGTTGTCATTGTTGATGATAGTTCGTCGGTACGCGTATTCTTCGGACGTGTCGCCGCGCCGTTGGACGTTGAGGTCGAAATGTTCGCTTCGGCGAACGAGGCCTTCGAGTATCTCGAAAAGTACAAGCCCGACCTGTTATTTTTGGATATCATCATGCCGGAGAAGGATGGGTTGACGTTTTTACAAGAATTGCGGCGCTTACCGCTACATGAAGACACGCCAACGGTCGTCATCAGTTCGAAGGATTATGCGCAGGATCGCGTAGCCGCTAAAGAGCTAGGCGTAGTGGAATTCGTCGCCAAGCCGATGTCCACAAAAGCAATTGAAGAACTTATCGTGAGATATACGACTTCCACGTAACGGGAATCGGCGACGGATGACTGATTCGTATTTGCGGTTCTGGGGTGTAAGAGGTTCGTACGCCGCTCCGCAGGAGACCCACCTCGACGTCGGCGGCAACACCGCGTGTGTCGAGATCCGTTCCGGCGATCACTTACTCGTCTGCGACGGCGGTACGGGTATCATTCCCCTTGGCGAAGAGCTGATGGCCCAGACCACTCTCTCCGAGTTGCTAGTGGTCTTCACCCACTATCATTGGGACCACATCTGCGGCCTACCGTTTTTTCCGCCGGCTTTTTCGCCGGAGTGGAAGATCTTGTTTTTTGGCCCTGGAGAGAGTGCGGAAGATATCGAGAGCCGGCTGTCCAATCAAATGAAGGCACCTTATTTTCCGGTCGAGACCGAAACGTGGATGGCCGACATCAAATATTTGAGTCCGCCGAAGGGCAGCATTACCCACGGGCCGATAGAGCTTTCATTTCATAATGTGCATCACCCAGGTGTTACTTATGGTTATCGGATAAAAGTGGCCGGCAAGAACGTTGTATACGTTTCAGACAACGAAATCGATTTTCTGAAATCTTCGATAGAGAGGCGGCGCGATGAATTCGACGATGAGGAGCGCGAGCTTCTCGAGCAGATAGAGAACGAAGAACGCGACGCCGAACTCGGCGAGATAAGAGGGACGGACATCCTGATTCACGATGCGCAGTACACCCCGCAC
Organism: uncultured Enterobacteriaceae bacterium; assembly: GCA_964523765.1. GTDB lineage: Bacteria > Pseudomonadota > Gammaproteobacteria > UBA11873. The sequence goes on from CAZFZX010000142.1 coordinate 5,969, forward strand.
GATTATGATAAAAAGCGCGGTTGGGGGCACTCCTGCTATGTCGATGCGGTGAATTTCGCTATCGACGCCGACGTCAAGGTGCTTTATCTCTACCATCACGATCCGACCTATGACGACGAAAAGGTGCACGCTATCCATCGCGACTGCATGCAGATCGTCCGCGAACGCAATTCGAGCATGGAATGCCACATCGCGCGCGAGGGTCTGATCGTCGAACTCTAGGAACCCTCCTCGGTCGCAATCAGTGGCCAATCCGATCCGAAGTTTCGTGCGCCGCGACAGTCGCCTGACGCGCGCGCAGAAGCGTGCTCTAGAACAAAACTGGGACCATTACGCACTGGGTGGCGCCGGTGGCGCGGCCGATATCGCTACCGCATTTCAACGCACCGCTTCATTAACGCTCGAGGTCGGGTCGGGAGACGGGGCATGTGTACTCGAGCTGGCGCGGCGCCTAAGCGGCGAGGATTTCATTGCGGTCGAAATCTATCGGCCCGGTTTGGGACGATTGCTGCAGGGGGTCGTCGCCGCCGGGTTGAAAAATGTCAGGATATCGGATCAGGATATTTGCGACTTTTTGATATCGATCGCAGATGAGGTTTTCGACCGGGTCTTCGTTTTTTTTCCTGATCCATGGCCAAAAAAACGGCACCACAAACGACGTCTGCTGCAGCGTGATTTCTTCAATTTGCTTGCGCCACGGTTGCATCGTCACGGACGTCTCTTCGTCGCCACAGATTGTGAGAACTACGCCCGGTCGATCCTGGGTACCGTCAGCGAACTTACGGATTGGGTTAATCTAGCCGGGCCCGGGCGCAGCGCGCCGCGTCCGAATTTCAGGCCGATAACGAAATTTGAACGCCGGGCGCAGGTCGCAGGCTCGATCGTTTATGACTTCGTGTTCGCTCGTCGCGCCTGTTCCAGTGTTTTGAAATGACCCCGCAATTCCCAGATCAGGTCGCGCCTGCGGTGGCGTCCCCAACTCATCCGAATAGGTCTGAAAACATATCGATGCATGGAAACTCGGTGCTCGTCACGCGCGGCCCCAGCGTATTCGGATAGCACACCCCGTAGAGGTAATCGATTCCGAATTCTCGTGCCGCCCCCAACACGGCATGGTTGTCGTCGATCAACATCGCCGCGGACGGTTCTATCGCTAGATCTTCCGAAAAAGCCGACCAGAACGCGCGCTCTTCCTTGCATGCCCCATAGTGATGCGAACAACCGATGATATGAAAATAGTTATCGATCCCGGTGATGTCGAATTTGCGTTGCATGCTGCTCGGGTGCGCATTCGTGGCGAGGACGAGGCGGTGCCCGGCCTTTTCAAGGAGTTTTAAGAACCCGATCGCGCCGGGTCGGGGTTTCACCAGATGCGAGAGTTCTTTCTCTAAAGCCGCAACGTCGACGCCGAGTCGCTCGGTCCAGTGGTCGAGACAGTACCAGGCGAGGGTACCCCGTGAAGCGTCGAGTTGGTTGGCGATTTCCAGCTTCGCCTCGGCGATCGAACAATCGAACGCAAGCGCGAAGCGTTCAGGCAGCAAACAGTTCCAGACTTTGTGATCGAAATGGAGGTCGAGCAGTGTTCCATCCATGTCGAGAATCACTGTTTCGATATCGTCCCAAGCGATCGGATGTGGAAACGGTTCCTCCCTATTCACACACTTCGCCGAAATCGGCACACGCGCGTCTGCACTTATAGACACCGCGGGGGTCGACGTTACACAACTTGGTCCATTTGAGGCATGCCCAAGTGCACTGTTTGGCGGCGTCGCCTGCCGTGTTTGTCGCCTCGTCGTCGGGGCTTGGTACGGAGGGTCGATCGGCGGCGTTGAGCGGCGCGGCGCAGGAAAAAGCGACCGCGAGACCAAGCGCTAGTGGGCCGCGAAGACGGCCTCGCTGGGCGGGGATTTTGGGTATCGGTTGGGGTTGTCTAAACATTCGCAGTGGTCCAGCGAGCCAATGCATTCTAGCACGGTGAACAACTCGCTACCCCCGTCGGGTTGCCCCTGAAAAACCGTCACTCAGCGTTGCAACTCGCTCATTTGGAGCGACTAAACCACGCTCCTTGCGCCTTGATTGACGGTTTTTCAGGGGCAACCCGACGGGGGTAGCGAAAGATAAACAGGCCCTAGTCGCCGCGAGTCGCCTACGGCATCCACCATGAGCCGCCGGTTCAACGGGGTTGAGCCATCGTCGATGCCGGTATGTCTTTAGCGATTTCGTCGGCCAGGAGTCGCGCCTGTTCGAGCGCTACGGCACTGAGTTCTTGCCCAAGCGCGTCCCGGTTCCGTCGGCCGGCCGCATCACCATTCTCGGCGCTAATCGCATACCACGCGTACGCCCGGATCAGGTCGCGCTCAACACCGATGCCTTCGGCGTAGATATTGCCGAGATTGAGTTGGGCATGGCCTGAGCCCTGATTTGAAGCCAATTTCAACCAAAAACGGCCTTCATCGTAATCCTGCGCGACGCCCTGACCGAAGGTGTAGATCATGCCGAGGTTCACTTGCGCGTCGGCGTTACCGTCTTCCGCCAGCCGTTGGAACAATTGGGCCCCGCGCGCTAAGCGTTCGGGGTTGTCGCTATGCGCCAGATGGAGCCTCCCGATCGTCAATTCCGCCGATTCGTGCCCTTGTTGCGCGGCCTGCTCCAGGAGTTCGAGCGCGATCGCTTCGTCTTCTGGTACCGATTCGCCCCGAAGATGCATCATCGCGAGATTATATTGCGCCGCACCAAGATTCTGCGCCGCCGCACTCCGAAACCACTTCGCCGCGGACTCGAGGTCGCGGTCCCCGCCGCGACCGTGGTAATGGTGGACGCCGAGAAAGAATTGGGCTTCACGGTCGCCGCCTTCGGCGCCGCGCTCGAACCAGTGCGTTGCCAGCAGTACGTCCGGTTCCATACCGTAGCCGCGCAGGTACATGATGCCGAGGTTGAACATAGCCCCGGCGAGCGCGCCGGCGGCGGCCCGTTCGAACCATAATTTGGCGCTCGCATGGTCCTGTGACACGCCGTGACCTTTGAGATAGAGCACGCCGAGGTTGTTTTGCGCGACCGGATCGCCGCCCTCGGCGCGCAGCATGAATTGTGCCGCGGCGGCCTCATAATCCCCGCGTTGAAAGGCAGCCTGCCCCGTGTCGGCGATCGCCGTTGCCGTCAGCAGCCCCAACCAGACCACAGAAAGCGCCCGGCGAAAATTAGCCGTAGGCTTAAAGGATTTGGGAAAATATCCCATGCCCCATGGGGTGCTCCTCTCTAATATCGGTTTCGTAGCGATAGCGTTACGCTCTACTTTGCGTTACCCCGCATGCATTTTTGCCGCGGGGTTTTTTTTTGCTTGCCGTGCGGCCGCGTCCTTGACTGCTGCTGAGGCCACCGTTGTCCCGGCCGTATAGACTTATGTTCGGCTCGGTAATAGTATTCTAGCTGTCGGTGGCCGCTAACGCGTAATCGCGACCTCAGAGGGATGTAGCGCAGGATTCGCGCATTATCGTCCGGCGCCGGCCATACTGATAAAACGTTTTATTCTTGTGAGGAGGAAGGACTAATGAAAAAGAACAACTTGAAGCCCATCGTTGCGGCTATCGGTTCAATTATCGTATTGACGGTCGTCGCCGCGCCGGTCAGCGCCAGTGAAGGCCGCGACATGCAGGGCAATAAGGTTATGATCAACGACGAAACCGGTTTCACCTATGGTGGTGACGGTATGGCTAAGTATAGCGGCGGCAAAATCGCCACCGGTAAAAAAGATCCCGCCGTCTGCGGTTCATTCGCCGGTTCGAGCTGTTCCATGCCGCATCTGACGGGTAAATAAGTACCTCGGCAGATCCGGCATCGACGGGGCTTGAAAAAACCCCGCTAGCCGCGCCGGGTAGCGATCACGGCGGGCCCATTCGGGCCCGCTTTTTTTGTGCCGAAACGTCCGGCCTTAGGTAGCCCGCGCCTTGTGCGATATTCGGGTTAACGCCCCCGCATGATATCTGCGCGCAGGGACCGCGGCGCGACATCATCCGAAAATTTGAGCGCCCTTGCATTGACCTCCAGACCAAGGTGTCGATAGGATTCCTCCAAATCGGGAAACAGGGGGCGCATTGCGTATCGCTCGTAAAGCGGGACAAAGGTCCGGTAACCCGCGATTTCATCCATCTTTGCCATCAACTCCCGAGCGCCCCATCGGCGGCGGGACGGCAAGCAGCAACGCGACAATTGTTCGAACACGGTATCTAAGGATACAGAGCCTCCGGAGCGCCGGCGCAGGTCCACGTCGGCAATCAACGCGATCGCCGCGCCACTCCAGTAAACGCGCATGTAGTGTCGTTGATGCATCATCGCGCGGGTATCTCGTGCGAGAGTACGTGTCCCCGAAAATTGGGCTATGCCCCGCCTGAATCCGGCGTCGAGCTTTTGCCATGCGACGACCGGTGCGATGAGCCCGGCACGGGCGCGCAACACGTTCTGAAAATAGCTGGCGATCCCTTCCGAAAGCCACGCATCCGATGCTTTCATGTAGGGGTGCAACAAGTGGCTCAACTCGTGCGATAGGACCCAGTCGTCCGTTAACTCCGCCCGCGTCCGTGTCCTATCTACGTAAAGATGCACTGCGTCGCCGCCGCCGCGCGTTACCTCGCCCCAAGGCACCAGGTCGGAACTGGGGCCGAGCGGAAATACGAGCGCTTGGAGGTCGGTTACGGGGAAACGCCCGTACAACGTGACAACTGCCGCTACGGAAGTCGACACCCATCCTTGAAGCGCGGTGGCGGTTTCTGGTTTCGTGCCGCCAACGATCGACAGCCTTATCAGCGCACCGCCCGCGTCGATCAGATTTTGGGTGAGTTGCCCAAAAGCAATGGTTCCGTTCCATGCGGATGGTCGATTCAAGAGTTCGAACGACTCTTCCTCCACACTCGCACTCAGTCGCCTACCTGGCGCCGAAACCCCAACTCCGGGCGGTTTCGAGAAGCTGAGTATGGTTTTATGCCAGCGCGCGACTTCACCCGGTAACAACAGGATCCGCTCCAACGATACCGCGATCGCGCCATTGTGTTCATAAAGCCCGGAACGGCGGGAGGCACCGGGGACAGCCGGGATCTCTACCGTATAGGCTACGCAGCCGCGCGCGTTGGGGGGTAAGCCGATACTCCGATCTCGTAGCCGCAGCTTTCGGGCCGGGCCCTCGGCGAATCTCATAACGATGTCGTCGATACTGTTGGCTAGCTCCTGCGATGCGATCAGCGTTGCCGGAACTTCGACGTCGGCAAAGCACAAGTCGACGAAGAGTCGATCCAGTCGGTCGCCGATGACGATGCGGTAGTCCGTTCCACCATTAATCGCGGCGGCCCCTGTGGCGCGCGAAACCCCCGTGAGCAGCACCATAAGCAGCCCAATCAATGCGACTGTACCGGCCGGCCAGTGACGCAGCTTCAAATTCGAATTCTCCCTGAAACCGTTCGGGCGCAAATTGTCCTCTTGCCGATCGCTCGACAATGACACCAAGCGGGTGGTTGATCGCAAACGCGGTCGGTTTCGAAACAGTCTGCGTGAAATCTGCGGGCAGTGACAACCACGGCGCATTGTATGTCAGCGAACGAGTCGCCACGAACATACTGCGCTGTAAAACGCAATTATCGGCGGCGGGTGTCAGCCGCCGAATAGCCGTGTCAACTCGGCCAGTTCGCGGTCAGCTTGCTCGATGACGACCCGGCCGTAGTCTTCGGCCATGTCGTCGGTTTGCAACGCTTTTTGGATCGGTAGATCCTGGAGGCCCGCAGCGGGCAGCGACCACGGCGCCGGCTGCTGGTCGTGGATATGCGCGAGCACGACGACATCGCACAAATGCAGTCGGTCGGC
>CAZFZX010000143.1:0-11715 GCA_964523765.1 uncultured Enterobacteriaceae bacterium
GTTTCAATCCATTGGCACAAGCGCCGCGAGCGCCTCGTGCAATATTCGGGCTAGATTTTGAACCTTCGCATCGCGACTCTGTTGTTTGTGAGCTCTGCAGCGGCCTCCGCTGGGGAGCTCAGCGGCCGCGCCGAGGCAATCGATGGCGACAGCCTCCGGATCGGAGAGTTGGAAATCCGACTCCAGGGGATCGACGCACCGGAAGGACGGCAAACATGCACGATAGACGGCCGGGAGTGGTCGTGCGGCCGCGCCGCGACCCGAGCCCTGGCCGAGATACTGGGAAAAGCGGCGGTCCGGTGTACCTGGTCCGAGCGGGACGGCTATGAACGGGCGCTCGCAACGTGTTTTAAGGGCCGCACGAATATCAACGGGAAGCTGGTCGCCCGCGGGATGGCCTTAGCATACCGAAAATACAGCGACCGCTACGCTTCCCAGGAGGCGCACGCGCGCTCCCAGGGCATAGATTTGTGGCGCTCGGATTTCGCGGCCCCGTGGGCTTGGCGCCGAGCTAATCGATCGACGTCGACGCGTCGGTAAGGGGCCGCAATGGGCGCGCGAATCGATTCGTAGGTCGTTACGCTTACCAGTTCAAATCTTGTCCGAACGCCTCGGCGTAGCGTGAGGCAAACGCCTCGCGCGAAAACGAATGATTTTGCGTCCCGGCATTTTCGATCTTGATGGCCCCACACAGCGACGCTATCCGACCGGTGGTCTCCCAGCCGAGTTCGTGCATAAGACCGTATAATAACCCGCCGCGATAAGCGTCGCCGCAGCCGGTTGGATCGGTGATCGTGCGAACCGGTGCGGCTGGAATATCGATCGCGCCGCCGGCGGTGAAGATCGTCGATCCGTCGCCGCCGCGCGTAACGATCAAGGCATCTACCTGGGCGGCGATTTCTTCGGCCTTCCAGCCGGTCCGCTCCTGCATCAATTCCGATTCATAGTCGTTTACGGTCACCCACGTTGCCTGCTCGATAAAGCGTTTGAGATCGTCCCCGTCGAACATCGGCATCCCCTGCCCCGGATCGAAGATGAACGGCAGGCCGGCCTCGGCAAACTGCTCGGCATGCTGCACCATCCCGTCGCGCCCATCGTGCGCGACGATTCCGAGGGCGATGCCTTCGGCATCCGCGACGCTATTGACAGCGGCATGGTTCATCGCGCCCGGGTGAAAGGCGGTGATTTGATTATCGTCGAGATCGGTCGTTATAAACGCTTGAGCCGTAAATGCATCATCGATTTCCACGACGTGGGCCCGGTCCACCCCACATTGGTCCATCCACGCGGCGTATGGGCCAAAGTCGGTTCCAACCGCACCCATCGGCAGCGGTTTACCCCCCAACAGCTTCAGATTATATGCGATGTTGCCGGCGCAACCGCCGTATTCGCGCCGCATATCCGGAACCAGAAAGGATACATTCAGGATATGGATCTTGTCCGGGAGGATGTGGTTTTTAAAATGATCCTGAAACACCATGATGTTGTCGTAGGCGAACGAACCGCAAATCAACGCTGACATTCTTTTTCCTTTGCAAACGGCGGAATAATCCGCGCTATTATGACTTAGGGTGGCCTTTGATTACACACAACGCGCGTAAAAACCCAGTCGATTACAAAATTCCGCAACGACCCGTCAACGCATGTTACCTTTAAGTGCCTTCCTTCTAGTTAACGATGAGAAACCTGCCCCAATGCTACCGACGGTTACGTTGTGCCTTTTGCGAGCGTTATAAGCAATTCTGACGTCCTCGTAGCCGTTATGGTCTACGGCCTGTTGGCCGCGACCGAGCCGTTTATCGAATCGTGGCTGCATAAGCTGTTCGAAGCCAACCCACCGTTTCAATGGGGCTGGGACCAATTTTTCGCGCCGCTATTGCGCGCGGTGATGCTGGTCGTTTTCGTCTACCTCGCCTACCCGGCGCTGTTCGGCTTGAACGTCGCCCCGGCAATCGGCGAATTGATGCGGGCGGACGAAGCGCGGATCAACACCGTAATCAGCGTGCTTTTCCTGACCGGATTCCTCGCCTCACTGATCCCCGGATTAGGGCGCGCGCCCGAAATCGTACTCCCGATCCAGGGTAGCTTGGCGGCGGGCTACCTCTTCTACCGGTTGACGAATTACCTCGGTGTGACGACCGCTACCCTGTGGCCCGGTATCGACATTATCTTGATGATGATTTGCCTCTCGTTTTTCGCCCATCGGCTCGCGCGTATCGCCGGCAAATCGTTCGGCGACTGGATCGACCGGACTTTGGAGACGAGCGGTTACGACCTCGTCATCGTGCACGCGGTAGAACTCGTCGCGCAAATCCCAGTCATCCTCCTGTTCGGTTACGGCCTCGGTCGGCAACTAGCAATCTGACCCGAGTATTGTACGAGGCGCCGGCGCCGCCTTTGCTTGCCGCTTGAAGCAGGTGGATTATCCCGGGTTCATAGCAATTTCAGGCCCGCAGACACCTTATCTCCCGCGTGCTCGCCGGGGCCGGCTTCAGGCGAGGATCTGTGCCGGCTGCGCGGAATGCTGGGCGTCGCTTTCCGCGACACGCCGACCCAGTAGACGCGCCAGATACTGCCCGGTATAGGACGTTGGATGCTTCGCGACGTCCTCGGGGGTGCCGACGACCACGATCTCGCCGCCGCCGTCGCCGCCTTCGGGCCCCAGATCGATTACCCAGTCCGCTGTTTTTACGACGTCGAGATTATGCTCGATGATCACGATGGTATTGCCGTGGTCCCGCAATCGGTGCAGTACTCTTAAGAGCTGTTCGATGTCGTGGAAGTGCAGGCCGGTGGTCGGTTCATCCAAGATGTATAGTGTTTTGCCTGTATCGCGCTTCGACAACTCTCTAGCTAGTTTCACCCGCTGCGCTTCACCTCCGGACAACGTTGTCGCGTTCTGACCGAGACGGATATACGAGAGCCCAACATCGAGTAGCGTCTTTAGTTTTGCATAAACCGCAGGTACCGCTTCGAAGTAGTTCACGGCCTCTTCGACGGTCATGTCGAGCACGTCGCCGATACTCTTACCTTTGTAAGCTACTTCCAGCGTTTCGCGATTGTAGCGCCGGCCGCTACACGCATCGCACGATACGTAAACATCCGGTAGGAAGTGCATTTCGACCTTGATGACACCATCACCCTGACAGGCTTCACAACGCCCGCCCTTCACGTTGAAGCTGAAACGTCCCGGTTTGTAGCCACGCGAACGCGCTTCCTGTGTCCCCGCAAACAACTCCCGGATGGGCGTGAACAGGCCCGTGTAGGTTGCCGGATTAGAGCGCGGCGTTCGGCCAATCGGACTTTGGTCGATATCGACGACCTTGTCGAAGAATTTCAACCCTTGCACATCGCGATAAGGGGCGACTTCATGCGCCGCTTTGTTTAGTTCCCGCGCCGTAAGGTGATACAGGGTATCGTTGACCAAGGTGGACTTACCAGAGCCGGACACCCCGGTAACGCAGGTCATCAGGCCGACCGGGATTTCCAGGTCAACCGATTTCAGGTTATTGCCGCTCGCGCCATTGAGCCTGAAGATGCGCTGGCTGTCGACCGGAGTCCGCAACGCAGGGATCTCAATCTGCCGGCGCCCGGACAGGTATTGACCGGTAAGCGACTCGGAGCACGCGGCGACTGCATCCGGCGTACCCTGTACCACCACTTTGCCACCGTGCACGCCCGCGCCCGGACCCATATCGACTACGAAATCCCCGGCCCTTATGGCCTCCTCGTCGTGTTCGACGACGATCACAGTGTTGCCGAGATCGCGCAGGTGTAGGAGTGTATTCAGTAACCGCTGATTGTCGCGCTGATGCAATCCGATAGAGGGCTCGTCGAGGATGTACATGACGCCTACCAATCCCGCGCCGATTTGACTCGCCAGACGGATCCGCTGCGCCTCCCCGCCCGAAAGCGTGTCTGCGCTGCGATCGAGTGTCAGATAATCAAGGCCGACGTTGACCAAAAACTGCAACCGCAGTTGCACCTCTTTGATTACCTTCGCCGCAATCTCGCCGCGATGACCGGGCAGAATCAGATTCGCGAAGAATTCTTGGGCCAAACCGATCGGCATGCTCGTTAGTTCGGGAATACGCCGCTCGGCGACAAAAACATTAGACGCCGCGCGGTTGAGCCTCGTACCGTTGCAGTCCGGGCAGGTTTTTGAACCGAGATAGCGCGCTAGCTCTTCGCGCACCACGTTGGATTCGGTTTCACGGTAACGCCGCTCCATGTTGGGCAGCACGCCTTCGAATACGTGTTTTCGCGTGTAGGTATTTCCGCCCGAACGAAAATAGGTAAACTCTATTTTGTTCCTGCCGCTGCCATGCAGGATGACCTTGCGTATCGACGGGCTGAGTTCACTGTAGGCGGTATCGATGTCGAAATCGTAATGCTTTGCCAGCGCCGAGATCAGCTGGAAATAGTATGCGTTGCGGCGATCCCAGCCACGGATGGCGCCCGCCGGAAGACTGAGTTCGGGCCGTTGAATCACCCTTTCCTCGTCGAAATACTGAATTCCGCCCAATCCGTCGCAGCGCCTACAAGCCCCGGCCGGATTGTTGAAGGAGAATAGACGCGGCTCGAGCTCCGCGATGCTGTAGCCGCACTGAGGGCAGGCAAAACGTGCCGAAAACAGGATATCCGCAGTGCCCTCGTCGTCCATCGATCGGATCCTGGCAACGCCGTCCCCGAGATCGATCGCCGTCTCGAAGGATTCGGCGAGGCGCACTTTCACATCGTCGCGGACTTTGAAACGATCGACGACGACGTCGATGTCGTGCTTTTTGTGCAGTTCGAGCTTCGGCGGGTCATCAAGCATGATGACCTCACCATCGACGAGCGCGCGTACAAACCCCTGACGCGATAACGAATCGAAGACCCGCTCATGCTCGCCTTTGCGGTCCTTGATCACGGGAGCAACCAACATAAGACGCGAACCATCGGCCAATGCAAGTACCTGGTCGACCATTTGCGAGATCGTCTGCGCCTCGAGAACTTCGCCGTGGTCCGGGCAGCGCGGTTCGCCGACCCTCGCGAACAATAGACGGAGATAATCATATACTTCGGTGATTGTCCCGACGGTTGAACGCGGGTTGTGCGAAGTCGATTTTTGTTCGATCGAAATGGCCGGCGAAAGACCCTCGATATGATCGATGTCCGGTTTCTCCATCATCGAAAGGAACTGGCGCGCGTAGGCTGACAGGGATTCGACGTAACGCCGCTGCCCCTCGGCATAAATCGTATCGAAGGCGAGTGAAGATTTCCCGGATCCGGACAGCCCCGTTACGATGATCAATTTGTCTCGCGGGAGGTCGAGGTCGACGTTCTGTAAATTGTGAGTTCGTGCGCCGCGGAGATAAATCGTGTCCATCGATAACGTTGGGGTTTTGCTTTAGCCTGAGATGAAAAGGAATAGAGTACTATACGACCTTTTTCCTCAATTAGACAAACCGAAACGTGTGAAGGAACAGGACCGATTGTACGGTGCCGAGCTGCGGTCAGCGGCCGCTCTGGCCATCATATTTTTCCTCCGTATGCTGGGGTTGTTCATGCTCCTGCCGGTACTCGCGCTGTACTCCGACCGGCTGATCGGCGCGACGCCGTTACTGATCGGTGCGGCTCTCGGTATCTACGGCCTGACCCAAGCGTCGCTCCAGATCCCGATGGGTCGCTGGTCGGATCGCATCGGCCGCAAACCGGTTATCGCGGTCGGCCTTCTCGTGTTCACTATGGGCGGTATCGTGGCCGCACTGACCGGACACATGCTCGGCGTACTGGCAGGTCGTGCCTTGCAGGGCGCGGGCGCGATATCCGGCGCCACCCTTGCGCTCGCCTCCGATCTGACCCGGCCGCAACATCGGACGAAAGTGATGGCGCTGATCGGCATCAGTATCGGATTCTCTTTTTCCGTGGCTTTCGTCCTCGGACCGGTAATCGATGCCTGGATTGGTCTCGCGGGACTTTTCTGGGTCGCGGCCGGACTCGGCCTCGTGGCTCAACCGATCCTTTGGTTTGCCGTCCCCGATCCGAAACCAGGCGCCGCAGCCCCAGTCGGCGATACTGGCATCACGCCTCACCGATCGAGCCCGGATTTACTTGCGCTTTTCGTCGGCGTCTTCTGCCTGCACGCGATCCTGGCGGCGAGTTTCGTCTCGATCCCATTGCTGCTCGCCGAGGGCATCGGTATCGAATCCGGCCGTCATTACAGCATCTACATTCCGGTGCTGATCGTATCGTTGATCGGAGTCGGACCGATGATCATGCTGTCGGCGCGCGCCGGATTCGGCGTACCTCTCTTTCGTATCGCGATCTTATGCGTATTGGCAGCCGAATTACTGCTATGGCTCGCGCCCCGCCAACCAGCCTCGATAGGGCTCGCGCTGACCGTTTTTTTTACCGGGTTCAATTTCCTCGAAGCATCACTGCCGAGCATGGTCTCGCGCGCGGCCCCGGAATCCGGCCGCGGCGCTGCGCTCGGGACTTATTCGACGGCGCAGTTTATCGGTATGTTCGCTGGCGGCCTCGCCGGCGGCGGACTGTCGGGGGCGCTGGGCTATCCGTCCGTGTTCGCGGCAGCGGCCGTAATTGCTTTCGCGTGGCTTGTCCACGCGATTCTTGTCCCAATTAGAGAATATCGCGCCAGCGACGGTTAAGTGCCTGACAGCGATCGCCACCTTGGGTAAAATCGACAGCGTTAGCACGGAAGCTTGATTAAATCGAATAGAGAAGGAGCAACGAATGGCACGCGGAGTAAACAAAGTCACTTTGATCGGCAATCTTGGCGCCGATCCGGAAGTCCGTTACACGAACAACGGCAGCGCGGTAGCGAATATTCGACTCGCAACAGCGGAGAGTTGGCGCGACAAGGAAACGGGAGAACAGCAGGAACGTACCGAATGGCATCGCGTCGTATTCTTCAGCCGCCTCGCAGAAATCGTTGGCGAGTACTTGAAGAAGGGTTCTCAGGTCTACGTCGAGGGGCGGATACAAACGCGCAAATGGCAGGACCGTGACGGTAACGATCGCTATACGACAGAAATCGTCGCCAACGAAATGCAGATGCTCGGCGGCCGCGGAGGAGGAGGAGGAGGAAGCAGCGGCTTCGAATCCGCGAATGCGCCGAGCACCGTCGATGAAACCAAATCGCAGGGTGCCCCCGAACCGCCGATGGACGATTTCGACGACGATATTCCCTTCTAGGCGGGGGCCGCGTAGACGCGTCGCGGCCCACGGCGCGGACTACATTTCGTTCGGGTCGGCCCCGGCGGCAAAGACGTCGATTTCGATCGAAACGCCGTGAGGTTGAGGCAAATGTCTCTAAGGCGAAAATTGCTGTTGCTCGGGTTCGCGTTCGTCGTATTGACCGCAACGCTCGTCTACACGGGCAGTCCTCTGGTAACGACGACGACACCGATCGGGATCGTCTCCTTTGAACTCGCCTTCAACGGCCCTCAGGCGCGGGCCGTATTGGGTTCATGGGACGGTGCAGCCCGCGAAGCGGCCATGCTGAACCTGATAGTGGATTTTCCCTATCTGGTCGTCTACGCGTGGATGTTGTCACTGCTGTGCAGTGCGGCGGCTTCGGCGTCTCAGCCGACAATGTCGCGAGCCGGTACCGGCCTCGCCCGGTACGTCTGGCTCGCAGCACTTTTTGACGTGCTCGAAAACCTCGCGCTGATCCGTCAGTTGACAACGGCGCCGTCGGACGCAGCTGCCCTGTTCGCAGGCGCCGCGGCCACGGCAAAATTCTCGGTTATCGCCGCCGCCCTCGCTTACCTTCTTGCTGCGGGAGCGGTTACCGTATTCCGCCGATAGGTAACAAACCGACGAGAACACCGCTTGAGACCCTGGTTCTTAATTACCGAGAGAAGGTAAAGCGCTGATGCGCCCGGACCTACGTCTTATCCACTCCGCGTTTCAAATCCGCCACGACTTCGCGTTGTTCGCGTTGTCTGCGCGGTGCGGATACCGCTTCACCAAAGTGCGGCCACAGTCCGCGCCGCACGTTTTCAGGCAACACGTTCTCGAGATACTCCAACGCGGTTCCACGTAAGTTGCGGTCCGAACTCGAAATTGCGGATCGCGATAACAGTAACGCATCGCGATCCAGAGTGAGGCTCAGCAGGGTGAAAACGTGCTCGAGGCTGTAATCGATGCGGGGATCGCCGGCCAACGAAGCCGCTGCCATGTCGGTCGGTATGCCGATGTCCAATTCGAGGTCGCGCGATATCCATACCGAGCGATCGACTGAAACTTCCCGCTGGACGACGTCGAACACTTCCGACGGCGCAATGACCATATTCGCGTCGCGCTCATTCATACGCGCCAACGCGCGTGCGCAACTGTAGCGCACATTGAATTCCTCGTCGCGCAAACCGGCAAACAGTGCGTCGACGGCACGCGGGTTGTGCGTTACCTCGAGCGCGCTCGGGATCCGCTGGCGCGCGAGCAACGGGATATCCGGGTCAAGTAAGGCATCACTCAGGGCTCCTATCGTTTGCGGGGCCTTCCAGCGCAATTCCATACGGATATCTTCCGCGATCTCGTCGTTAGCGAGCAGCGGGATCAGGTAAGGCACCAACCGCGCGTCGAGCGTCGGACTCGACAGGGCGTGGCGGATCCGCGCCGTGTTACCGGACATCAAATCCCCAACGATCGCGCTGGTCTCCCGAATGGTTTCCAAGCCGACGGCATCGCCGTCCGCATGTTCCGTTTCAACGTCATCGGCCTCAATCGGCCTGCCGAAACTGGCCCGATCCCGTTTCATCTCGCGGATCTTGGTCAGCAGGATCGCGCGCTCGGAGGCCGCCGACGCCTCGGCGAGCGTGTGCCGCGTCGTCGCGTCGATGACTTCGTCCTCGTTCAGTGAAATGGCTCCGTCTCGAAGACTCGTGGCCAACTGATCGACGTAGCCGCGGTATAAGCGGCGCACGACAACGAGCGTTGTCAGCGCGATGACGATGGCAACGCCGATCACAATCGTGGGAGGTAACTTTGGCGAAATTGCGAGCAACAACAGCAGGATCCCACTGCCCAGCACATCTCCGAGACGATCCGAAGCGACATCGATTATGGTCTTGGTCGGTCGCTTGGTCGGCGGCGGCAGCGGCGTATAGAGTAATTCGAAAGCCGACCGGAAAAAGGAGTTGGTAAATGCTACCTGGCCGGCCCGCAGCGCGACGATCGACCAGAGCTTAGCCGCAGCGAAGATACTCAGCAGACCGGTCCCAAAAGCGACCGCCGGCATCACGGCAAGCGTGATGCCGATGCCATAACGCTTTAACAAGCGCGGGCCGAGCGCCGATTGGATCAGGAACGTCAACACCCCTACGGCGGCATAGAACTGGCCAAAGAAAACGACCAGATCTTCACCGCTCGCGAGCCGTGAGGCGGCCGCCGACTTGAACGCGTAATCCACCAACGCGGCCAGGACTCCTGCGAGGACCATGAGCATCCCCATCAGTTGGAGGTAGTGATTGGTCATTAGCAGCTTCAACCCCGATTGCATCTCCGGTTTGCTCTCGCTTCGCGAACCGCGTCGCGGATCGCCAACCGCCTTGACCGTAAGAAAACACGCGAAATGTAATCCCCCGAGAACCAGCAACATGGAGCGCACATCGAGCGCTTCGGCGACCCTGCCGGCAAGCAGCCCGCCGAGCACGCCGCCCAAGGTAGCGGCCGCAGCGACCCGCGCGATCGTGTGCTTGGCCGTGTGCGGATCAAAACGCTCATTGACCACAGACCAGAATCCGCTGATAAGGACTGCCCCGAATACCGCCATCTGGAGATACAGCAGAATGGCTACCTTGGCCGGCGCCGTTCCGTACAACCACCAGTTACCGAGAAATAGCAAAGTACTGAATCCAAAAGCCGCCGGGATCACGTGCGAAGGACCATAGGTAACCAACAATCGCGACATCATGATCACCGCGATCATCGACAGGACCGCGGCGCCAATTACTATCTTCGGCAGGTCGGTCACGTCGTAATGGGATAGGAATACGGCATCGCGCGTGGCCTTACCGGCGACCTGGTGTGCGATCATCAAGGTTGCCGAAGCGAGGGCGAAGGCGGTCGCGGTTCTCGTTCCGGCTTGATACGGGTCGCGAATCATCGCCGGAGGCGGGCGGTACCGATCCGAACGAGCGCCTGACAAAACCGGTTCAATCTCGTCCAAATGGTGCCTTGGTAGCCCCGTAGGCGGAGAAACCTGCCGGCTCGGATCGATTCGCCGCGATCCGGGACGGAGGCGGCTTTGAGCCAACGACGAGCCGGCAGCGTATGGAAGGATCGGGCGACAAAACGCTCATGCGGGCTCGAAAGCACCTTCCCGGCGGACTTCTCGCTCTGAAATCGGTTCATGTAAATTCTGAAAATTATTGCCTATATCGGCGAGCTGATGATAGAGTCCCGCTCTAATGGGGGATTACCGTAGCATAATCGCGGCGGCTTTCGGGTTGATGATTGCCGGGCTTGTCCGGGCCGATGGACTCGACGAACAGCCGTTGCTGCGCGAGAGCTTCGACCCGGCGCTCCAAACAGCCGTCGAGAAGCGCGTCGCGGCACTCGGACTGGCCGACGCCGCCGACCGTCGCGACCTGTGCCTAACGCTGGTCGACATCAGCGACCCGGCGGACCCGCGGGTGGCCGCGATCAACGGCGACCATATGATGTACGCCGCAAGTCTGCCGAAAATCGGGATCCTGCTCGGCGCCTTTGTGGAAATCGAACGCGGACGCCTCGCGCTCGACCGGCAGACCGCGAATTCACTGACCCGGATGATCCGAATATCTTCGAATCAGGACGCGACGAAGATGTTGAATCGCGTCGGCAAACACCGCGTCAACCAAATCCTGCAGTCCGAACGTTTCCGTCTCTACGATCCCCTGGTAAACGGAGGGCTTTGGGTCGGCAAAGAATATGCAACCGGCAGCGCCTTCCAGCGGGATCCGCTGCACAATATTTCGCACGGCGCGACGGCTCTGCAAACCGCCCGTTTCTACTACATGCTGGAGACCGGACAGTTGGTCAACCCGCGACTGACGCGGGTGATGAAGGAAATGCTGTCGAGGCCGGGTATCGAGCATAAATTCGTCAAGGGATTGGCTGACAGAGACGGTGTCAGAATCTACCGTAAGTCAGGAACGTGGCGGCAATGGCACGCCGACAGCGCCATCGTCGAGGCCGCCGGCCGCTATCGTTATATTCTAACCGGCCTAGCCAACGACAGCCGTGGCGGACAATGGCTCGCCAACATCGCAGGATCCCTGCACGGACTCATCGTTCCGACCCGGCTCGCGGCGACCTCCCCCTAGCCTGCGACTTTCAAGAAGGCGGTTTCGAAACGGTTTGCGTTTGCCGTCTATCACCCGCTTGCCCCGTCATCGCTTCGCGGCACCAAATAGAACCACGGAGAACACAAAGAACACGGGAATATGACGTTGCTATACAAAAACGTCCCCTTCGTGCTCTTTGTGTTCTCCGTGGCTAATTTCGATTGCATGGAGTATTGCAGGCCTAAGGAACCTCTGATTAATTCGTGGAACGCCGCCTTGCGTTCAAAACCGTCCGTCTCGGCGTTGCGGCGCTTGCCAATAGTCCCGGCTATTACCTGCGCGCCGCGCCTTGAGTCGAACAATTTTGAATCACAATCCGACTGCCCCAGAATTAGTCAGAGGTTCCCTAAGAAATCACGTGAGAGCTTCGGCTATGCTT
>CAZFZX010000144.1:0-11698 GCA_964523765.1 uncultured Enterobacteriaceae bacterium
GATTGCGTTAATCTAGGTCTAGGGGTTCGGTCGGAGAATGAGCCGAAAACTAGCGCCGATCGACTGCAAAGGAGTACTGACCATGTCCAAGACAGTATCCACTCGACCCCTCAACAAAGATGACCTTTCGTCAATCGTGGATATTGACGAAAAAACGAGCGGAACGAGAAAAGATGCCTTCTGGGAGGGCAAAATCCAGATTCAGGAATCCTCCAGACCCCCTTGGGCCTCGCTGGTCGCGGTAGTCGACAACGAAGTCGTCGGCTTCTTATTCAGCCACTATGAAGAGCTCGAGTTCGGACTTCCCGGCAGCATCGCCTGGATCGATATCATCGGTGTGGATCCCGGCTATCGGCGTCTGGGTGTTGCTTCCAAGCTGATGGGACATCTTACCGACGCTGCCGAGGACGTCGGCATAGACAGGATTTTCACCCTCGTGGCCGACGCGGACCCTCACATGGCAGAGTTCTTCAGCGCTCAAGGTTTTTCGCACGGGGCAATGAAGCACTTCCGCAAAGATCTCAGTGGTAAAGGTGGTTCCTGATAGCTAACCCACATTTCTCACCGGCCGGCACGGTGGGTGCGTCGCGCCGGGGAAAAATGCGGACCAGGAGCCTGTCGGATTTAGGAGTTTGTAGCGAGGCCGGTACCGCGCATCATACTGTTCATGACGTTACGGAACCGAAGCGTAAGCAAGACTGCCGCAATCCACAGACAGCAGCACAGACCGAACCATACCCCTCGGGCACCGTAATCGAGACCTACGCCTAGGACGTAAGCGACGACAAAGCCCACGCACCAATAAACGAACGCGTTGATCAACAACGGTACCTTCGTGTCCTTGAGCCCGCGCAGTGCGCCTGCGGCTGTCACTTGTGAGCCATCGCCGAGTTGTAGGACCGCGGCAATCAATAGAAGCGAAGTCGCGAGCGTGATTACCTCTGCATCGTTCGAGTACAACCGCGCGATCGTATCTGCATACACGATCGTCAACCCCGCGCTGACGCACATCAGCAAAAAGCACATGGCGATGCCGACGAACCCCACGCGCCTCGCGATTCTCGGCTCCTCCCGCCCAATTGCCTGACCAACGAGCGTCGTCGTGGCCATGCCTACACCCAAAGGGATCATGAAAATCAAGCTCGCATAGTTGAGCGTAACCGCATGCGCAGCGACTACTACGGTACCGAACGAACCCATGATCAAAGCAACCACCGTAAACAGTCCGGCCTGCAGCATGAACGATCCGCCGATCGGCGCCCCGACCGCGAGAAGATGCCGCATGGCACGCCAATCCGGGCGTTCGAGGCCTTCCATTACGTCAAACTGCCGATAGACCTTGGCGCCGGCAGTGTAGATACTGATAAATAGAAACATCAACCAAAACGTCAAGCCGCTGCCGAGACCCGCGCCCACGGCACCGAGCGGCGGTGCGCCGAATTCGCCGTACATAAACACATAATTGAGTCCGACGTTGATGGGCAGGGAGGTCCCCATAATGATCATGATGGGAATGGTTCGCCCCAAACCCTCGTTCATCTGCCGCAGGCAGTGGTACCAGTAACAACCAAGTACGCCCCAGGAAATCGCATCAAGATATCCTTGCGCCAGCGAAGCGACGGCGGGCTCGATATCCATCCACAGCATCAAGGGTTCGGCAGTGCGCAGTATCGCAACCACGACTACCGAAACAAAAACAACCAACCACATGCCTTGACGAGTGACACGGCCGATTTCTTTGATGCGACCGGCGCCAAAATGCTGAGCAACCGTCGGGCCTATCGCCATAACTACGCCCAATCCGGCGAGAAAAACCGTGATCCAGATGCTCGAACCAAGTGCGACCGCCGCTAACTGGGTCGCACCGAGACGACCCGCCATCGCCGTGTCGGCGACGTTCACACCAATATTGAACAAATTGTTCAGAATCAGCGGCCACCCGACAATGATCAGCCGACGTGCGTCGCCAAGCCACGACGATAGCGGTACGGGGAAATTCAATCAGGCGACACGAGTCCCGCCAATCTCGGGAATGGCGGACAGGAGTTTCCGGGTATAAGGGTGTTGAGGCCCGTCCAGAATTTCGTCTATGGGTCCCTGTTCGACGATTTCGCCCTGGTACATAACTGCCACATAGTGCGCAATGTAGGCGACGACACCAAGATTGTGCGTTATAAAAATATAGGTAAGACTCAAGTTTTCTTGTAATTCTCGTAGCAATTCCAATATCTGTGCCTGAACTGAGACGTCGAGCGCGCTGGTAGGTTCGTCGCAAACGATCACTTCCGGATCGACGGCAAGGGCGCGCGCAATACAAACGCGCTGACGCTGGCCGCCGGAGAATTCGTGCGGATATCGATGCTTGTGCGATGGTTCCAACCCAACCTGTACCAGCAATTCCTCGACACGGGCCTCCCGCGCATCTCGATCTTCTCCGATCCCCTGGGCGATCATCCCCTCCTGGATGATATCGCTCACCATCATTCGCGGGTTCATTGACGAATAGGGATCCTGAAAGACGATTTGCAGATCCGAACGGCGCTTGCGCATTTGTGCCGGACTCAGCGTAGCGAGGTCCTGCGCGTGGTATTTCACATGGCCGCCGGAAACGGGAAGCAACCGTAAGATCCCTTTCCCCATCGTCGTCTTACCGGAGCCGGATTCACCGACTATTGCGACAGTAGTTCCGCGATTGACAGTCATAGTGATGCCATCGACCGCCTTCACATACCCGACGACGCGTTTGAACAAGCCTCGCCGGATCGGGTAGTGCACCTTCAAATCCTCGATTTCCAATACTGCCTGGGGATCCCTTATCGTCAGGTCGAGGCCCTCCCGAATACGCTTGTCGCGGTTGGGGAGGGCGTCGAAAAGTTGTCGAGAATAGCTGTGCTGCGGCGAACGATAGAAATCGTCGCGCGCGCCCTGCTCGACAATGGCCCCATCTTTCATCACGGCCAGCTTATCGGCCATTTGATAGGCTACGCCCAGATCATGGGTGATAAACAGGATCCCCATGTCGTTTTCGCGCTGCTGTTCCCGAAGTAGGTTCAGCACCTGCGCCTGAACGGTGACGTCGAGCGCGGTAGTCGGTTCATCGGCGATCAACAAATCCGGTTCCGCCGCCATGGCTATCGCTATCATGACGCGTTGTTTCATCCCGCCGGAAAACTGATGAGGAAACTCTCCATAACGTCGCTCCGGTTCTGGGATATCGACGGCATCGAGCAACTCGATGACGCGATCGGCTTCCGCCTTGCCCCTCAAACCCTTGTGCCGGCGGAGCACTTCACCAATCTGCTTCCCCACGGTGATCACGGGGTTCAGCGACGACTGCGGTTCCTGGAATATCATGCCGACCCGAGCACCTCGGACATCACGCATACGGCTCTCCGGCAACGCCAGAATATCCGTTCCGTCCAGGCCGATGCTCCCCCCAGCGATACGGGCGGCGTGGGGCAGAAGCCGCATAATGGAAAGCGCCGTAATCGACTTACCGCTGCCGGATTCTCCAACGAGCACGACCGTTTCGCCGCGGGAGACGTCGAAAGACGCCTTATCGACCGCCTTCACCGGATCTTTCGCGGAGCCAAAATGGACCGACAACTCGTCGACGCTCAGAAGTGGTGTAGACATTCAGTTCTTAACCTGTTCCCAACCGGCGTCCGGCGCGAATCGCTCGCCGTGGTCGTTGCAAAGCTGCTCCAAACGCGCGCAAACCTCGTCTGCACCTCGGTCCAACGCGTAACGGATTGGGCCACCCCGGAATGGCGCGAAACCCGTACCGAATACCATCCCAACATCAATTAAGTCCGCATCGGGGACAACGTCTTCACGTAGACAGGCGACGCATTCGTTGACCAGTCGAAGGATCAATCGATCGGCCAGATCTCGTGTCGGTAGCGCCGCGGACTCTGCCTTCGGGCGAACGACGCGCTTTCCCTTATATTCGTAGAAACCAACCCCATTCTTACGACCCAAACGGCCCTGTTGTACTTTCGCCCGCAAACTGTCGGGAACCGTCCCACCGAGCTTTGCTGCCAAGACCTCCCCCACCGACAGGCAAATGTCCAAACCTACGGTGTCGGCTAGTTCGATAGGGCCCATGGGCATCCCGAACTGGGTCGCCGCGTCATCGACTACCACCGGGGAGATACCCTCATCTACCAAGGTCATCGCTTCCTGTAAGTAGGGCGATAATATCCGGTTGATCAGAAATCCGGGAGAGCTGTTCGCCGGAAGTGGTTGCCGGTCGATCTGCACGGCAAACGCGGCCGCTCGATCGGTTTGCAGGGGATCGGTATTCGCAGCGCTGATGATCTCGATCAGCTGCATCCTCGCTACCGGGTTGAAGAAATGGATACCAACCAGGCGACTGCCGTCCTGCATGGCGTCGCCGATATCTTCCAGTGGAATGCTCGAGGTGTTTGTGGCGATCAAGGCATCAGACCGCGCCCCACTTTCGATCTGCTGAAACAGGCGGCGCTTCGCGTCCAGATCCTCCACGATCGCTTCGATGATGACATCGGCGCGAGCGATCCCGGAGCCCTCGATATCGACGATCAGATTATCCTGTACCTGAGACCGGCGGTAGCGATCCTTGATCCGCGATTTGTAAGTCGCCATGGCGCGTTTGATTGCCGGCGCTACAAATGCTATTTCCCGATCCTGCACAGTCACGCGCATTCCGCGCATGGCGCACCAGGCGGCGATGTCGCCGCCCATCGTCCCGGCACCGATCACGTGTACGTGACGGACGGGAAATTTCGACTCGCGGCCTATCGATTTCAGACGTTCCTGCAAGGAAAACAAACGTTGTAGGTTCCGGCTGGTCGCACTGACGAACAACCGCCCAATCGATCTTGCCTCCTCGCGGAACATCTCCTCCCGATCGCCGCCGCACTCCCTCCATAGACCGACCAGCGCGTAAGGCGCCGGGTAGTGCTTCTCGGGGGCGCGTTTTTGCACTTGCTTCTTCAACAGGGCAGCGACGACCGGGCGCGAAATCCGAGTATTGGTGAGTTTTGCGGTCAAAGGTAGTTTGCGCCGTGCAGGTGGCTGCAGAATCAATGCGCGCACGGCATTGTCCAGGTGCCGTTCAGGCACCGCACGATCGACTAGACCCATTTTCGCCGCTCGCCGCGCGTCGATACTGCGCCCCGTTAGCATCAAGTCCATCGCGGCCAGAACGCCAATTCTTTCGATCAAACGCACCGTCCCACCAAAGCCAGGGTGGATCCCGAGCAAGATCTCGGGGACACCAAGTCGTGTGCGGTCATCATCTACGGCGACGCGGTAGCGACATGCGAGCGCGAGTTCCAACCCTCCGCCGAGGCAAAATCCGTGAACACGCGCCACCGTCGGAAATGGAAATCGTTCAATGCGACTAAACAACTCATGTACGATATCGATCTTATTCGCGGTTTCCACCGGATCGTCGAGTTGCTTGAATTCGCGAACGTCCGCACCGACGATGAATCCTGACGGCTTGGTGGAATAGAGCACGAGACCGCGCGGGCGCGAACCCGTCAATTCGTCCACTATGCCGCCCAATTCTTCCAACACCGCCGTGGATAAAGTGTTCGTCGATTGACCGGGACACTCGAGGGCCAACCAGGCGATGTCGTCCGTATCCCGCGTCAGGACCCAATTTTGGGGCTGTATAGGTCTATCTTCTGTTGCGTTCATAGTAGGGCCCGTATGCGTACAACTCAGCTTCGATCGACCAGCATCGCGCCGCCCTGCCCGCCGCCAACGCAGATCGCGGCGATACCGCGTTTCGCTTTGCGCTCGTTCAACACGTGTAGAAGATGCAAGACGATACGGGCGCCGCTGGTCCCGACCGGGTGCCCAAGTGCGACGGCCCCGCCATCTACATTCAAGCGTTCCTCGTCAATTTCGCCGAGCGCCTTACGTAACCCGAGATTCGTCTTGCAGTATTCCGTATCCTTGAAAGCTCGCAGACACGCCAACACTTGTGCCGCAAACGCTTCATTGATTTCCCAATAATCGATTCTATTCATCGCTAGACGGCGGCGTCTCAGCATGGGCGCCGAGGCGTGGACGGGACCAAGGCCCATTTGCCGCGGATCGAGACCCGCCCATTCGGTGTCCACGATGCGGCCCAGGACCGGCAAATCGTGGTCTTTGACCGCCTGCCCGCTCGCTAGTATCACCCACGACGCACCATCGGTTATCTGCGCGCTGTTGCCCGCGGTGACATGGCCGAACTCCTTATCGAATACGGGCTTCAGTTTAGTTAGTTTCTCGACTGAGGAGTCAGGGCGAACTCCGTCGTCATGAAGGTAATAGGCGCCATCAGGGTCGACCAGCGGTACGATTTCTTGCAAACGGCCTTCGCTCTGAGCTGCAGCCAAACGCAGGTGGCTACGCACGGCATACGCGTCCATCTGTGCGCGGGTGACACCGAATCGATGCGCCAGCACCTCCGCGGTCTGCCCCATCGAAAGCCCTACGACCGGATCCGTCAAGCCTCTCAAAATCGCGATAACGGGCTTAAGGTGGGTTGGCCTGAGAGACAACAAGGCCTTGGCGCGAGCGCCGGCCGAACGCGCGCTCATCCATTGGCCGAACCAGGCAACCATTGCCGGCCCCCACAGGATCGGCGCATGGCTCATCGCCTCAGTACCTCCCGCGAGTACGAGTTCGGCGCGCCCCGTAAGTATCGACCGTGCACCGCAATCAATGGCCTGCATCCCGCTCGCGCAATTACGCTGTACGGTCCAGGCCGGAACTTGGTCACCGCAACCGATCCTCAATGCGACGACCCTGCCGATGTTAACCTCGTCGGGAGAAGGTCCGATGCAGCCGAGAACAACCTCATCCAACTCGGCCGCGGCAAACGGCTGCCTCGCAAGCAACGGCTGCGCAGCCAATACGGCGAGGTCTGAAGGCCTGAACGGGCCCGGACCCGAGCGGGCCTTCAAAAACGGCGTTCGGCAACCGTCGACGATATAGACCGCCCGACGGGCGTCAGACGAACGACTCGCTGTGGCCATCGCTGTGTTCCTCCATTATCAGAAATAGCCGGACCCTGACGCTGTCCGGTTTCTGCGCGCGCTCATTTAGGTGATGACCCTCAAGCGCGGATCGAACGCGTCACGAACCGCATCGGCGAACAGGTTCGCGGCCAGAACCAGAACGAACATGAACACAAATGCGGACAGCAGCGACCACCACACCACTGGTTCGCGTGCGAGTTCCAGCCGTGCGCTATTGATCATGTTACCCCAACTTTCCATACTCGGGTCGACGCCGATATTAATGTACGATAGCACGGCTTCCGCCAAAACGAGGCCGCTGAAATCAAGCACAATGGAGATCATCACGATATGCATGATGTTTGGGATCATGTGCCTCAAAATGATCGTCGTGTGACGGACACCGAAGGCTCTCGCCGTCTCGACGAAATCTATCTCGCGCAATTTTAAGGCCTCGCCCCGCAACAGGCGGCACAAGCCGGTCCAGCTGGTTATTCCAAGAATTACGCATAACGCGAGCAATCTCAGATCGGCCCGCGCGACAAGACTGGTGAACTCCTCGGCGTGCTTGACCATATACACTTCCAGGATCAGGGCTGCGGCCGCAATTAGTAGCACGCCCGGAATCGATGACAAGGTCGTATACAAGTATTGGATCACATCGTCGATCCACCCTCGGAAATAACCCGCGGCGACGCCCAGCACGATCGCAAACGGGAGCATGACCAGCGTCGTTAACGTACCGATGATCAATCCGGTCCGTACGCTTTTTAGCGACTGGTAGAAAACGTCGATACCGACTTTGTCCGTGCCGAGGATGTGGTAATGAGGAGCAAGGGACGAACATGCCCCGATGATTACGGCTATGGCGGCGGTAACGCCCAGCAATGCGCGCGCAGGAAACACCGAGTTTCCCAGGACGATACCACGCACGGTCCGGGTGAGTGGACTCGAACGGCGGCGGCTAATCAGGACCGTTATGGCCAGGGCGGCACCAAACCAGTACCCCAATGCCTGCAGCGCCCCCCCGAGGATCCGCTCCAGAACGTCGGGACCGCGTTCACGAAGATCGCTCAAATGGGCACCGCCGTAGCGAAGACGCGGATAGTCGCGTACGGTGCGTCCGCTTTCAAGCTCGACGGTCTCTTTGCTAAAAGCGCTGATGGCAAAGGGCGCCGAGTATGTTTTCTCAACTTGGCTGCGCAAGGGCCCGACTAAGCGGTCGAACATGCTGATCACTTCCGTACCGTATTGGACTTTTTCGCTGCCTTCGTCCGCCGGGGTAAGCCGCGGGTAAAAATGTATCGAGTCCAATACCGCGATGACCAGGAATGTGGCCAACACCACCGCCGCAGATACGGCGAGCGCATTTTTTGACACCTCGCGCCACGGCGCCTTCAGATGCTCGTGCCGGGCCGCATAGGAAGCGTAGACGCCGCCCGTAATCAACAGGGCGAAAAAGAGAGCATCGGTCGTAAGAAGCGTGAATTGCATTGAAATGGTATTACTCGAGTCTAACGCGAGGATCGACGACCGTGTAGGAAATGTCGGTGAGCAACAAACCGACGATGTATAGGAACGATCCAAGAAAGACCATCGACCTCACTATCGCAAAATCCTGCCTCTGAATCGCATCGATGGTATAACTGCCGAGGCCTGGGATCCCAAAGAATGCTTCGGTAATCAAACTTCCGAGGAACAGCATTGGTAACACCACGACCACGCCGGTGAGGATCGGGATCAATGCATTTCTGAGTACGTGCACGTAAAGTACCGCCCGTTCAGACAGTCCTTTCGCGCGAGCGGTTCGCACGTAGTCCTTGTTAATTTCTTCGAGGAAAATGGTTCGGTACCAGCGGACGCCACTACCGAGACTTCCTATTACGCCGACCAAAACCGGCAAAACAATGAATTTTGCTCCGACGAGGCCGGTGTCGAACCCGGAAATCGGTACCAGATGCAACAGTTTCCCGATCAGAAACTGACCGCCGATGATATAGAACAAGCTGGATATAGACATCATCGCTACACACACGACGACTGCCCAGATGTCCACGTAGGTACCGCGAAAGAAGGCCGCGACCAAGGCCAGCGTAATCGTAAGGAGTACGCCGACGGTGAATACCGGAATCGCGATTGCGAGACTCGCCCACATGCGCTGAGAGATGTCGTAACCGATGTCGCGACCGCTGTCGGACTGTCCGAAATCGAATGCGAACAAACGCACCGAGTTAGTGAAGAAAATCGTATCTCGGAACTTTTCCAGCCCGGCCGCGTCGTGGTTCCAGATCAACGGCCTGTCGTAGCCGCGATCGGCTTTCCATTTCTCAATCGACTCCTGCGTAACCCGGCGTTCACCCAGATGCAGACGCGCCATATCGTCCGGCGAATTGACCACGAAAAAAAGCACGAACGTGATGACATTCACGCCGATCAAAATTGGGATCGCGTAGGCGATTCGACGGACGATATAGCTAATCATTTGAGGGTGGCCCGCTGCCTTCTGCGATACGTCCGGTAGGCCGGAACACCGCTGATAAACAGGGCTACCAAGAAGGCTACGACGGGCCAGGCTACCGGCTCGTTCCAGGCTATCCTCAGCACAACGCGCCGCTCGGGATCGATGGTTTTGTACTTTAAAGTATTACGCGCCATCAGATTCGGCTTGGCGTTTCCATACCATTCGTGATACAGGGAATAGGCTTTGGGATGGAAACCCCACGCCCAAGGTGCGTCTCGGCGCGCGATTTCGAGCATTCTGTCGATGACGGCCTGGCGTTCGGGTCCGTTCGCCATCGCTCGCATCTCGACAAAAAGGGCGTCGAACTCTTCGTTCTGATAATTCGACGCGTTTTCTCCCTGGCTCACAACCTTTGCGTTGGGGCCGTAAAGCAAAAACAGAAAGTTCTCGGGATCCGGGTAGTCGGCGTTCCAGCCCCAGCCAAAGATTTGCGCCGACCCCTTTCTGACCTTTTCCTGAAAACGGTTATAGTCCGTGGTCCGGATAACCAATTGTATTCCGAGTTTGACGAACTGCTTACGGTACCAATTCAAGATCGATTTACTTCCGGGCCCCGATGCAATCGCCTCGAAATAGAGTGTTAGCGGCTCGCCTGTAGTGGCATCGCGACCGTTCGGATAGCCGGCCTCGGCCAGCAACGATTTGGCTTCGTCAATCGGCTTGCGCTTCGCCTTACCGTTGACCCACTCGTAGACGTACGGGTTGATGCCTTGGGCGCCGTCGATGTGCCCGAAGATCCCCGGCGGAATCGGACCCTGCGCCGGCAACCCTCGCCCGTTTGCAAATATCGAAATGAGTTCCTCGTAATCAACCGCGATCGAAATGGCCCGCCGCAAGAGGCGCGCGCGTGAGGAGTCGCCGCCCACGACTTCGTTGGTCATGTTGAAGCCGATGTACGAAGTCGACGCCTGCACGGCCGTGGCGAGTCGGATATTTCGCGCGCGCATTTCCGAGGTCAGCTCGGCTTCGCCTTCGGTCGAAAACTGGATCGCCTGGTCAAAACTGTCGGAAACGATACCTGAGCTGTCGTAATACCCTTGCAGAAACTTCGTCCATCCCGGGATGGCTTCTTTTTCGAGGCTGTAGTATGCGGCGTCGATGAACGGCATCGTTAAGCCGGCACTTTCGAGCCACCCCGCAGCCTTGTCTCCCGGCAAACCCGTGGATGGATACGGTTCCCCACGAAAATTCGGATTGCGTCGCAGCACCATTCGGCGGTTCGGATTGTTCTCCGTAAGCATGTAAGGTCCGGTCCCGATGGGATACCAATCGAGCGTGATGTTACGTTCCTTCATTCCGGGCTGGCTGTAGAATCGATCCGCCTCCCAAGGAATGGGAGCAAAGAAAGGCATTGCCAGCCAGTAGACAAATTGTGGATACTTTTCGCGCAAACGGATCTCGTAAGTGTAGCGATCGATTACGTCGACACCGGCGAGATCATATTCGCGCAGATCAAGATAAGCATCGTTCTTTTTCGCGGCCTCTTTCAGGACCGTCTGCAGTTCGTTGAGCCCGACGATATATCGACCCATGAAACCGGCGACCGGCGAGTGAATTCGTGGATGCGCCAACCGCTTTATCTGGTACACGTAATCTGCGGCGGTAAGCTCCCGTGTTCCTAACTCGGGGAAATCGGACAAGGCGTGGTACTTTTCGAGCATCTCGCCGGACAATCCGTGGTAAACCAACCTACCGCTGTCCGACCGGGCAAATGCGGGATGCGGCTGGTATTGGATGCCGGACTGGATTTTCACGCGGTATACGACGGAGTCGATGGCGTCAACTGCGGCGTCGTTCGGCAATACAGTACCCGCCGCGTCCCGATATTCCGGTTGCGGGACCCGGGTTGCGGTCAGCGGAACGAGTTCGTAGGGCCGCTTGAGGAAATGATACTGCACGACGGGCTCGTAGATCTGGGAGTTAAACTGCGCTTCGTTCTCGCTATAGGACGAAACGGGATCGAGATGCTTTGGGCGCTCCGAAAAAGAACTATAAAATATCGATGCGTTATCGTCGAAACTTGGGTACGGGTTGTTCCAAGGACCGTCGGCACACCCCCATATCAGCGTACACGAAGCACCGATGAATAGGTTTCTTAAGTCTCGGGTCAAGAGCATGGCAAGCCTAGGGAACGTCTGAATAAGGCATCGATTTGAGAGCTGCGGTCGCGATTCAT
>CAZFZX010000145.1:0-11675 GCA_964523765.1 uncultured Enterobacteriaceae bacterium
CATCGCCGCAGTAGAATCGACCTAAGTCCGACAGGCTCCTAGCCTGCATTATTCATGAACGCGCGAGCGAGGGCGTGGAAATGCCTGTAGATACAAGGCGCGCGGGGAAATCTGCGCGAAGACGTACTGTCTGTACGTTGAGCGCAGATTTGTTCGCGCAACGCCGTAGATGCAGGCAGATCCGCGTCCGCAGCCGTGGGTTCATGAATATTGCAGGCTAGGAGTCGGGCTTTGCTGCCGTCATTCTCTCGCGGACCTGCGCCTGTTCGGCACGCCGCGCGTCGCCGGCAGCCCGTAGTGCGGCGATATTATCAGGACCAACCCGCATGTAGTTGGTCTTCCATGCCGCGCCATCCGCCCAGATGTCGGGCGTCTGCACGGTGGTTCCGGGTCCCTTGGCCTCTTGTAAGAGTCCGAGGGCTCCCGACATGATCCGTCGCTGGGAATCCCGATCGTAGGGACGACCACATGGGTTGCCCAAGGGAAAATCCGTAAACAAAAAGCGGGGAACGCCGCAATACTCGACGATGTCTTTCGCCGAACCGAGGATGACCGTAGCGATACCGCGCTCTTCCAGCTGCCGCGCCGCCAGACTCACGGTCTGGTGACAGACGGGTCACAACGGCACCAGCAAGGCGACGTCGACGGCGTCCTCTACGCACGACGCGACGATCGGTGGTACGTCCCGTTCGGTCGTCCGGCGCTGGCTGTAGGCCGTCGGCAGACAATAGA
Organism: uncultured Enterobacteriaceae bacterium; assembly: GCA_964523765.1. Taxonomy (GTDB): domain Bacteria; phylum Pseudomonadota; class Gammaproteobacteria; genus UBA11873. The sequence continues at coordinate 733 of CAZFZX010000145.1, forward strand.
AATGTCGGGCGAGCCCGCGGATTTCTCCTGACTCGACCCGCCGTCTCAGCTCGGGTACGGGAAAGTAAGTATTCGGATCGTCGGTATGCGTCGCATCTTTGTCCCACGCCAGACCACCGGTGTGCAGCGCTTCGGGCGGATTCTGCAGATCACCGATGTGGAGCCGCCGGTGCTGTTTCTCGTAGCTCGCATCGGGCATCGCCGTCGTTACCAGCGTCACCGTGCAATCCGATAACGATTTGGTCAAGGGCGAGAACGGGATCGCGTCGAAGCGGGACCACTCGTAGGAGCTCTCGTAACCGTGCGCTGCGTAGAACGCGCGCGAGCGATCGATATAACGAACGCTGCTGTCTTCTGTCATGTTTCGGTCCGCTTGCTGGCATTCGGTGTAGACGGAGCAGTATACAAAAACGCCCAAGGAAAGGGGATGGTGCCCCCAGTTTTCTTCAGTCTTATAGTAGCAGCACAGGCAATAAGGGGATTTCGAACTAGCAAAGTACCCATCAACCGCTTCTCTCCCGTCACCTATAATGGCGCCTGAATAGCTGTTTCAAATTGTCGATCACTTTGGGAATAAGGGCCGACGGCCGTGCATCGTCACCGTCATACCGGCCCCGGATCAAGTCCGGAGTGACGGGCGCGGGTATAAGCACGAAAGTGAAGTAGTTTTGGAATGCATATTTAACCCTGATCGAGTACCCGGAGAAACGGGGAACTACGCACATGCACTTGAGCGTTGTCGAAGGAGACCTGCTGAACCAGGATGTTGAGGTAATCGTCAACGCCTGGAATCGAAACATCATTCCGTGGTGGCTGCTCTTACCTCAGGGCGTTTCGGGCGCCATCAAGAAGGAAGGTGGATTGGGGCCGTTCCGGGAACTTGGCCGCTTGGGAGCGATCCCACTCGGCGGAGCAGTCGTGACCGGTGCGGGCCGACTTCCGTTCAAGGCATTGATCCACGTTGCGGGAATCAACATGCTGTGGATTTCGTCCGAAAAATCGATTCGGGCTTGCGTGCAAAACGCAATGAGAATTGCGCAGAGCAATGGCTATAAATCAATCGCCTTCCCTCTAATAGGAGCTGGCACAGGGGGCGGAAAAGAAGATCGAGTTCTGGGTTACATGACGAGTGAACTAGAGACAATTTCGTTCGATGGCGAAGTGCGGATCGTCCGATTCATGAAAAACGCACGCTAGCACTTTCGAGTCGACACCGGTAACGTCTGGAGCACATTGCCTAACGCGAGGTGATCGAGCAATCTCGCGTATTGCCGTTTAGAAAAGGGTCGCCAACAGCAGATAAGTCAACAAACAGCAAATCGACGGGTAAAGCAGTAATCCAAGTGAGCGCCGTTTCGCGGCTCTTGATACCGCTTCTTGTGTCGATGTATTTCCATCGTATTCAGAGACGTTCCACATGCGAATGTGCCACGAAAGTTTCCACCCAAGCCATATTGCCAAAAAGTAGAAAGGTATGTCGCGCCACATATCGGGAGCGAATTTGCGGCAAAGCAATGACGCAAGAATAAGACAGAATACGCAAAATGGCGCTCCATATCTTGGCATTCCACCGTGACCATTTGGCATTCTTATTTCTCCTAATACCAGCATTGAATATGTCATTGCTGCTTATGGGCCAGAGGATTTTTTTTCGGCTATTCTTTATCGGAGACGAGGGCACTTGATAATATGAACGAGATGGATTCTAGCGGTTCATCCAAAATGGCGACATCGAATGACAAAATCCAGGTGTCGATGAACGGCTTGCGCAGTTTGATGGCAATGCCCCGCCTTTTTTTGTATTCCTACTTGTTGTTCGCTGTACTGGTTGCGATCTCTGCCTTTTTCGGTGAGGACGTTATTAATATTTTTGCTATCGAATATGTGCTGGTGTTTGTTTTCATGGCCCTGATCACCGGCACGTACGCCTACCTCCGGCGAGGGACCATCACGATCTACATCTCCGCGGAGGGTGTCTGGTTCGACAATGATCTCGTTCCCTGGCGCGACGTACGATCAATTCACTACGCGGGAGGGGCCCAGGACGGTATACGAATTGTCATTGAATTCGCCCGGTGCAGCAAACGGCTTACGCGTGAACAATTCCTTGATAGCGAAAAGAATATGTTCGAGATTGCTGATGAGATAGAGCGGTTGGGGAATATCTGCGTCGATATTAATCCATATCTATCGAAACTCAGGTAGCTCTACGAAAAAGGACGTATCCGTCCAACGACTCCCCCCTTTTTTTCTACCGTGCCCGCATTCGCGTAGCGGCGTCGATACGCACGCATTCGCCGTTCATGTAACGGTTTTCGATCAGAAATTTCACCAGGTGCGCAAATTCGGCCGGGTCACCGGTACGGCGCGGCGCTTCGATGGTCTCGACTAAAGACGTCACTACTTTGTCCCCTAAGGCCGCGACCATCTCGGTCAGGAAGAGGCCCGGGGCGATCGCGTTAACCCGGATCCCCAGCGGCCCGAGTTCGCGCGCCGCCGGCAGACTCAAACCGACGATCCCCGCTTTGCTCGAAGCATAAGCACACTGTCCTATCTGACCGTCGAAGGCTGCGCCCGAGGCAACGTTGACGACGACACCGCGTTCTTCTCCGTCCTCGAGTTCGTTCGCCCCCATCTGTTCGACGCAAAGCCGCATGATATTGAAGGTGCCGATCAAATTGACCCCGATGACGCTGGCATACTTAGCCAGCGGCTGCGCCTGGCCCTGCCGGTCGAGGACCTTTGACGGCCCGGCAACGCCGGCGCAATTGACGCAGATGTCGATTTGCCCGAAACGCGAAACCACCGCATCGATCGCCGCAGTCGCGGAAGCTTCATCGGTGACATCCGCCGCGACGAACAGGGTCATATCGTCGCCGAGTTCGGCGGCATAGCGCCGCCCCTCGTCTGCGTTCCTATCGAGGATAGCGACGCGCGCGCCGGCATCGCGGAGCATGCGCGCCGTCGCCTTACCGAGGCCGGAAGCCCCGCCGGTGACTACGGCTACTTTCGTGTCGATCTGCATTGTCGATGTTGTCCGTGAGGTAGGGGCGGCGACTCAGAACGCCGAGATCCCAGTTAACTTGCGGGCGATGATCAATTTCTGGATCTCCGTCGTCCCGTCGGGGATCGGCATCACTTTGGCATCCCGAAACAGCTTCTCGACCGGGAACTCCTTGGTGATACCGTTGCCGCCATGGATCTGGATCGCCTTACCGCAGATATCGACGGCTTTTTCGGTCGCATACCATTTGGACATGGCGGTTTCGACGTCACAACGGATCCCGGCGTCGATGAGCGCCAGGGTGCGCAGGCATAGCAGCCGCGAGGCATCGAGATCCGTTGCCATCTCCGCCAGCATCGCGGCGACGAGTTGGTGACCTGCGATGAGCTTGCCGTGCTGCTCGCGCTCGGTCGCGTATTGCACCGCCGCTTCCAGCGCGGCTTGGGCGATCCCGACCGACGTCATACCGACATGCACCCGGGCGAACTCGAACAGCGCCATCGTATTACGCAGACCCTGCCCCTCCTCGCCGAGGAGATTCACCACGGGCACACGCACGTCATCGAAAAAGAGCTGTGCGGTCGAAGTGCTGCAGAGCCCCATCTTCTGGATATTCTTCACCTCGTAGCCGTGCTCCGCGCGGTCGACCAGAATGTGACTCAAACCGCCGCGCGGATCGTCGCTCGTACGTGCGGTGACGACCGCGAAATCCGAGTAGTCGCCGTTGGAGATCCAGGTTTTTTCACCATTGATGACATACTCGTCGCCGTCCCGGCGCGCCCGCGTCGCAACCGCCGCGACGTTTGAACCGACGGCCGGTTCGCTGATACAAGCCGACATGTGCATAGTGCCGTCGACTAGGCCGGGGAGGTAACGCGCGCGCACGGACGGATCGGCCAATTCCGCCAGCATGCGCCCGCCGACGATATTGATCAGGAACGTGATCCCGATATCGCCGCTGATACGCGCCAGTTCCATGAACAACAAGCCGTGAGTCGTGTAGTCGAGATCCATACCACCGTCGGCCTCGCCCAATATCCCGCACGGCAAGCCGAACGGCGCGATGGCCGACGATATCTCGCGCATCGTTGCCGGCTCGATGTACCGGTCGCGATGAGCTTCGGCGACGGGTTGGATCTCGGCCTCGAGAAAGCGGCGGAAGCTATCGACGGCAAGGCGCTGCTCTTCGGTGGTTGGTATGAAATTCACTGACTCTGCCCTCCTGCTGTTGGCGGGACCCTGAGGCGCCGGTCGTAAGCCCCTACTGGCGCCCGATGATCGTCACCGCGGTAACCGACTCTTCGACGCCAATGATACCGCCGCCGTTCTGGGCGATCGCAAATTCGGCTTCGGGCACCTGTCGCTCGCCGGCTTCGCCGCGGAGCTGCGTCACTAGTTCATAAGCCTGACCGAGACCGGTAGCGCCGACCGGATGCCCCTTGCACTCGAGACCACCGGAGGGATTGACGGGAATGCGCCCGCCGAGCGCCGTTTCGCCGCGTTCAGCGGCTCGCGCACCTTCGCCGGGCGGCACCAGGCGCAACGCTTCGACTTCGATCACCTCGCCGGTGGCGGTCGCGTCGTGTACTTCCGCGACCGACATCCGCTCGGCCCCGACGCCCGCGAGACGGTAGGCCTCGTCGGCCGCACGGCGGCTGATGTGTGACTCGAAATCGTCGGGCGCACGATCGCTCCCCGTGCGCAGCACGCTCGCCATCAGCTTTGCTGCGCGCGCACGATCCCCTTTCATGCTCGCCAGGCCAGCGGCATTACAGACGATCGCCGCCGCCGCCCCGTCGCTGATCGGCGAACACATCGGCAGCGTCAACGGATAGGTGATCGGCGGTGCCGCGAGTATCTCTTCCACCGTATACGGATCCCGGTACTGTGCCTTGGGATTGTTGACGGAATGCATGTGATTTTTCGACGAGACCGCTGCCAGGGCTTCGCGCGTCGTCCCGTATTTCTTCATGTGCAGGCGCGAGAAAGCCGCGTAGATGTCCATGAACACGCTGTAGGGCCGGTCCGAAGTCGTACCCTCGGGGACTTCAACGCCTTCGCCCATTTTCAATAAAGTCTTGGTGCTGTTTTCGACATCGTGTACATCCCAACCACCATCGAAGGCCTGAAACATCTTTTCCCGATCGCGCGAGAACATCTTTTCCGCCCCGATCGCGAGGACGATGTCGGCGGCGCCCGCCTTGACGTAATTCGCCGCCAGGTGCAGCGCGGTGCTCGCCGTCGCGCAGGCATTCTCGACGTTAACGACCGGGATCCCCTGGATGCCCATTGCACGCAGCGCAACTTCGCCGCGGATCATGTCCTGCCCTTCCATGTGGCCCTGCACGCAGTTACCAAAAAACGCCCCCTGCAGCTGATCGCGCTCGCAGCCGGCATCGGCCAGCGCATCCGTCACCGCGGCCGCCGTCATTTCTTTCAAGCTGATATCGATTTGTTTCCCGAACTGCGTCATGCCGACGCCGGCTATATAGATGTCTGTCATGGGGCTGTCCTCCGTTTTGCGAATTTCTTCCGTCCGGTCATTTGCCGGTAAATTTTGGTTTTCGTTTCTCGTTGAAAGCGGCAAGGCCTTCGCGGATGTCTGCGGATTGCGTATGCACGATGACGGCGTTCACTTCCTGGCGCAAGGCCGAGTGCAGCGGTTGATCGACGGCATCGGCGACGAGTTGTTTTACCCGGGCGGTCGCGAGCGGGCTCTTGGCGGCGATCTTCTCGGCGATCGTCTGTACCGTCAGTTCGAGCGCCGCGTCCGGTACTACACGATTGACCAGGCCGCACTCGACGAGATCCACCGCCGGCAGAAACTCGCCTGTATAGAGCAGGTACTTAGCCCGCGTCGGCCCGATTTTACGCGGCAGGCGTACCGAGCTTCCACCGCCGGGCAACAGCCCATAGTTCGCGTGGGCGTCGCCCAGTTTCGCACTTTCCGCCGCGACGACCAGATCGCAACAGAGCACGAGTTCGAGCCCCCCGGCCAGCGCGAGACCGTTGATTGCCGCGATCGTCGGTAGCGGCGAAGCCTCGAGCGCGTTGAACACCGGGCCGATACGGTCCAGAAAGGCCGCCAGCGAATCGCCGAAGGGCGCGCCAACTTCGCCGCCGATGAATTTCAAGTCGGCACCCGCACAAAACGCCGGCGGCGTCCCCGTAATCGCCAGCGCCCGGATCGCCGGGTCGCCCTCCGCGCTTGTGAGCGCCTGATCGAGTTCTTCTATGAGCTCAGGGGACAGGGCGTTCATCGCGTCCGGCCGGTGCAACGTGATCCACGCGACCGCGCCGCGTTGTTCGTATTTGATCGAATTAAATGTCATTGGGACCTACTTCGACGCGGTGTCGCTGTCCGGATCGATGCCATAGGTCGGCGGCAGGGATCGACCCTCTCGTGTCAAGCCGATCCGTTCGTAGTATTTGTCGGGGATCTTTTTCGGGTCTTTGTAAATATGGTAAACGCAGGGATCGCCGGGTTTCTTCGGGAACGGCGAGGCGTGGACCCAGAACTGCGCCCCTTCGCCGCCGTAGAACAACGGCGCGATCTCGTGCACCCAGGGACAGTGCGAACAGTAGATCGGCAGGTCCTTCTCGCCCCAGGTGTGCGGCCCGGCCTTCTTGAGCTTGCGGTAGCCGAACGGCCCTTCGTAGGCGCCCATATTGATCAGGCGCCCACCGCTGCCGCACTGCTTCATGTGCAGGATGATCTTTTCATCGTCTTCGGTCAGCGTCGTACCGGGATACATACTGTGTTGACGCCACAGATCCACGATCCACTCGATGTAGGCCTTCATGCCTCCCTCGGCCATCAGCTGCTCCTTGACCTTCATGATCGGCAGGGCCCAGCCCGCTTGCCCATGACAGGCGGTTTCCCGGACCGCCCGTACCGCGGCATCTTCACCTTCATTGTCGTAGATGAAGGACAGAAGTGCAGTGATCCAATGCAGGTAGAGGTCGTGGAGGGCATCCTTGGTGGCATCCTGGCGCCGGATCAGGTCCTTGGCCTTGTCGATATCGCCCTCCTCCAGGGCTTCCATGGTCAAGCCCATAATATCTTTAGAGAATTCCCCCAGTTCTTCGTCGGTAAAAATTCTGTCTGCCGCCATTGTGACCTCCGCATATGCCGCCCCGGTGAAGTTGGGGATACGTTCAGCGCTTCGATTCAGAGGCCCATCCTAGCGGCTCGGCGGCAACCCGACACCGGGTGAGATCAAAAGTACGCCGAATCGATAGCGAAAGCACCCCGGCGTAGGGAATGGAAACCGCGCTATTCCTAAGCCTAACGACTTTCTTGCACGATCGGAGAAGATCCGATCGGAGAAGATCGGAAGATCGTGGGCGTCCCGTAATTTCCGCTCACCCGAAGCGTTCGCACCTTGGATTCCTGCTATCGAGTCCGATCTCAACGATCTCGAGCGGACCGAGAATGCAACGCGAGGCCCGAGCCACTAAGCACGATTAATCGAGAACTCCCGCTACCGCCCTTTGCCAAACAACGACCCCATGATGCCGCGGACGAGTTGGCGGCCGATGTTGCTGCCGATAGCGCGCACCACGCTCTTCGCCATGGCCTCGCCGATCGATTGCCGATTGCCGCGTGGTTTCTTCACCTTGCGCGTGGCGGCCGCCGCCTCTTCCTCGACCATGCGCGCCTCCTTGGCTTCGGCACGCTTCTTGAGCTCTTCGTAGGCCGATTGCCGGTCGTTCGCTTTCTGGTAGCGCTCCGCGACCTCCGAAGAGGCGATGATCTGGTTGCGCAGGGCCTTGATAATGGGGCCTATCTGCGAGGTTGGGGGCCGGATTAGGGTGCGCTCCACCGGACTCGGCTCGCCTTTCTCGCGCAATACCGAAACGAGCGCCTCGCCGGTACCAAGTTCGGTAATGACTTCCACGGTGTCGAGCTTTGGGTTGGGACGGAAGGATTCGGCGATCAATTTCACCGCGCGCCGGTCCTTCGGCGTGAACGCGCGCAGTGCGTGCTGGATCTTCATGCCGAGTTGTCCCAACACCGTTTCCGGGATGTCCAACGGGCTCTGCGTCACGAAGTAGACCCCGACACCCTTGGATCGGATCAGCCGTACGACCTGTTCGACTTTGTCCAGCAACGACGCCGGCGCCTCGTCGAACAACAGGTGCGCTTCGTCGAAGAACAACACGAGTTTCGGTACTTCCGCATCGCCCTGCTCCGGGAGTTCTTCGAACAATTCGGATAGCAGCCAGAACAGGAAACAGGCGTACAGATCCGGCGCCTTCGCCACGAGTTGCGTCGCGTCGAGGATATTGATGATACCGAATCCGTTTTCATCGATGCGCATGAGGTCCTCGATGTCCAGCGACAGTTCGCCGAAAACCTTCTTCGCGCCTTGTTCTTCCAGCGTCAGCAACCGACGCTGGATGGCGCCGATGCTCGCGCCGGAGATATTGCCGTATTCGAGCTTCAGTTCTTTCGCGTTCCGGCCGACCCACGCGAGCATGGCGCGCAGGTCTTTCAGGTCCAGCAGCAACAAGCCGTTGTCGTCGGCGATGCGGAAGGCGGCGTACATCACCCCGGTCTGCGTTTCGTTGAGGTTCATCAGCCGCGACAGCAGCAACGGCCCCATTTCCGATATCGTCATGCGCACGGGTACGCCCGACTTGCCGAACAAATCCCAGAACACGACGGTGTTCCCCGCGAACGCGAAATCGTCGATCCCAATGCTATCGATGCGCTCTTGAATCTTCGGATGCGGTTTGCCGCTCTGAGCGACGCCGGAGAGGTCACCCTTGATGTCGGCCGCAAACACCGGCACCCCCATGCGCGAGAAGCCTTCGGCCAGGATCTGTAGGGTAACGGTCTTGCCGGTACCGGTCGCGCCGGTCACGAGACCGTGGCGGTTCGCCATGCGGCCGATTTGTGAAACGTGCTTGCCGTCAGCGCCGCCGATCAATAAGGCGGCGCGCTCATCGATGCTCATTAGTCAGATCCCCGAAACGAGATGTTATCGCCCTACGCGGGCTACGCAGATCGGTGTCGAACTGTAACCTAGTGTTCAAGGGGTCTGTTCAAGGGGTCAGATCCCTTGAACACGCTCCAGCAGCCGTCGCGTGAACAACGGCGGCAATGTCCTTCAAGCCGTCTATGCTCAGAATAGCTTCGGCCGACAACGGCTCGCCTAGCTCCGTTTCGAGCGCCATCATCAGTCGCATATGAGCCAGGCTGTCCCAATTCTGTAATTGATCCATTCCCGCATCATCGGCGATTTCTTCTGGTTCCATTTCGAGCGCCGACGCGAGTAAACGTCTGGCGGTTTCCCAGGCTTCGTTCGATACGGACGCGGAGTCGCCGCTCATTTTTTGTCGCGTCTCCGCGATGCCTGCCATTGTTCGCGCAACATGCCAAAAATATAAAGATCGATGCGCTTGCCCCCGCCGAAGTGCGGCATTTCGCTTCTCAACACGCCTTCGCTGGAGAATCCCATCGACTTGTAATTGAAAATCGAAGCGTAGTTATTTCCGTGTATCTCTCCTTTCACCTTCTCCATGCCCATTTCGTCAAACAGGAAAGACAACATATGGCCGCGCACTTCCTGCACGACCCGCTTCCCCCAATAGTCTTTTTCCCCGATCACAATATTCGTCTTTGCCACTTTCGTTCGTTGATTAGGAAATGCCGCAAAGAAACCGATCATTCGCCCCGTATCTTTGCAAAAAATCCCCAAATGGAAGGATTTAGCATTGTCGAAACGAATGACGTGCTGAATTGCGCGCTCCCGATCCCAACCTCGCGCCGGGAAATTCAAACCGGCCTGTATCTCCGGATCATTCCACCAGCTTATGTAGGTTTCCGACACATCGGCGGGCACTAAGGAACGCAAACGAAAACGTTCGGTTTCAGTCTCGAAGGGCTTTCCGGGTTGCCACGCCACCGTCATTCCCGCTCCCTCATGCAGGCTTCTCGTACTACCGCCCGATTGATCTTTCCGCGATCGGTTTTCGGTATTTCAGCAACCACGAACCATCGCTCTGGAACGCAGTCGGGTCGAATACGCTCACCACACCACTCCTTCAATTCCGAAGGCGTCGCACCCTCACCGACAACCCGCACCGCTACCGCGACCATCTCACCGTTGATCGGATCGGGAATGCCGAAGGTGCAGGCTTCGGCGACGGACGGATGCTTTTCGAGCAGCAAGTCCACCTCCTCCGGTAGGACCTTCGTTCCGGCGCGATTGATTTCTGTCTTCAATCGTCCGAGCAGGCGGATCACCCCGCGCTCATCGATGCTGCCCTGATCGCCGGTATCATACCAGCCGTCGTTCAGCACCTCTGCCGTCAGGTCATCCCTCCGGTAATAGCCTGCCATCAAGGACGGCGTCTTCAATCGGATTTCCCCCTCGCCGATTGGGCTGCACTCACCGTCTCGGCCGACGACCGCGGCCTGCCCGCCCCACATCGTTCCGACCAGACCATCTTCCGGCGCATGCGTACGGGAAGACGCACCGGCGGCCCAGTTGGCCGTTTCCGTAATGCCGTACATATTGTTGACACTGTCCGCCCCCGACCACGCGGCAACGGCGCCCCACAAATCGGCCGATAGAGGCGCCGATCCGATGTTGATCTACAGCAGCGTGCTATCGACTGGCGATTTGGCGACCTTTAGAGCCACTTTCCAAAATGCGGGGACGGAACTCATAAACGTGATCCCGTGTTCGCTGAGAACGTCGGCAAGCCGCCCCGTACCCTGGATGCCCGGCGTCGAGTACAAATGGAGCCGGGCGCCCGCGAACAGGGGTGTCAGGCAATTCCCGATCAGGCCGTGCCCGAAATGCGTGGGCAATACACATAACGACCGCTGTAATACCTGGGCGCTGAGATGACGCCGATTGTTCTCAACCCGGGCCGCCAGAGAGCCACCGGTATGGACCACCCCCTTTGGATCACCGGTCGTTCC
>CAZFZX010000146.1:0-11616 GCA_964523765.1 uncultured Enterobacteriaceae bacterium
CTGTTCCGAAATATCGATCACTTTCGTCATGCCGGACTTGATCCGGCATCCAGTAGAAAAAGCCCGCCGCAGGCGGACATTGTTTGACTGGACCCCGGATCAAATCCGGGGTGACGCCAAGCGGTTCTACGAACAACGTGAAGCGCATTTCGGGTCAACCATCTAGTGAACCGTGATGGTATTGCTGCAACCCCTTCGAATATCATTTATGGACTATTCTTCCAGAGGGTGCATCGGCGTGAACCGCCGGAGTCGTCGGTGGCAGCCGCCCGGAATTCAAGCGAGTCCGAAGATCCGCGACGCGTGTCCGAAGAGCTTGTCCATCATCGACCGTTTGCGAACGTAGCGTATTTCAAAAATGTCCGAGTCTTCGGAGCGGCCGAAAAGGTAGTCGTCGCTGGTTCGAATCTCGTCAACTAGATTCCGGTCGAGCGCTCGCTTGCCATACCAGTATTCGCCCGTCGCGATCGAGACGATGTCTACGCCTGGGCGGTTGTCGGTGACGAATTCCTTGAACAAAGCATGCGCGTCTTCGATTTCTTCCTGAAATTTCTTACGGTCTTCGTCGGTGTTTTCGCCGAAGACCGTAAGCGTTCGTTTGTATTTCCCGGCGGTGATTTCCTCGTAATCGATGTCATGCTTTTTTAGCAAGCGGTTAAAGTTCGGTAGCTGTGCGATGACCCCGATCGATCCGATGATCGCGAACGGTGCTGCTAGGATTTTGTCGGCGACACACGCCATCATATATCCGCCGCTCGCAGCGATTTTGTCGACGGCCGCCGTGAGTGGTACGCCGCGATCCCGGATCCTCTGCAATTGCGAAGCCGCAAGTCCGTAACCGTGGATAACGCCGCCCGCGCTGCTGATCACCGCGACGACTTCGTCTTTATCCGTCGCGACCGAAAGAATCGCGGTCACTTCTTCCTGCAGCGACGATACCGCGGAGGCGCGCAGGTCGCCGTCGAAGCGGCAAACGAAGATTCGCGGCCTACTGGTTTCCGGTTGTTTGTGGCGGTCGCGGTCTTTGCGTTCACGCTTTTGACGTTTCACCTCTTGCTTGAAAGCTTTGGCGGGGAAGATGGCGGACTTTAGCGCGAGACTCATAGCCGCATATTTGTCGTTTAAGTTCTTTACCTCGATGTGGTCTTCGTGCGAGACCTGAGATCGGCCCGAGAAGAAGGCGACGATCGCCGCGACGCCAACCAATATGACGATTGCGACGGTTAGAAACTTGGCCGCAAATGTCCCATAATCAACCAGGAATTCCATGTAGCTTTGACCTTAATTAAGTGCGTGAGTCGCATACCCGACCCGGAATAGTGTGATGGATTATAGCGAGATCGGAACTTGGATCCCGCGTTCATGATGGCAGGATCGACCGCCAAAGTAATATACGCTCGCTGAGTGGTTAAGTTGGCATTGAAAGGAGAGCAAATGTTGACCTTTGGAATTGAAATGTTGATTGTCGTATCGGCAATCGTAGGCGCGGTATGCGCGGCGGCCGGTTATGCCTATGCCCAGAAGCAGCAGCGTCGCGCCGGCGGCGGTAAGACGGCCGAAGAACTAAAAGAGGAGCTTGCCGACTATCAAGAAAACGTCACGGAGCATTTTCAGCACACCGCCAACCTGCTGCACGGAATGACGGAGCAATACCGAACAATCTACGAACATATGGCGGCGGGGGCGCAGGAATTCTGCGACACGGAACGGGCTACTTCGCAAATCGAGAGTTTAAGGACCGGCTTGCTGTCGGCTCCCGATACGCCGCCCACTCGGGCAAAAGAGTCGTCTGGCCCGCCTGATGATCACCAAGCGGCAGCGGATCTCCCGGCGGGAGACCCTATTGACGAGGGGTCGGCGGCGGACGCTGAGCGGCGGCCACCGGCGGTCTGATTGCCGTCGAAAACATCGTTCGCAGGCCGCAGGCCCGCGAACGACTCGACTCGTCGCCCTAGTTGGTGAGCGGCTGCGGGAACCCAGTCGGCAAATACGTCCTGGGTTTACGCCGGGCCGGCGACGGCGTTTGTGGGCCGTCGTGTTTCCCCTGGAGGGAGCATTCCAGGCGGCAGATCTGCTCTACCAGCCGCGCGCGACTTGCGTCGTCCGCCGACGCCAGCCATAAGCCGATCTCGTAACCATCGGCAATCTCGCGGACCATGACCACCGTTCCCTGAAACTTCTGTACGACCCCGCGTAGGGGAATCGAGAGTTCCATACGGCTACCCGTTGGTACGTGTTTACGCGACACGAAACTCAGACCTATGTCGCCGGCAGGCGCTTGCTGGTCTCGTGTCATCCATCCCCACGCCCGTCTTCGCCGGAATTCCAGCGGAAACTGCTGCGGATGTGAGATGAAGCCGTTACTGATTTTGTTACAGCTTGGCTTCGACTTATGTGGGACTAAATTGGGCATTACCGCCGATTCGGCGGCGACGGATTGTCTACTCGCAAGGTTGTTCATAGACCAGAGCCTCGAATACGTTGAATAATTAAAATTAATAACTATTAACTAGTTACTAAGGTTATTTGTACCGTATTCTGAAGTAACAATCAAGTTTTTTATATATAACAGATAATTACACTACTTTCCTAAAGTTTTTAATGAAGAGTAATTATAGATTTAAGAATATAACCATATGAATAATATGGGCATTTCTAATCGGACGCGTGGGCCTTGTTAGCGGCGCCGAGCATCCGAGAACCTCGTGATCAGTCTCGATTCTCGCTTAAGTCGAGCCAAGCGCCCACGACCTCGAGCGGGCGGCCTTCGTCGTTCCGGATCACCCGCATGGAGTCGACGATTTCCCGGTAGCCCCCGGATTGATGCCGCAGCCGGTAGTGGACTGTCTGCGCCGATGTTCCGCCCGCGAGCAATTGCGCCAAGGCCGCGTCGAAACGCGGGCGGTCGTCGGGATGTACGGCCCCCGGCCAGAACTCGGGATCAACGATCATGGCGGTCCGCTCAGACCCCGTTAGCCGAGCAAAGTTCTTACTCACATAGGTCGGACGCAAACGATCGTCTTCAACGGTCATGCTGTACAGGACGGCCGGGCTGAATTCCACCCAGTATTCAAGCAGTTGGTTGGTCTCGTCCAACTCCTTCACTTTTGCATCCAACTCCGCGTTAGCGCTCGCCAGTTCGTTGCGCAACCGGCGTTCGTTCGTGATCAAGTGATTGAGATCCAGGGCGTCGGAGATCGCGCGCTTCAGTTCGTCGCTCTCCCACGGCTTGCGCAGAAAGCGAAAGATATTTCCTTGGTGCAGGGCCGCTATGGCCACATCTATGTCGCCGTAGGCCGTGAGCATGATCGGTACCGTGTCCGGCGCCCTTTTGCGTATTTCGGCCAGTAAGGTGATGCCGTCCATGTTCGGCATCGAGTAATCGGCCACCACGGCCGCGAACGGACCTTTGGCATCTATCAGATTGAGGGCCTCGGCGCCGCTGGTCGCATACACACAATCGAAACTGTCGCTTAAATGCCGTTCCAGCAAATCAATGATTTCGGTCTGATCGTCGACGCAAAGAACGCGTTCGTTCGCTGGATTCATGTGTTTCCCTCGAGTGACGGCACTGGTTTCACTGGCATTATGGTAAGCGCAATTCTAGCCCGCATTTCTCACCAACGCGATGCGTGTTCCCTCGATCCTTGAATCGCACGAAGGTTTTCTACCCTGGGAAAGACGACCAGTATTCCCGCCGGACAAAACCCTTGCGTGCGACTGACGCGCCCCGCCGAGCGGCAATGTTCGGTTGCGGGAATACTGAGCGGGCCATTCCGTGGTTCCGTGGGGCCCTAGCCCTCGATGCGGACCGACAGGACGATTAATGATGTACCAGTCGATGATATGATCGCGGCATTGTAACCCGAAATGGGGTTTCGAAGATGACCATGAATCCGAAGGAATGGTGGGTTGCTACGATCGTTGGTATCGCCCTGAGTCTGGCCGCGTCTTCCACGGTTTTCGCCGATTGGTCGAGCGTTATGGATTTCTTTAAATCCAAGAGCAGCGAGGTCACGGAGGGAGACGGATTATCGAAAGCGGCTGAGGCCGCGGGTCTCTCACAAGACCAGATTGCCGAGGGTCTGAAAGAAGCGTTGAGCAAGGGGGCGCAATCGGCGGTCGAGAATCTTGGCAAGCCCGACGGCTTTCTCGACAACGCCAAGGTCAAAATTCCCATGCCTGAGCACTTGTCGATGGTCGAGAAAGGTTTGCGCACGATCGGTCAGGATGCCATGGCGGACCAGTTTGTCGAAGGAATGAATCGCGCTGCGGAGCGAGCCGTGCCGGAAGCCGCGAGTGTCTTTGGCGATGCGATTGGCAAGATGACCATAGATGATGCGAAAGGTATCCTCAACGGTGGCGATCAGGCGGCCACCGAATATCTGCAACGGACCAGCACGGATTCCTTGAAGTCACGTTTTCGGCCGATCGTCGACGATGCGATCGGCCGAGTCGGGGTCACGAAGCGTTACCAGGATATGGTCGACAAGGCGAGTTTCGCGTCGGGTCTGGTCGATACGGAGAAGCTCGATCTCGGTAACTACGTCACCGGCAAAGCGCTCGACGGCGTGTTTCTAATGGTGGGCGAGGAAGAAAGCAAGATCCGGGCGAATCCCGCCGCGCGCACCACGGAGTTATTGAAAAAGGTTTTCGCGAAGTAGCGCCGCGCGGACTCCTAGGGAACCTCTGATTCATTCTGGGACAGTCGAGTTGCCGCCCAAAATTGTTCAGGTCAAGGCGCGGCGCGCAGGTAATAGCAGGGACTATTGGCAAGCGCCGCAACGCCGACCTGGACGATTTTGGGCGCAAGGCGACGTTCCATGAATTGATCAGAGGTTCCCTAGGTGGGCATCGGGTGCCAGCCGGCGTCTGCCCATAACTGGCCGCTAACAGCCGAATTCCGAATCAGAAAGCTGATTGCGTCCGCGATTTCCTCGGGGCGTATCAAACGCCCTATCTGAGTCGCCGGAATGATGTGGGTGTTGATGTAATCCTCGCCTAACGACCGGACCATCGGCGTATCGGTAAATCCCGGATGTATCACCGTGCACCGAACGCCGTAATACATGGCTTCTTTCATCAGGGTCGACGCCGCGCCCTCGAGCCCGACTTTGGTTGTCGCGTAGGAGATTTGGCCTTTGTTTCCCTGGGATGATACGGATCCGATGAATACGATAACGCCTTGCACGCCTTCCGCCGGATCCCATTGCTTCAGTCCGCGCGCGAAGCGGTCTTCGGCCATCTGCGCGACGAGTTCCAGGGCCCAATAGATCGGCGCGATGAGATTGACTTCGATGACCTGGCGGAAATTCTCAATTGGGTAGATGTTGGCCTTGCCCTTTTCCTTGTTTAGGCGCACAGCCAGTGCGTCGCGAGTAATGCCGGCTGCCGGCACACAGATATTCACCACGCCGTAGTCCCGCCGCATCGCATCGAAAACCTGTTTGCGAAACGCCTCGTCCGTTGTATCGCCCTGAAAGGCGCGGACCGATTCCGAGCCGTTGCTGGTATTGATTTCGGCGGCGATTTCATGCACGGCCTCGGACATGTCGACTAGGGCGATGGCGCCGGCTTTGTGTTTCTTCAGTTCCTTTGCGGCGGCCTGGCCGATGCCGCTAGCGGCACCTGTGACAATTGCAACTTTGTCTTTAATATCCATAAGTTATCTCGTAAATGCCGGTTAGGCTTTCTACTATTATAGAACGAAATTGATGCACTGCAATATATTTTTGATTTCGGTGCCCTGCCGGCGCTTCGGGTAAAATAGGAAAACGAAACGTACGGTCGCTCGAAGAGCGGCCCCTTCGGTAAGGGTGTTCATCACGCCGTGAATCTCATCATCTCATGCCTGAATCGTCCGAAGCTCACCCCGACTTGAGTGGTTTTCCGGCGCTTGCGCGAAGCCGGCATTTTTCGCTCGAAGCCGTCCGCGGCATAGGCACGGCCTTGGAGCACTCTTTTGGCGGCGAGTGCGGATCGGTATTGACGGTTGCTGCAGCCGGATCCCTTGGCCGTCTGGAAGCGTCGGAACGTTCGGACGTCGATTGTATCGTCGTCGTCGACGACGACTCGGTCGGATTCGACCCGCGACGACTCGAGCGCGGCATGGAGCAAGTCATCCGCGAGTTTCCTCGTTTTGGCGTACGAGCGCCCAAAGCGGACGGGATTTACGGTAAACCCGTCAAGGTGTCCGCTTTATTGGACGAAGCGGGTCGAGGTAGCCTCGAAGAACCGGCGTCGGTTTTCGGTTCCCGCATGCAACTCTTGTTGGATGCGCGGCCGTTATGGCGCAGCGAGCAGTTCGTGTCGCTGCGCGAACGGATCATTCGCTGGTACGCTCCCGATCCGGTTGCCGCGGAGGGATGGACGCATCTAGTCAATGACCTGTCACGTTATCTGCACGCCTACGCCGTTTGGCAGCAGTTCAAGTTTTCCCGGTCGGACGATGACGGGTGGTATCTGCGCCAGGCAAAACTGCGCACCACCCGCGTGGCTACTTTCGCGGGACTCATGTTCCTGCTAGGCGAAAGCAGCCGTCGTAACGACAGTCGGGCGTGGCTGCTGGCCGAACTCGACCGTACCCCGCTGAGTCGCTTACAGAAAGCGTTCGACGCTTACCCCGAGTCCGACTTTGGCGCCGTGATCGAACTCTACGAATTGCTTCACCGGATGCTTTCGGACACCGCTGTTCGGGCCGAACTCGTTCGATCGAGTCCGCCTAACAGCGCGGCTGTTCCCGCTTGTCACGCCGGAGTTTACGCGCGGATCCATGAGCTTTCGGAAATACTCATGGAACGTTTGACCCAATTTGCATTGTCACGGCAAAACGACTGGTCACCGCTGACGTTCCGTAATTGGCTTTTTTGAAACCGTCCATCTTTATTCGTAGCGGAGCGTTACGGCCGGTGCCGTGTGCGCCGCGCGCCACGCGGGGTACAGTGTTGCAACTAAGCAAATCGTTAGAGCAACCGTCGAGATGACCGCGATGTCGCCGAAGCGAACGTCGGCCGGCAGATAATCGATATAATAGACGTCGGGCTTGATGAACTTGATATCGATCCACGCTTCGACAAAGGCGACGGCCCGGTCGGCTTTGGTTGCCCCCCAGGCACCCGCGACAACACCGAGTGCCACCCCCGCAATTCCGATCAGTAAGCCCTGAATGACGAATATCAACATGATCGAGCGGCGGCCCAAGCCGAGGGTTCTGAGGATCGCGATGTCTCGGTCTTTGTCCTTCACGACCATCACCATCGAGGCGACGATGTTAAATGCGGCGACAGCGACGATGAGCGACAGAATGACGAACATGATGCGCTTTTGGGATTTCAATGCGTAGAAGAAGTTTCGGTGGTATTGCGTCCAGTTGACAGAAGCGGCGCCGGCGCCTACGCGAGCGGCGATTGCGGAAGCGCCGCTCGGGGCGGCGTCGGGATCGCTGAAACGTATGCGGATACCGGATACAGCGTTTCCGAGCCCGAAGACCCGGGCGGCGTCAGCGAGCGGAAGTAGAGCGAAGCCCGCGTCGAAGTCGTGCATCCCGACGCTGAAGGTCCCAAGCGCTTTCAGCGGGAAGTATTGCGGCATTTCCATACCGCTTTCTGCGTTCCATCGGGGCGCGACCAGCGTCACCGTATTCCCGGCCTCGACTTCCAGAGCCTCGGCGAGGGCGGCGCCTAGGAGGATCTGGTTTGCGTCGCTGGAGAAAGCCTCCAGTACCGCCGGGTCGATCGCGGCGGCTAAGGTCGAAACCCTGCGCTCGGCGTCGATGTCGATACCCTGAATGGATACGCCGCGAACGTTCCCTTTATGATTCAGCATAGCGCCGGCGCGGATAAACGGGGCGCCGGCGACTACGCCAGGTTCGGCTTCGACGATTTCGAGTACTTCGTGCCAATCGTCCATGCGAGAGCCGGGGCGGAACAACATGGCATGCGATGTCATCCCGAGTATGTGGCGAGTAACTTCTTTTTCAAATCCGTTCATCACGGACGATACGATGATCAGGACCGCGACACCAAGCGCAATGCCGAGAACGGAAACGGTCGATACGAACGATGCGAACCGAGTCTTCCGCTTGGCCCCCAGGTATCTCAGCGCAATGAAAGCTGTGATCGGATGGAGCACGTCGCCTTTCTTCTGAAACGCGAGAGGAACAGGTTTGCCGCGGGTGCCTAGTCTGCTTGTTCTTCGGTGCAGAGCCCCCACATCACCTTATAGCGGTTGCCAGGCGCCCTTTGTATAGACCACAAGGGCTCGTGGGGTTCGCGGCAGGACCCATTGCCGCGCCAAGCCTCGGAACCGGTAGGAAACATGAATTCGGTTGCGATTCCAGCGTTGATTAGGCGTTCTTTGGTCGCGCAATACGAGACCCCATGGGAGTCGCAATAAACTTCGATTCGATCTGTCATGTTTCTCCTCCCCGGTGTCATAATCCCGCGACGTTTGACCGAGCATAACGTAGTCGCGCCATGACGACTAGCCGTCTGTGAACTCGCGAGGTAGGTTCGAGGATGCACAGTACGGGATCGAAGCCCGACGGATGGCTCCGAGTCAAAATGTCATCGACAGGCTCACCGAACCAAAGTTGTGTTTATCGCGCTGACCTTCGAATTCGCGGGTACGAAAGACCTGCGCGTAAGACAATTTGAATCGGTGGACTACGATACTGCCGCCGACGATGAGGTCTCCGACCAGCGTTTCTTTGTCGACGCTGTGACTGTCGGTAAACGTGTTGCCGTCGAGAAAAATGTCATGTCCGACCAGGCGTCCGGTGACCGCGGCAAAAACGTAAGCACCGTACGTTAGATCGGCGCGGAGTCGCGGGTCGTCGCTCGCCGTGGGAGCGTTCGTGTTCCCGCCGGGCCTAATGTAAGAGGTGCCGAAGTCGCCGGGTAGGTTCCATCCCGTGCGCACCTCGGCGCCTGCATTACCATAAACAAACACGTTGCCGAGTGCTCCTCCGGCGTGGGTGATGACGTCGTACCCGAGGCCGGTCGCATTCGGGCTCTTGAACGGGCGCCATTTACGCTCATAAATGAGCACAAATCCCGGTTCGTTCTCGAGTTGGTGGCTCCAACCCCGCGTTTTTGCGAGGTCGCGTAAATCGTGTATGAAATTCTGAGCTTCTTCCGCTTGAGCAGCGGGGCCGACGACTCCCAACTGGAACTCGAACATGTCCATCCGCGAAGTCGTTTTACTGGTGAAGCCGAGCCCGCCGTATAACCAACCCGCGTAGGGACGATCGTCGCGCACGAGCGACGAACTCTGGGTGTCTTCCGGGGTGAAGATCTTCTGTCCGATTGCGAAGCTCACGTTACGCTGTGTATTCGGCTCGTTGATCCAGGGTAGGCGTGATACTACCGGTAATAACCAATCCGGCAACCGCTCGGCGTCCGCGTAGCGGCTTAGATCGGGTGACATCCAACCGAGCTGAACGCCGCTGGTATATTGTTGGTCGGTGTCGCCGAATAAATCGTTTTCAAACAAGATCGTAAATGTCGATGAATCGGAAGGCGACCGCGCGGGCTCCGCCTCAACCCCGAGCGGCGCGGTCACTGCGAGGATGGTCGCGACAGCGCCGCGCAGCAGGTGTATGTGAATATTTGCCACTTTAGGAATCCATCATCGGTCCCGGTTCTTTTCGTCGCCCCTACGGTCGCGATTGAACTATCGGCGATAGCTGTCGCTCAAAAATGTATCGTACCGGTTGTCGGGCGGTAGGGTAAGTCTTACAGGTAATGACTGAGAACGATTACCGGGCGCGAAAAAGGAAACGGAAAATGATACAAAAGATAGCTCGAAGTCGGCGTGTATTAGGTATCGCCGCGGTGATAGTGTTGAGCCCTGCAACGAACGTCGATGCGGTTGGTGATCGCGATCCGGTTCCCGACTGGACGTTGCGTGGCGCCGATGGCACCGCGCTCAATTTTTACCAACACAGTGAAGGGCGGCCGGCCGTCATCCTTTTTTGGGCGACCTGGTGTCCGTATTGTCGCCAACTGATGCCGCACCTCGAAAAACTGCGGCGCGAATTTGGCGAGGCGGGCGTTGAATTCTACGCCCTGAATATCTGGGAGGACGGCGACCCGGTCGCTCATATGAAAGAACATGGATATGGGTTTCACTTACTACTGGAAGCCGACGAGGTCGCCCGCGCCTATGGCGTCAAGGGCACTCCCGGCTTGATTGTCGTAGACGAGGAACGGGCCGTGGTCTATACCCGTAAATCGGGAACCGCCCCGGGCCGCGTGGAGAGCGAACTCAGGTCCATGTTGGGGGCAACGAAACCGCGAGGATCGCGAGCCGAACCTCATCCAGGTTGACTTGCTTCCACGAACGATACGTATACGCTCACACACAAGCTTACGATTCGGGTGACAACCATGTTCGGACGAAACAAGGACCAATCGATACCTTCACCCGTTGACGCGCTGCCGGGGAGGGCCGAAGCGCTTACGGTAGCCGAAAAGCACTACGTGCTGGGCACCCCGATGCAACCCGGCTCCGAAACGTCGTTAGCCTATGGGCTATTCGGTATGGGCTGTTTCTGGGGTGCGGAACGGCGCTATTGGGAGCTCGATGGTGTCTACACGACTGCTGCCGGGTACGCCGGCGGCTATACTCCCAACCCCGGCTACCATGAAGTCTGTAGCGGGGAGACCGGGCACAATGAGGTTGTGCGCGTCGCGTTCGACCCGTCGCTGATTTCTTACCCCGATTTGTTGCGAGTGTTCTGGGAGGCTCACGATCCGACGCAGGGAATGCGCCAGGGCAATGATGCGGGGACTCAATATCGTTCCGGAATCTACTATTACGATGACGAGCAGATGAACCTCGCCCATCGTTCGCAAAGGGAGTACGAGAAGGCGTTGAAAGCATCGGGTTTCGGGACAATCACTACCGAAATCGTTGCCGCGGCCGCGTTCTATTTCGCCGAAGACTACCATCAGCAATATCTCGCGAAGAACCCAGGTGGATACTGTGGCTTAGGGGGTACCGGAGTGCGCTGCGTCGTGACCGACTGAGCCGGTCGTCCAGGTTCCTAGTCCTCGGGGCACGCGGCCGCAGCACCCGGGACGCGTTTTTCGTAGTTGCCGAAATCCCCTTGCAGATAAACGCGATCTCGGCAAGCAACAAACGCAATAGTCGCCACCGTCTGATTTGTGCGACGAAAATGCCACGGCGATACCGCGAGCAGCGCGCGGCTGCCTGGTTGTGCCGAGGTATAGAGTTTGCTGCCTTCAGCGAACACTTCCATAGAATCGGCGTCGCCCTCGTGCGCGAAACGACGTGTCGCTGGCCGATAGGTTCCAACGAGCGTCTGTATCTGCGTTTCACTCAACGGGGCGTTTGATGCGGGCGGCGCGCTCGTGCTTCCGACGAGTTCCTCCTCGATAAGTTGCCGCATCTTACGAAGGGCCTCTTTGTTGAACGCGTTGATCACAATAAAGTAGCCGCGTTGAAGCGCGGGAGCGTAGGCAAAATGAGCGAGGTAGCCATGGGCATCTCCGCCGTGTCCGAAAAAGGACACGCCGGCGCGCTGGAATTGATAGATACCTAGCCTGAATATTGCACGAATAAGAAAGGCAAAGCCCCTTTAATCCGGTAAAA
>CAZFZX010000147.1:0-11473 GCA_964523765.1 uncultured Enterobacteriaceae bacterium
CCCGCAGCTCTTAGGAAGGCAGTTTCAAAACGGTTTGCGTTTAGTGTCCATCAACCGTTTACCGTCGTCGTTCGGTAAGCCACTGTTGGATAATCCGTGGGACCGTAGAGAAATGCCGGTTAGCGCTTGGAAAGCAAAAAACGAAATAGTACCTCTTTGAAGATCCAGTTTTTTTCTGATATTCATCTGGAGTTCGGGGAGTTGGATGCGCCCGCTACCGACGCCGATGTGATCGTGGCCGCCGGTGACATCGGAATCGGTCTACAGGGCGTCGAATGGTTGAAGCAATTCGACAAGCCCGTTATCTACGTAGCGGGGAATCACGAATACTACGGCGGCGACATCGTGCACACGCGGGCAGCGATTGCGGAGTCGACCGCTTCGTCCCAAATCCACTTTCTCGAAAACGAATCCGTGGAGCTAAGTGGCGTACGGTTTCTCGGCGCTACGCTATGGACCAACTACCTCGACGGTGACGCCGATGTGATGGAGACGGCCAAGCGTCAGATGAACGACTATCAGCAGATCCGATGCGCTTCGCGCCCGCTAACGCCGGATCAGTTGTACGACATCAATTGGGAATCGCGGTTCTGGCTCGCCCGGGAACTCGACAAACCCCATCGTGGCAAAACCATAGTGGTGACACATCACGCGCCGAGTATGCAAAGCTGGCCCCGCTCCAGTACGTCCGATTACCGCGCAACGTACTGCAACGACCTCGATGATTTCTTCGCGCGTTACGCGATCGATGATTGGATCCACGGCCACCTGCACGTCGTCGCCGACTATGAGCGAGACGATACCCGCGTCGTTTGCAACCCGCGCGGATATCATGGATACCAGGTTGTCGACCACTTCTCGGCGACGAAGACGATTGTGGTGTAGCAATCGGCTAGAGCGACCCGCCCGCTAAAAAGGCGTTCCGAAAGATGATTTACTTTCGTGCTTATACCCGCACCCGTCACCCCGGACTCGATCCGGGGCCGGTATGACGGTAATGCTTTACAGCAATCGCCCTTTAACCCGAAACTGTTCGATGTTTTGGAACGCGTATTAGCCGGTATGGCGTAGGAAATCGATCGGTGATCTACTTCCGCACAGCCGACACGCTCGCCATCTGACGTGCCGGGATGCACAAATTCGGCACACCTATTCAGAGCCGACGACGGATCCATGCTATCCTGAGAACTCGATGGAAATCACAATAGAGACATGAGCAAAAAGAGTACGTACCGTGTCACCTTTCACAATCAGGGAAAGGTATACGAAATCTATGCCCGCAAGGTGCATCAAAGCGCGCTGTTCGGGTTCATCGAAATCGAAGACCTCTTGTTCGGGGTAAAATCCTCTGTCGTACTCGACCCCTCCGAGGAAAGTCTGAAGTCCGAATTCAGCGGCGTTCCGCGGACTTACATACCGATGCATGCGGTGATCCGGATCGACGAGGTGGAAAAAAAGGGACACAGTAAGATCACGGAAGTGTCGGGATCAGGCGAAACGATTGCACCGTTTCCCATCTATACAGGGGGAAAGGACGCGCCGAAGAGCTAACCCGCCGGAACGCCGCTCACCGATTGGCGCGATCTGTGGGCCGGCGATCTCGAGAGGATGTATCTGTGACACGGACACGTTCGATCCTACTGGTTTTCATATTGATCGGCCCTGGTCCGGCGATGGCTGCATGGACGACGCGGGCGCCGGAAGAATCCGGCCTTGATCCGGTGGCTTACATCGCTAACGACGCCGGCCAGCGTGCGGAAGTTTTCTTGGTAGACGGCGATATCGTCTACCTTAGATTAGTGCTCGGCGAGGGCTTCGAAACTTTTGCCGAATCCAGTTGCCCAACATTCCAGATCGACAAACGTATCCCGATGCACCATTTCGCCGTCGGTCAGCGCTGCGCGATCGCGGCCAAAAATGCCACCATACAGCTTGGAAAAATCGTTGACCGTGAGATCGAATCATTGGTCCTCCACCGTTTCATGAACGGAAACCGCGTGACGTTTCGATATACGATCCACAATGGACAATATCGGGAGGCAAGCTTTTCTTTACGCAGTTCCAAGCAGGCGCTGCTGCACGCGATCGGAGCCGATTCGCGCGTACTCGTCGATTGAGCACGAATGATGAAACTGACCGTGATCGATTCGCTTGCCGAAGTTTCCGCGGCCGAGTGGAACCGGCTCAACCCGGGAAACGACCCCTTTCTATCACACGAATTCTTATATGGCCTCGAGCTGCATGACTGCTTGAAGCCCCAAGGGTGGTACACCTCCCATATCATTCTTCGCGACGAGGAGAACCGGCTTTTCGCGGCTATGCCGCTCTATTTGCGAACTAATTCGTACGGTGAATTCGTATTCGACTGGGCTTGGGCGGACGCCTACGAACGCGCGGGCGGCCGCTATTACCCGAAATTCGTCTCGGCGATCCCCTTCACCCCCGCTTCAGGCAGCCGCGTACTCGTCGTAAATTCCGAAGATATCGGGGTTGCGCTACCGGCGTTAGTCGACGCCGCGGTCGAACTCGTACAACAAAATGGCGCCTCGTCTGTACACTGTCTGTTCCCGGGCTACGAGCAAGCCCGGCTATTCAAGGATATGGATCTGCTCATCCGTGCCGGCTGCCAGTTTCATTGGTTCAACCGCGGTTACACTTCTTTCGAAGCGTTTTTGCAGGCGCTGAATTCTAAGCGGCGCAAACAAATCCGGCGCGAACGGCGGGAAGCGAACGCGCCCGGGATCACGATAGAAGTCTTGTATGGCGACGCCATCGGGGCTGAGCACTGGGCCGTTTTTCACGAATTCTATTGCTCAACCTTTTTGCGTAAGTGGGGCGAACCGCGTTTTACGGAGTCTTTTTTTCGCTATCTATCCGAAGCGATGCCGGATGCCCCGCTGCTGATATTGGCCAAATACGAAAATGATTACGTGGCGGGCTCCTTCTCGATGCGGAGTCATGACACGCTTTACGGGCGGCATTGGGGGTGTTCGCAACATGTCAAACAACTTCATTTCGAATTGTGCTACTACCAAACGATAGAGTTCTGCATCGAACAGGGCCTCGACCGGTTTGACGCAGGAGCTCAGGGTGAACACAAGATCACGCGCGGGTTCGATCCGGTAAAAACGTGGTCGGCGCACTGGATCGCCGATGCGGGGTTCCGCGACGCGATTGCGGACTTCCTACGCCGCGAGACCCGGCACATCGACCAATATGTCGGAGAATTGTCGCAGCACCGCGCCTATAAGAAGGCTCCCGATTTTGATGACCGGATACGCATCACCGATGCGGTCGGTTGACCGGATCTCGCCGCAACATCCGGTCCGCGCGTTGGCGGCAGTTTTCGCGCGACGAAACGCGTATTTAGAGAAATCGATCCGTTTCGAATCAAAGGCTGTTAGAAAGCGTCGTGTCTTTCCCAGGGCGGCAAACCTTCATGCACTTCAAGGGACGATTAAGCGCGCCGCGCTAAATATGCGCTCCAAAAGATGCTTCACTTTCGTGCATATACGGGCGCCCGTCACCCCGGGCTCGACCCGGGGTCCAGTTAAACAATGTCCGCCTGCGGCGGGCTTTCTTCTACTGGATACCGGGTCCGTCACCCCGGACTTGATCCGGGGCCGGTATGACGGTGCCGATGCACAGCCGCGGGCCCTTATTTCGAAATTGATCGATAATTTGGAACGGCTATTTCGTGAGAAATGCCCGCAGCGATGAACAATCCGTTGTACTGGGTTCAGACGAACAAGCTGTCGGATGAATTTCCGGACACCACCGAGGCCCTGACCAACCCCGCCGGCCTACTTGCGGCCGGCGGCGATCTTACGCCCGAGCGCCTGCTGCTCGCTTATCGCGGCGGGATCTTCCCCTGGTTTTCCGACGGCCAACCGATCCTGTGGTGGGCGCCGGATCCGCGTTCTGTTCTATACCCGGACGCCGTGAAGATATCGCGCTCGCTACGCAAAACGGTTAATCGTCAGCCGTTTTCGGTCACTGCGGACCAGGCGTTCGATCGGGTTATGCGCGCATGCGCCGCGCCGCGCAACGGCCAGACGGGAACCTGGATCACCAACTCTATGATAGAGGCCTACGGGACGCTACACCGCCACGGTTATGCCCATTCGGTCGAATGCTGGGAGGAGAACAAACTGGTTGGCGGTCTCTACGGCATCGCCATCGGAAGGGTGTTCTTCGGTGAATCGATGTTCAGCCTTGCGACCGACGCGTCGAAAGTTGCTTTGGTCATGCTCACTAAGCGCTTGACGGAATGGGACTACGGACTTATCGATTGCCAGGTACACAACCCGCACCTCGCCTCTCTCGGCGCCGAAACCATTGCGCGCACGGATTTCAACGCGATGTTGAACAAATTGTGCGCCGGCGCACCGGCGCCGCGAGCCTGGCTCCGGGGAGCCCAATTGTGACGCAGCCGCCACGCTCCCAGCCGTTGGGTTTTTTCACCACGCCGCCACACGATTGCGGCTACCTGGCAGGCCGCCGCGCCGTTACCCTATTTGTCGACCCCCGCATGCGTCCGGACCGGGCGACCTATACCCTGTTGTCCGAGCACGGATTCCGGCGTAGCGGCGGACATATCTATCGGCCGAAATGCGGATCCTGCGACGCCTGTGTCCCGATACGTCTCCCGGTGGCAGATTTTGAGCTGCGGCGCGCGCAGCGACGAAACCTGCGGCTCAATTCGGATATTACGGTTAAGGCGTGCGAAGCAGTTTATGACGCCTCGCATTTCAACCTTTATCGCCGATATATGACGGCCCGGCATAAGGGCGGCGGAATGGAAAATGCGGACCCGGACACTTACATGGATTTCCTCTCCACTAGCTGGGCGACGACCACTTTCTACGAATTTCGAAGCGGTGCCGAACTACTCGCAATCGCCGTCACGGATCGACTCAACGACGGCCTGTCCGCGGTCTATACGTTTTTCGACCCGTCGTATTCGAATCGCGGTCTCGGCCGGTACGCCATATTGAAAGAAATCGAGATCGCGCGCGCATTGGGATTGAAGTGGCTATACCTCGGTTACTGGATCGAGGACTGCAGAAAAATGTCCTATAAGACCGAGTTCAGACCCTATCATTGCTACGTCAACGGCAGCTGGCGTTCGCCGTCGAGCGGGTGACTCGGAAATGCCGGTCAGACAATCGCGGCAGCTGTAACTGGCGGACAATTTTGAGATCGCTTCTCAGTAGGTGCTCCGAAAGACGCTTCACTTTCAGCGTTACTCCAACTCCCGTCACCCCGGACTGGATCCGGGGTCCAGTCAAAATATGTCCCGCAGCCGGCAGGCTTTTCCTACTGGATACTGGGTCCGTTACCTCGCCCGCTTTACGCTGCTTGTTCGATTGAGGCACAATGGCGCCCTGATCGGGAAGAGGTTCCCGATCGGTAATCAATCAAGAGGTCGCATGGCGAAAGAAGAACACATTGAAATGCAGGGCAAGGTCGTCGAAACCCTGCCGAATACCATGTTCCGAGTCGAACTCGAAAACGGTCATGTTGTTACCGCACATATCTCGGGCAAGATGCGCAAGAATTATATCCGCATCCTCACCGGCGATACGGTGACGGTCGAACTCACCCCTTATGACCTCAGCAAAGGCCGTATCACCTACCGCGAACGCTGACCCCTTTTGCGTGTTGACCGGTCGCGGCCGTCATCGGGCCCGCCGCGGACATAATGGAACCGTTTTTTCGCTTCAGTGGCCGGTGTCGCGGATCGCTACCGCGCTAGACGACCCATTAGGTCCTCGATACCGACGTTGATCAGCCGGGTGGAAAACTCGTAGGCATCGAGATTTTGGCGATACGGATCCGGTACTTCCACTTTCTTCAATTCGGCGACGTCATCGAGCAGCAACCTGATCTCGGCGGTGCAAGTCGGTGGGCAGGTGGCCTGCAGATAGTCGAGGTGCCCCAAATCCATGCCGATCAACTGATCAAACTGCTCGAAATCGGTCTGCTCGAACGGGCGCGATGATAAAGCCGAAATATCCACCTCATATTCGGCCGCCACTTCTACCGCCATCGGCTCCGGCGCGCGGCCGGGCTGAGCGAAGATACCCGCCGAATCCACCAGCACTTCGTCGGCCATCCCTGCATCGAATAACTTAGCGCGCAGGAACCCTTCGGCGATTGGCGAGCGGCATAGGCTCCCGGTACAGACGAATAGGATCCGAATTCGCGGCCCTGCATTCATGTGCTTTCCGCCCATCGCTCGCGCAAGTGTTCGAAATCGGCGGGTGTATCGACGCCGATCCCGCAATGGGCAGCCGCGTCCGCGACGATAATAACCGCACCGCCGGCGAGTGCACGCAACTGTTCCAATCGTTCTACCTGCTCGAGCGCGGCCGGGGGAGCATCGACGAATCGACGCAGATAGGCCGCGCGATAGGCGTAAATCCCGACGTGGCGGCGATAATAGTCCAAGTTAACGGCATGAGCATCGCGCGCATGCGGTATCGGCGCACGACTGAAATAGAGCGCCCTGTCGTCGGCCGTACGAACAACTTTGACAACATTGGGATCGTTAACGGCAGGCTCGCTACCGACCGGTTCGCACACAGTAGTAATGTCGGCGACGGGGTTGGATTCGAGTAATCGGGCAACTTGTCGGATCACCGAGCCAGGTAACCGTGGCTCGTCCCCCTGCACGTTGACGACGATCGTATCGTCGCTTTCTCCACGCCCGGCGACGGCTTCGGCGATCCGGTCCGTTCCCGATAAATGGGAATCGCGAGTCCGTACCACCACCGCTCCGAACTTCCGGGCGGCTTCGAAAATGCGTTCGTCATCCGTCGCGATCACCACCTCGTCCGCCCCGCTGGATACCGCATTTTCGTAAACATGCTGAACGAGGGGCTTGCCCCCGATCGACAGCAACAGTTTTCCGGGCAGGCGCGAGGACGCGTAACGCGCGGGAATATAGACCTTAAAACTCACCTCGTGCGTCGTCCCGTAATCAAGTTACCGTTCTTCGGGAGAATCTGCCGACACTTCAAGCTAAAAGCCGCCAATCACACGCAGAACTGTCGAATTCACTCGCTAAAGCGATTCAGTATACGATTGAACCCGTTGTTCATCAGGGATTCACTTATTCAAGCGCTCGATTTCCTCATCGCTCAATTCGCGGGCTTCGTCCTCCAACATAACCGGAATATCGTCCCGGATCGGATAGGCGATCCGGGCGGCTTTCGAAATCAGCTCCTGATTTTCCTTGTCGTATATCAAGGGCCCCTTCGTCACCGGGCATACCAATAGTTCCAATAGTTTCTTATCCATGCTCAACCCCACTGAAGGCGGTCGACAAGCGTCGTCGGAAGACTTCCGGAAGCTCCGCCGAAACGGGAACATACCAGCATTTACGTAATCCCAAATGCTCGCATTTAACCGCATCCTTCTCCGTCATAATAGTCGGAAGATCATCGCCAAATTCGAGATCAGACTTGCGAAATCGTGCGTGATCGCGAAATGGATGCTGCTTTACTCTAAAACCCTTCGCGCGCAGCATCGAGAAGAACCGCTCAGGGTGTCCGATACCGGCCACGGCGTGGACTTCTTTCGGCGCGAATTTTTCGATTTCTATTTCATAGTCACCACCGAGTTCTCGGACGTGCGTAGCGATGTACTTCATCGCGAATTCACCTCTCGCGGCGATCCCATTGGTTACGATCAAATCGACCGAACGAAGCCGCTGAACCGGGTCGCGGAGCGGTCCTGCCGGCAAGCAGCGGCCGTTACCGAAGCGCCGCACCCCGTCGATTACGGCGATCTCGTAGTTACGATCGAGCGCGTAATGCTGCAACCCGTCGTCGCTGATGACGATGTCACAGGCGGCATATCGCCTGAGGGCGTCGACGTTGTCGCCGCGCCGCGGCCCGACCGCGATGGGACAACACGCGCGCCGGGCGATAACGACCGCCTCATCGCCAACTACCGCCGGGTCGCTGTCCGGGCGCACCTGCTGCGGCCAATTCTTCGCCCGCCCCCGATAGCCACGCGCGATGACTCCCGGCGTATAGCCGAGCGAGCGAAAATATTCGACCAGCCAGATCACCAGCGGCGTTTTTCCGGTACCGCCAATCGAGATATTACCAACGACAACAACCGGCACGTCGGCTTCGTAAGAGGATAGCAAACCGCTGGTGTAGGCAACCTTGTGCAGCACCCCGGCGAGACGGTATACCCACGCCAGGGGTACCAGGGCGATGGCCCCGGGATGCCTGCTGTACCACATGCTTTCAAGTAATCTGCCGGACGACATAACACCCAACGCTCTATACCCGGCAGGCGCGACGACCCATCATTCTTCGTCACGAATTGTGGTCGGAAAAGTAATCCGGGTGAGGCCGACTTGACGTGCCGCGTCCATCACCGTGACGACCGCTTGATGAGTCGCACCGGCGTCCGCGCTAATGATAACCACGGGCTCGGCGTCGGTCGGGCGAACCTCGTTCAATGCCTGGCGTATGGTTCCGATCTGCGTGTTGATGAGGGCGTTGCCGTTGACGAAATACCGACCGTGAGCGTCGATCGCGATTTCGATTGTATCCAGCGGATTTTCGCGCACCTCTTCACTCGCTTCGGGCAGGGTTAGCTCAATCTCCGATTCCCGGACAAACGTCGTCGAAACCATAAAAAAAATGAGGAGCAGAAATACGACATCGATCAGCGGCGTCAGATTGACGTCGACCTCTTCTTCGCGTTGTGGGTGGAAATTCATGCCGGATCGATTTCGACCGAGTCGCGTTCGCGGGCGCCATGCATCGCCTCAACAAGTTTCAGTGCTTCCTGTTCCATGATTACGACGAGCCCTTCGACGCGGCTCCGAAAATAGCGATAGAACATCAGTGTCGGGATGGCAACGGACAGACCCGCGGCTGTAGTGATCAGTGCCTCTGAAATGCCGCCGGCGAGGATGGACGCATCGCCAACACCCTGGGTCGTGATCGCTGCGAAAACCTTGATCATGCCGATCACCGTACCCAGTAATCCGAGTAATGGGCTGATAGCGGCGACGGTTCCGAGTGTATTGAGGTAACGCCCCAATTCGTGAACAACGTGTCGTCCTACTTCCTCGATGCTTTCCTTCATGACTTCGCGTTCGTAGACGCGATTGATCAGACCGGCGGCCAAGATGCGGCCGAGCGGAGAACCGGCACGCAGCGATTCAATCCTTTTGTCGTCCAGAACGCCCGATCGTGCCCATTGCCACACCTGCGCGACGAGGTTCTCGGGCGTGATGCGGCGGCGCTGCAGAGACCAGAATCGCTCTATTACGATGGCCATCGAAACGACCGAACAAATCATAATCGGCAGCATCATCCAGCCGCCCGCTTTGACAAATTCAAACACGTGTAACGAACACCCCCCATTTGCGGCCGACTCGCCGGCGTAGACCATATCAGACGACGGGAACGGCGAAAAGGCCGTAACTGGGGTGCGCTCGGCGCCGCGTACGCTTCGTGGCGTCGCTCATTCGCCCGCACCGGGATCGGCCGCCTCGAGGTGATGCCAGTAGCGCAGGTGCGTACGCCGGTATGCTCGCGGCGATTCGACCTGCGAGGAAATATTGAATTCGATTGCGCCGTCGAGCCCGGTCGACAGCAACACGGCGCCGCGTTCACGGTATCGGTGCATAACCGCGGATTCGGGGAAGGAAAAGCGATTCTTGTAGCCGGCGGCAAAAACCACGTATGCGGGGTTCACGGCGGCGATGAACGGCGGCGTTGATGAAGTCGCGCTGCCGTGGTGCGGCGCTATCAGAATATCGGCGGCGAGAATGTCGGCCGCCCGGAGTGTCAAACGCGCTTCGGTTCGTGCTTCGATATCTCCCGGCAGCAGGACGCTGCCGCCCGGGGCGCTGATTCTCAGCACGCAGGACCGATCGTTCCTCGAACCGGCCGAAGGGCTGCCCGGAGACAATATTGTAAACTCGACGCCGTCCCAAACCCAGCGCTCACCGGCCCGGCAGGTCGTCGTCGGCACATCCAAAAGGTGCCCCGGGCTAACCCAGATGTCCCCGATCGGCAGTGCCTCCGCAAGACCGGCCCAACCGCCGGAATGGTCGGCATCGGCGTGACTCAAGACGAGCCGATCCACGGCAGTGATACCGCGCGACCGCAAGGCTGGCGCGACGATGGCTGAACCGGCGGAAAAACGGCCGAACGCGGCGCCGGTGTCATAGACGAGCACCTTGTGGGCCGTCTCGGCGACAACCGAGAGGCCCTGTCCGACATCGAGGATGGTCAAACGAATTTGAGCCGGCGGCGGCGGCGTGCGCGGTTCTAAAGCCAACGCCCCAAGCAACGCCGAACCGAACAGCCAGGGCGCGCGGATCAAGGGCACGACAAACACCATCACCCCCACTAAGGCCAAACCGACAGCCCATGGGCCGGGCGCCGTCGGCAAGGTGATTGGGCCGAGGGCGTCGGCCAGCCACACCAGGCACGACCATAAGATGTCCCATATTCGGGCCGCCACTCCCCATAGACCCGCCGCTGTCGACGGATCGAATGGGAGCACCACGACCCCGGCAAGAACCAACGGCACGATCGTTAGCGTGACGACCGGCACGGCGAAGAGATTCGCCAGCGGGGAGGCGAGCGGAACGCTCTGATGTAACGCGCCGAGCAGGGGCGTCAAACCGAGCGCCAGATACACGTGCAACGATACCAACCGCCACAGGGTCCATGCCCGCGGGCGCGTGGAATTGATGAAAAGCAACCAACCGACAGCGCCAAACGACAACCAGAAGCTTGCGCTCAGTAACGCCATCGGATCGAAGATGCCAACGGTCACCAGCGCAATAGAGTAGGCAGTAAATGAAAGCACCGGGCGACGTCGAAGCCGGCAAATCATGACCACTGCCAACATGACGAGCGCACGTTGGGTCGATATCGGAAAACCCGCCAACGCCGCATACCCGGTGGCCGCCGCGATCGCGACCAGCGCTGCCGGTTGCTGGACCGGCCAGCGACGGTTGGTCGGCGCCAGCAACCCGATCCCCCAATGGGCGACAAAAAATGCGATCCCGGCGATCAGCGAGATATGGAGGCCCGAGATTGCCAACAAATGTGCCGTTCCCGTGGTGCGCAACACCCGCCATTGTTCATCGCTCAAGCCGTCGCGTACGGCGACCGCAAGTGCCGCGATCACGCCGTTATGGGTCGGAACCGATGAGCTCGAATGGATGTGGGAGGCAATGCTTTCGCGGGTACGATTCAGCGACCATCGGCCTTGCGGCGCTTCGCAACGATTGGCCGGGTGCCCGATGACATAACCGGTTGCCGATACGCGCTCTGTGAACAGCCACTTTTCCCGATCGAAAGTCCCTGGATTCCGGGTGCCGTAGGGGATCTTTAACCGAACTTTGAACCTACACCGCGAGCCCGCCGGGAGGCTGCCGCCGCGCTGGTAGCGGGTAAGCTTGAGACGCACCGGCCCTAGC
>CAZFZX010000148.1:0-11319 GCA_964523765.1 uncultured Enterobacteriaceae bacterium
CGGACGATTTTGGACCCAAGGCGGCGTTCCACGAATTAATCAGAGGTTCCCTAGGTGTGGTCAAGGCGAAGACGCCGGTCTATTTATCGCTTGCGACCCACACGCCGTTCCAATCCGCGGCCGGGGGGTTGGCCCTCAGGGCCTCGCATCGCGCGGCAAATACACGGCACGGCGGGTCTTCATCGACATGGGCTGCGAACATTGTGATGGCCGCGTCGAATTCCCCGCGCAGGTACGCATCAAAACCCGTCTCAAATGCCAGTTCGGCGGCGCTGGGCTGATAGTCTTTGATCCCGAGTACTTCATAGACGGGCGTCGCGTCCGTCTTGCCCTTGAGGATCACGTGATCGACACACCGCAAGCGGAACTCACCGCCCACTTGCTCACGGGTCGCATGCGAAACGAGAACGGTGGTGCCGTATTGTTTGTTGAGCCCTTCGAGTCGTGAGGCGACGTTCACTCCGTCACCGATCACCGTATAATCCATCCGCTTTTGCGAGCCCATGTTGCCGGAGATCACCTCGTCGGAATTGACGCCGATGCCGATGGCAATTGGGTCGTGCCCTTTGGCGATCCAGCTCTCGTTGAAACGGTCGAGCGCGCCGACCATGTTCAACGCCGTGTGGACGGCGCGCACGGCGTCGTCGTCCTGCGGATAGGGCACGCCGAATACCGCCATCAACGCGTCGCCTATGAACTTATCGAGTACGCCGTGTTTATTGAACACTTCCTCGACCATGATCGTGAAGTACTCGTTCAACATATCCATGGTCTCTTCGGCCGTGAGCTGCTCAGAGATCGAAGTGAACCCGCGGATGTCACTGAACAGAACCGTTGCCGCGCTGCGCACCCCGCCAAGGGCCTCTTGGCTCGGATCGGCGAGCATCTGCTCGACGATATCCTGCGCCATATAACGGGTTAGCGCTGACTTGACTCTCTTTTCGCTGGTCACGTCTTCGACCACGACCACCAAACCTTGAAAACCTTTCTCGGCGTCGACCAGCGGCAGGACGTTGATGTTCGCCGTGTTCTCCTGCTCCTCGAGCATCACGCTCATGTTGAACTGAACCGCGCTCCTTCGCAGCTGGTATACCTCGTCGAGGAGCGCAATGACGGGTTCGTTTTGCGCCCCGATCAAGAGGCGAAGGTCGCGTCCGCGAACCGAATCGACCTCACCGCCCAGCCGCAAGATCTCCAGCGCCGCCGGGTTCGCGGTAACCAGTCGATAATCCTCATCGAGCGTGATGATGCCGTTAGAGATGCTTTCCTGAACATTCTCCAGGTAATTTCGCATGTTGACAGCGTCGGCGTGCAGCTTGCCGTTGTCCACCGTTATCGCCAATTGCGACGCGATCGCCTTCAGCAATTCGACGTCTTCGGCGTCGAAGGCGGCGCCACCTTCCTTGTTGATGACCTGCGTAACCCCGGTGACGCGGCCATCGTGCCTCAACACTGGGACGCACAACACGCTCCGGGTCCTGAACCCGGATTTCCGGTCGAACTCGGCATTGAAGCGATCGTCCTCATAGGCATCCGGTACGTTTACGACCTCGCGGCGGGTTGCCGCGTGGCCGGCCAGCCCGGCACTGGCCGGGAACCGGATCTCTTTGGCGTGGATCCGTGAGCTTCCATTGACCACAATTCGCCGCGCTCCTCATCCAGTACGAAAAATGAACTGCGTTCACAACGAATGAGTTCCGTGAGCAGTCCGACGGTGCGCGAAATCAAAGTGCCGAGGTCCAGCGTTTGACTGATCGATGTCGCAATGTCGAGCAGAATCGACATACGCTCGTGACTCGCGACCATCTTGCGATACAGGCTGAAATTCTCAACCGCGACCGCCGCCTGATGTGAAAAAGCACGAAACAACGCCTCGTCGTCCTTGGTGAAGACCCCAGTCCGCTTGTTGATCACTTGGACGACGCCGATTGTCGTCGCACCGTCCAGGCTGCTGACCGGTCCGCAAAGAATGGTTCGCGTTCGATACCCGGTCTTCTTGTCGACCGCCTGGCTGAAACGCTCATCTTCGTAGGCATCTTGAATATTGACCATCTCGCGGCGTTGGGCAGCCCAACCCGCGACACCTGCGCCGGCGGGGATCCGGATTTCCTTGACGTCCGCGCCTTCGGCAACCTTTGACCAAAGCTCCCCGGTCACCGGATCGATCAGGAAGAGCGAGGCGCGGTCGGCATTCATCAGGTTGCTGGCCGTATGCACGAGTCTCTTGATCAGTCCCTCGATACCGACGCCAAGCGCGGTGGCTTCGGACATGTCGAGGAACTCGTTGAGCTGAGACAGGGATCTTTGAGCGGCTTTCGCCCGGTACTGATTCTCCTCGTACAGGATATTGCTGTGCTGCAGGCGGTGCGTAACCATGCCAAGGAAGGCCTGGGTCAAACGCGGGATCGTGCCGAACAGCGTGGGCAGGTGGCTGAAGTCTAACTGCAGCAACTGCGAATCTTCGAGCGCGCGCGCACACGCTGAACGCACCCCGTTCGAGAAATAGGCCATCTCGCCGACGAGCTCGCCGGGCAGGACGGCCGCCAGATGGATTTCTTCTCCGTCGTCGCCCAGGCGATAGACCTCGAGCTTGCCGGCGGCGAGCACGTGCAGGTAGTTGTTGACGGCGCCTTGCTCGATAAACGTTTCGCCGGCGGCGATCGATGCTTCGGTGACGCATCGGCTCAAGCGCTGCAACTTCGCCTCCTCGAGGCCATCGAACAACGTACACGCGCGTAATCGATCGATTCGTTGAGCCTGAAGCCCGGCGACGAGGTCGTCGCGGGAAACCCGGCCGCTGGCGACCAGCGCGCTGCCGACGCGTGAACACTCTCGTGCGCCTTGCTCCGCTTCGCGGCGCAGGGCTTCTTCGATATCGGTGGTCGAACAGCCGAGGTACTCGCCAAGCAGCGGCGTGGTGGCGGGCTTGGAGTCTTCAGTTGCCATTAGACAATTCTAGTCCCCGTCGGCGCCGCACTGAAGCGGAAATGTGAACATTGGCGGAAAATTGAGCAAGGTTGAAGCCCCGGACTTCAAAACCGCTCGGCCGGTGCTCTGCGGGAACCGCCCGCGAGGTACCCGTTATCTGGAAATCCATCGACATTGACGAACGGTGCGCCACCATCGTCTAAACGGTAAAAGCAAGAAAACGCCGTATTTTCTACGGCGGGCGATCGCGGATCTCGAGGGTCGACCCAGAACATCCCCTCGATCTTCAACGGAAAACGGCGCCTGCGCTACCAGCTATTGCGGAGTTCCCGGAGCTTCAAAAACACCGTTTTCGGATCGGGATCGTCGGGTAAGTCGGGGAAGGCCTCGCGCAAGCGCCTAATGACGCTCGGATTCTGGAGACGGAAAAAGGTATTGATTTCTTTCTCCATCGCGAGCGTGGATACGAGCGCGGCATTCGGATCTTGATCCGCGACATTGCCGAGCAGATCCTTGGCCTTTTCGTTGTCGGGTTCGCGATCGAGCGTGAAGTTGAGATTGCTGGCGATATAATCATGCCCGGGATAGATCAACGTTTCGTCCGGCAGCTTCGCCAGTTGGCCGCCGAAAGTGTCGTACAATTCTGCCGGGTGGCCGCCGTTGTGACAGTTACCCGCGCCGGCGTTGAACAGCGTATCACCGCAGAACAGGGCCGGGGTCTCGGTGTGCGATAAAAGGCATACGTGGCTCATGGTATGTCCGGGCGTATCGAGCGCTTCGAGTTCGACGGTGCTGCCGATCTTTATCACGTCCCCAGCCGCTAAGCCTCTGTCTATC
Organism: uncultured Enterobacteriaceae bacterium; assembly: GCA_964523765.1. Lineage (GTDB taxonomy): Bacteria > Pseudomonadota > Gammaproteobacteria > UBA11873. Next base: position 3,766 of record CAZFZX010000148.1, read on the forward strand.
CCCTGGATTGCGTCTTTCGCATTCGCGTGCGCCAGCAAAGTCGCTCCTGTTGCCGCGATCACGGCTTCGTTGCCGCCGGTGTGATCGAAGTGCTCGTGCGTATTCAGCACGTATTTGATCTTCCAACCCCCCTGCTCAGCCGCGCGCAAGCATTTTTCGTGATCGAGCGGGTCAACGGCCATCGCCTCGCCCGACTCGGGACAAACGATCAGGTAGTTGAAATTGCGGTAGGCGTTACCCGTCCATATTTGCTCTACGATCATTTGGTTTTCCTCATTGGGACGCTATGGGATCGCGGTACGGCATCCCGGCGTAGACCGGGAGCCAGCCAAATAAACCCGCTTGCAGCGGGATATTATTCCACCTCGTGGCGAATCTAGACAATTGATCCGAGATATCGATCACTTTCTAATTCGGGATTGACCGATGAGCGTGCTTACCGTCATGCCGGATTCAATCCGGCATCCAGTCAATAAAGCTGCCGCTTTCAGCGGCACATTTTCAACTGGATTCCTGGCATAGGCTGCTCCTGCAGCCTTAATGCACTTCCGCCATCTGCCGTGCAGGGAGGCACAAATGCCGCGATGGCAGGATGCCAAGGAGCGGCCATGGCGGTCGCTTTCGCAGGAATGACGATGAAATTGAAGCGCATTTCGCAACAGTTATCTAGTGCCCTATCCCGACATGAAGTGGTTCATTACGAAAGCTCGGCCGCTCTCACCCGTCACCGATGCCGAGTTCTCATACACCCGAAACGCCTACAACCGCTCGATGATAGTGACATTGGCCTGGCCGCCACCTTCACACATGGTCTGCAGGCCGTAACGTCCGCCGGTACGTTCCAGCTCGTGCAGGAGGGTTGTCATGAGCTTGGTACCGGTCGCGCCGATCGGGTGACCGAGCGCAATCGCGCCACCGTTGACGTTGAGTTTTTCGTGGGGATAACCGATATCCTTCAGCCACGCCATCGGAACCGGGGCAAACGCCTCGTTGACCTCGACGAGATCGATGTCTTCGAGTTTCATGCCGGTCTTTTCCAGGGCAAGGCGAGTCGTGGATATCGGTGCGGTCAACATGATCATCGGATCTTCCGCCCTGACACTCATGTGATGGACCCGGGCGCGCGGCTTCAGGTCATAGCGCTTGACCGCGTCCTCCGAGGCGATCAGGATCGCCGACGATCCGTCACAAGTCTGGCTCGACACCGCTGCGGTGATCTTGCCCAGGCCGAAAATGGTGTCGAGTTCGGCCATTTTTTCGAGCGACGTCTCGCGCGGGGTTTCGTCCATCGCGAGCCCGTTATAGGGTACGACCTCCTTATCGAAACGGCCGTCCTCGATAGCCTTCAGGGCGCGACGATGCGACTCCAGGGAAAAGACTTCCATGTCTTTGCGGGAGAGATCCCATTGATCCGCCATCATCTGGGCGCCCTTGAACTGAGTCGGCGGATCTTCACCATAGCGTTCCACCCACGCCGGCGATCCGGTAAAGGGATCGGCGAAACCAAACGCGCCACCGGCGACGGCCGCCGAACCGATCGGGATCTTGGTCATCGTCTGCACACCGCCGGCGACGACAACATCGTTGACTCCGGACATGACCGCTTGGGCGGCAAAATGCACCGACTGCTGGGACGAGCCGCACTGACGATCGATGGTAACGCCCGGTACGCCTTCACTCAAACCCGCCGTCAACCAGCAAGTACGTGCGACGTCGCCGGCAAGGGGGCCGAGCGCGTCGATCGCGCCGAAGATCACGTCGTCGTAGTCTTCGTCCGGGATCGGGTTTCGATCGACGATCGCGCGGATGACGTGGGCGCCGAGATCTGCTGCGTGAACGTCGGCGAGGCTGCCCTTGCGCCGGCCCGTCGGGCTCCTTACGGCGTCGATGATATAAGCTTCAGGCATGGTCGGTCTCCTAGATCTGGGTTCATTTGTTTTCTTTCGGGCGACGGTTGCGCGGTTCCGGCCGGTGGGCCCCTCGCGAAAGTGCTTGGTACTAGGGCTCCGGCGGCCATAACTCCCCGGGTTGCGCCACTCGTTGGCCTACAACCCCGCCGAACCCATGATAATACACCGAATGCGGGCCAGCCCGGATATTTCATGAGGACCGCTGATGCCGGCGACGGACAGGTTGGTCCGGGCGCCGGCGCCGCGGTAACGGACAAGCGAGGTACATATTACCTCTGGCCGTAAACCGCCACGAACCCAGGATAATCCACGCGTATCAAACGGTGAGCAAAAGCGCCGTCTGCGCCTCATGAAATGTCCGGGCTAGATCGCGCCAATCTCCCGGCCGATCTCGGCGTATTTGTCCAACCAGTGCAACACCGTATCGCGATCTTCGGTGGGACAACGCGGGATCGCGCGTTCGATACAGCCCATATCGGCGAACCGCTTGAGGTCCTCAGCCGGGGTCTCGAAGACGTCAAACATCGAGATCGAAACCGATTCCGGCGCACGTCCGGCAGCGACGAGGCGCTGCCGCAAGTCCTCGACATCGGCGAGGAGATCGCCGTGAAAGATATCGATCGGGATCCAACCGTCGCCGTAATCGGCAACCCGCTGCCGTCCCCACTTGGAGCCAAAAGTGCCGAGGATGACCGGCGGATGCGGCTGCTGCACCGGCTTCGGATAAGACCAGATGCGATCGAAGTTTACGTACTCTCCGTGGTAACTGGACTCCTCGGTGGTCCAGATCTCCTTCATCGCCCGGACTCTTTCCTCGAGGACTTTCCAACGCTTTTCGTAGGGCGTCCCGTGGTTTTCCATTTCCTCGCGATTCCATCCGGCGCCGACGCCGAACAGAAAGCGTCCGTTGGACAAACGGTCGACCGTGGCGACTGTCTTCGCCAGTGCAATGGGATCGTGTTCGATCACCAGACAGATCCCGGTCCCCACTTTGATCTTTTTCGTCGCGATCGCGGCTGCCGTACAACTGACAAACGGGTCCGACATATGGATGTATTCCTTCGGCAATTCGCTGCCGGCCGGCCACGGGGTTTCGCGGCTCGCCGGGATGTGCGTGTGCTCCGGGAACCAAACAGACTCGAACCCGCGCTCTTCGCATGCCACCGCAAGGTCATCCGCCCTAATCGTGTATTCCGTATTGAAACTCATGACACCCAATTTCACTTCGCCTCTCCCTCCATTCATTACATGCCGATGCGATCGGCCATGTCCAATACGTTTTGGAACAAGCGCAGCGACGCCGCGTCGACCAGTACCCCGTCGACCTGCGCGGCACCACGTCCATCGGTCACTGCTTCCAGGTATGCCGCCTTTAGCTTTCTCGCATGCGCTACGATTTCCGGATCCGGGGTAAACGCAGCCTGAGCCAGCGCGATCTGCGACGGGTGGATCGCCCACTTGCCGACCGCGCCCAGGAATTTTCCGCGCTCGCACTCGCGGACGTAACCTTCTGCATCCTTGAAATTTGGATACGGACCGTCGATCGAATCGATCCCGTTGATGCGCGCCGCGATGGTGATCTTATTGCGGCCGTAGTGCCACACATCCGGCGGGTAGTCATAACCGCTGCCGAGAGCCTCGTAGTCTATTCCCTGTGCCGCCGAAAAATCTCCTACGCCAAAAATGAGCGCTTCGAGTCGGGGATCAGCGGCGGCGATCGCCTCGACGTTCGCCATCGCCTCGACTTCCTCGATGAGCACCTCGAGGCCGATCGTCTTCTCCATGCCTAGCTTCGTTTCTACCTGGTCGAGCAGCAGCGCCACCCATTGCACGTCGAACGCGGTGCGGACTTTCGGAATAATGATGACGTCGAGGTTTTCACGAGCACCCTCGACGACTTCGATGATGTCCTCATAAGCCAAGTGCGTCTCGAGATCGTTGATACGAACGCTGCGCACCGTGCGGCCCCACTCGAATTCGTTCAGCGCCTTGACGATGTTCTGGCGCGCGCCGATCTTTTCTGACGGCGCAACCGCGTCCTCGAGATCAAGAAACACATAGTCGACATCCATTGCCGCCGCCTTTGCCATCATTTTTTCGCTGCTGCCCGGCACCGCGAGTTCGCAGCGTCGGATTCTTTGCGGTCGGTCGTGGTTTTTCATATCTAGTGCTCCAACCCGTCGAGTGTTAATTATCAGATACCAAACTCGGCCAAGACTTCGTCGTTGTGTTCACCGAGGTGCGGCGCTCGCCTGTGGACGCCCCCAGGCGTTTTCTGGAGACGCACGGGGGTGCCGGCGACAACGGCCCGCCCGGCGATGCCTTCGAGTTCGAGATCGACGAGCATGCCGTGCGATCGTACGTGCGGATCGGCGTAGATCTCCTCGATATTGTTGACCGGACCGAACGGTACCTGGCCGCCCAGCGTAACGGCGATCTCGGCCTTGGTCCGAACCCGGGTCCAGCCATTTATGATCGCATCAAGCTCGATTACATTCGCGATGCGTTCTTTGACGGTGGCGAAATCCGGAGCGTCGCCGAGCTCCGGCCGCCCGATGAAGGCGGCCAGTTGACGCCAGTGCGAATCGACGGGACACGCGATCGCGACATGACCGTCTTTCGCACGGTAAATGGAGAACGGCGCAACCAGCGGGTGGCGATTGCCTTCGGGGCCGGGGATCGCACGGGTGTACGAATGCTGGTAGACGATGCGTTCACACAAAGCGAGCACGGCATCGTACATCGGTACGTCGAGAAACTGCCCCTCGCCTGTTTTCTCGGCATGGCGGAGCGCCGCGAGGATCCCGAAGGCGGTCAGCATGCCGGGCACGATATCGCCGACCCCCGGACCGGCTTTCGTCGGCTCATCGGCTCCCGTGATCCCCATGAATCCTCCCATCGCCTGAGCGACCACGTCGAACGCCGGCCACTCGACGTAAGGGCTCTGTCCGGTACGCGGATCGCCGAAACCGCGGACCGCGGCGTATACCAGCCGCGGGTTGGCCCCGGCAAGCGTTTCGTAGGAAAGATCCAAACGCTCCATCACACCGACGCGAAAGTTTTCGATCACCACGTCGGCCTGCGCAGCCATCGCTTTGAAGGTGTCGCGGTCGGTCGCCGACTTCAGATCGAGTACTACGCTGCGTTTATTGCGATTGACGCTCTGAAAATACCCTCCGAACGCCTTTTCATCGTCGTCGGTAAAGAACGGGCCGATCAATCGTGAGAGGTCGCCTTCCGGAGGTTCGACTTTGATCACGTTGGCGCCGTGGTCCGCCAGCAGCATGCTACAAAACGGTCCGGCCAACATCTGCGTCAGATCGAGAACCGTCAAATCATGGAGCGAACCCCACGTCATTGGCCCACTTCTACCCAGTGAGTGCGCCGCTTGATGAGCACGCGGCGGTCGCCCTCGAACACGATCTGGTCTTTTTCGTTTATGCCCCAATGGTGGAATTCGATGAGCCCCGCGTCTTCGCGCGCGGCGTCCTCTTTCGCGACCACCTTGCTATATGCGTATAGGGTGTCGCCGTGGAACACCGGATTGCTCAGCCGCATATTGTCGAGCGTGAGCTCCGCGAGCGCGTTCTCGGCGGTATCCTGAGCCGCGAGACCGATAATCATCGAAATCGTTACGCCGCCAAAAGCGACGCGTTGCTTGAACATGTGATCGGCCATGACGTGTTCGTCGAAATGTCCCGATGCCGTATTCATGACGAGATTCGTAATTAACACCTGGTCCATCTCAGTCAAAGTTTTGCCCCGGGCGTGGCGGAGGATCTCGCCTTCGGTGAAATCCTCGAAGTAAAGCGAACTCGGTTTATCTTGCGCCATGAACCTGACCTATGCAGCTGGTTTACCCAGCAGGTTGTCTGAGATGATCCTGAGCTGGATCTCCGAGGTCCCCTCGAAGATCTTGGTCAGCCGTGCATCGCGCCAATAGCGCTCGACCGCGTGCAGTTTCGTATAGCCGGCGCCGCCAAGGATCTGGAGGGCCTCGCTGGTGACACGTTCGGACATCTCGCTCGCAAAGTATTTCACCATCGAAGCTTCCTTGTCGCAGCGCTCTCCCTGATCGATGCGATCGCAGACATAATGCAACAACTGACGGGCGGCTTCGACCTCGCTCGCCATGTGTGCGAGTTTGAAACGTATCGCCTGGAACTCGGCGATCGGATGACCGAACTGCATCCGCTCCTGCGCATACGCGGTCGCATCCTCGAGCGCGCCCTGCGCCAGACCGATGGAACGCGCGGCGGTGTGTGCGCGGGCTTCGTCGAGACCTTTAGCGAGTGCATAGAAGGCTTTTCCTTCCTCACCGATCTGCGCGGCCGCCGGCAAACGGAATCCGTCGAAGGCGAGTTCCCAGGTCGTCCAACCGAAATAGCCGATCTTCGGGATCTCGCTACCGTGTACGCCCGGAGGCAATTTGCCGCGCTCTTTATCGATAATGAAGGTGCTGATACCGAGGTGCCGACGCTTTTCGTCGGGCGACGGTGCCGTGCGCGCAAACAGCACAATATAGTCGGCGCCGTCGGCGAACGTGCACCAATATTTATTACCGGTGATCACCCACTCGTCGCCGTCGCGTTCCGCCCGGCAGGAAATCGACGCGAGGTCGGATCCGGTATCGGGCTCCGACAGTGACATCGCCGCCAGGTAATCGCCGTTCGCGATCCGCGGCAGCAGGGATTGGCGCTGCTCTTCGGTCAGGAGATCGACCATCAGGGTACCGTTGCCGCGCGCGATGAGACTCGCGACGCTCATCCAGCCGCGCGCGAGTTGCTCCGCAATCAGGCAGTACTCGAAACAGCCCAGACCGCTACCGCCGTATTCCTCCGGCAAACGGATCCCGAAATATCCCATCTCGGCAAGCTTGTTCCGCAACGCTTGCGGGATCTCGCCTTGGATCGGATCGAGCTCGTTGGCCACCGGCAGCACCTCGTCCATGGTGAACGCGCGCGCGACCTCCCGGATCATCACTCGTTCCTCGGTCATGAAGCGGTGTTCGTCGGCGCTCATCGCCCGCGCCTGATGAGGTTGGAACGTTGGAAGTCGATCACCAATTCGCCGTCGGACTGGAAGCCTTCCGTGTGCCAGGTGACGATCCCGAAATCCGGCCATTTCTTCGTGTCGCGACGCGCTACTACGGTACTGCGCGCACTCAGGGTTTCGCCGGCGAGGACCGGCCCGTGGTGGGTCAGTGCCTCGACGCCGAGAAACGGTCCCATACCGGCCTCGCTGAGATCTTCGACGCTCAAGCCGAAGACGGTGTTGAAGATCAGAAGCGGGTTGAGCAAGGTGTCGGCGTGACCGTGCGCCTTGGCATATTCGACGTTGAAATAGTGCGGATTGAAATGAAGCGTCAGAGTCGAATACAGGGCGTTCTCGGCCTGGGTCAAGGTTCGGCCCCAATGGTGTTCGAACACCTGACCGACATCAAAATCCTCGAAAACGTTACCCTTCTCGACTAATCGCGCTTCGCGCTTCAGGCGGGCCGCGTCGTACGCCGCGGGCTCGGACATCGTGTTTGCCTCCCCGATCCGGATGAGCGATAGCAGACGCCATCATACATCGGTGAACTAGATAATTGATCCGAAATGCGCTTCACGTTGTTCGCAGGTCCGCCTGCCGTCACCCCGGA
>CAZFZX010000149.1:0-11145 GCA_964523765.1 uncultured Enterobacteriaceae bacterium
GTTAATCCATAGACGCGCATCGGTTACGGAACATGGCCCATCATCTTCGATGAGCACTTTGAGGTTAATACCTTCAATAAACTCCGTAATGATGTAGAAATTCGGCGGGTCAAAAATAACATCGTAAACCGCGGGGATGTTCGGGTGCGACAGCTTCGCTAAAATTCGAGCTTCGCGCTTGAATCGCTCTTGCTCGCCCTCGCCGAACTGCGTCGCCAAAGGGTCTAGAATCTTTACAGCAATATCTCTATCAAGGTACTGGTCGTGACCACGAATTACTTTTCCAAATCCACCGGCGCCGTGGGTCTTCTCTTGAAATGTGTACCGAGATTCAGGAGCCATAGCTAAGTCTACTCTTCCGCAATACGCTTAGGAAAATTGCTCAACGAATTGGATACGCCGGCTTCCTCGACTCTACCCTTATTTGTAAGCCACGAATATCGCTTCAAGAGGACGACCAGTGAAAAACGTAGTACATACGTAGCACTGCCCCAGCCCTAACGATTGACATTCACGTAACTAATTGAATTATGGTGCCGGCTGCAGGAGTCGAACCCGCGACCTGATGCTTACAAGGCAACTGCTCTACCAACTGAGCTAAGCCGGCGACGATTTAGCGGAAAGGCTCAAACTTGTCTACGCGTGACGGGGAGAAGCGTTCGCGACACGACGCTATCGGCGCACATTCTAACCGGATCGCCGGCTGCTTGAACATTGCGGTAACCGCTCGCTCCGGGTATCTGGTACCGAGAATGACGTTTTATCCGGCACCCGACTCAGGGCCCGGCCGCGGCTCGGGCATCGGCGATACCGGAGCAGTCGATCTGCTCCAACGTCGATTCGCCGACCAACGCCTCGGGAACAACCGAAAGGTCCGCGAACTCCTCGGCCAAGGTCGCCCGGACCCAGTAATTTTCGACGGTATCGAACTGGGGGACCACAACGGGCTTGTAGCCTTGACGAGTCATTTCGGCGAGGCGTCTGTTCACGGAATCCTGCGAACGAAACAGCCCTAGGGAAATCGCGTTTTTCAAACCGCCGCGGCGGATCAACATGTAGTCGGTGACGCCGCGACGTTTCAGATCGTTGATATTATCCATCGCCTCCGTATCGGAGGTGGGTTCGAGGTAGACCCAGAAAAGTTGCCGCTGGCGGATCGTTTCCTGCCGAGTGTGCACGGCCGTTGCATGCGATCGAAGCCAGGTGCGAACGCGCTCGAGGTGCTGGTCGTCCTCGATCGGACCGACGCTGATACAGGTATCGGACGAAGCGCCCAAGTTATTCAGCTCGGTGGTCAGATCGACCTCCGGGACCGTAGATTGGTCGCGCCCACCCGCATCCGGGGGCGCCTCGCGGGCGCTTTCGCGCTGCGCGGGCACCGTCCGCAATTCCGAAACGAGCCGCAGACTAGGTGTTCCCCGGGGCAATGGCGGTGTTCCGGCGCTCGCAGCAGCCTCTTGGCGTATGTGCTCGTTGAATTGCCACCCGAACACGATGACGTTGGCGAGGAGCGCTACGATAGCGAACCACTTCATGTTTCTTCTCGGGCGGCAAGCACCAGACCGCGCAAAACCAGATCAGGAACATGCCGGAACTCGATCTCGCAGATCTCCATCACCATGGCCGCTTCGCCGCCGGTGATGATCCATGGCGGTTCGCGACCGAGCAACGCTTGCGCCCTTTGCCGCATCCTTTCGATCCCACCGGCGACGGCATCGATACAACCCGTCGAAATGGCTGCGTTGGTATTGGTCGCAACGCGATCGACCCGTTCGATCGAATCCAGGCGCAGCCGGGCCGTATTCCGTGTGAGGCTCGCGACCATCAAAGACAGGCCCGGTGCGATCGACCCGCCGAGATGCGCACCGTCGTCCTCGACGAGGTCGATGGTAGTCGCGGTGCCGGCATCGACGATAACGGCCGCACCGTCGGCGATGGCATAGCCGGCCAGAGCGGCCAGCCAGCGATCGACGCCGAGTTGCTCGATGCTCTCATAGCGGGTCGACACACCGGCCGCTTCGCGCCTGACCGCCGCAAAAATGGGTTCAACCGACCATGCGGCATCGGCCCACGCTGCAAGCTTCGCCGCCACGGCGGCACCGGCGACGTTGGAAATCGCGACGCTGGAGGGACGATCGATCCGCTGCCAATCGTTCGGCGGCGCCTTCGCTTCGGTGTCGATCGGCGGCAACGGGGTGATCGTTCCGCGCTCCCACACACCGGATTTGATCCGGGAATTTCCGGCGTCGACTAACAACATCAACGGTTCGCTTCCAAGACGACGTGCCCCGCCAAAAAGGACTCGGTCCGGCCCGCGTGGTCGATGATCAGCGTTCCGTCGGCGCCGACTCCGCGCGCAATCCCCGAGATCGTGCGCTCTGGCATTTCTAAACGAATGCGCCGTCCTGCGAGTAGATCGTGGCGCTGCCATTCGGAACGGTAAGGGTCGAAGCCTGCCTGTTCGAAATCCGGCAGGATCGTCGTCAACTCATTGAGAATTGCGGCCGCGGTAGCGTTGCGCGAGGGTACGGATCCGCAGGCAGTTTGCGCATCGGTGACGGGTTCGTCGATGCGCGCCCGGGCGTCCGAGGACAGCGCGATATTCATCCCGAGGCCGATCACGATCAGGCAGGGCCCGCCAAATTCAGATCGCATTTCGATCAGGATCCCCGCGAGTTTCCGATCAGCTAGGTAGATGTCGTTCGGCCACTTCAGGGCAACACCAGTCGCGCCTAAGCGGGTAAGCGCCCTGACCACGCCGATGCCGACGACCAGGCTCAAAGCGGACATCGAAGACGGCGGCGCGTCAAACCGCCAACCGAGCGACAAACACAGGCCGCTGCCCGGCGGAGCCAACCAACTACCCCCGCGCCGTCCACGCCCGCGCGTCTGGTATTCCGCTAACCAGGCAATTCCATGGATATCTTCGTCGTCGGCGAGATCAAGGAGTCGCTGGTTGGTCGAATCGGTGACGCGGTCCACACGGAGCTCGCGGACAACCCGTCGGGCGGTAGTCGAAAAGGCGTTCTCGATTTGGCGGGGATCGAGAAATTCGTAACCACCGGGAATACGATAGCCTTTGCCGGAGACGGCATGTATCTGCACGCCCTCTGCTTGCAGCCGCTTTACATGATTCCACACCGCCGCGCGCGTGACGCCGAGCTCGGCAGCAATGTCTTCTCCAGAATGCGCGCGCCCGTCCTGCAACCGTTCCAAGAGTACGAAAGCTTTCTGCATCAGACCTGAAACAGCGCCGGTTTCGCGCTTACGCTCACTTCAATTCGGTCGGATCTTCTGATCCATCGTCCTCTTCATCGTCGTCGTCTTTGGCCGCGCTAGGATCGATGATTTGCGTATCCCCGGCGTTCACCTCGCCCTTGTTTTTGAGATCGTCCGGCACGTGTTCCGGTAGTACGGTCGCGTCTTCGTTGGTCAATTCGATCTTGCCGCCCTCGAACATCGAAGTACTCATGAACGCGTCGAGCGTCACGTCTCCCGGGTCGTCAACCTTCTTTGCTTCCGGCATAGCGGGCGGTATGGTTTCCGGCGCATCAAAGGAATCGGTTTCGATGAACTTCTCGAGCGTCATGTCGTTCGGGTCTTCGGGCTTTGGAAAATTGCCTCCCGCCACCGTTTCCATCTCGCCAAAATCATCGGCACCTTCCGCTTCACCGCCGATCGCGGTACCGTCCATTATCGCGGTGGCCTGTTCCAGCTTCGCGTCCAAGGCCGACTGATCAGTGCTGTCATCCTCGCCTCCGATACCAAAAATGTCGTCGTCGGCATCCGGCGCCGGCCCGCCTTCGTCGTCCGGGGTCGGCCCCACCGTGATGTCTTCGAAGAATGCCGACGCCTCCGCGTCGAAATCTTCGTCCGATTGTTGTTGGCCGCCATAGTCCGGCTCCGGCGCAACACCTTCGTCCACGACGTCCAGGTTAATCTCGACACCGAGTTCTTCGTCGTCATCCTCGAAATCGTCCATTAGATCGGACGGCGCTTCGCTCGCCAGCGGCGAATCGAACACGGCCGTCTCGCCTTGGTCGGTTACATCGCCGCGCGCGTCGTCCGCTTCCTGGACGTCGCGCATTGCCGATTCTCCCGTGATATCGAACACGTCCGCGTCGTCGAAGTTCGCCACCGGGCTTTCGCCCTCTTCGGTAGAGTCGCCGCCGCCTCCCCCGATATCGAACAGCGCGTCGCCATCATCGGCCGCCGGAGTTTCGCCGCCGACATCAAAATCTTCCTGCCCACCGGGCTGCAAATCCATGGCCGACGACCCCACCAGCGTACTGGCGTCTGCCACGAGAGTCGCTTCGGCCTGATTCGGGTCCGCGAAAACCGTGTGGAAGCCGTCATCCATTTCCGGCTGTGAAAATTCAAATTCATATTTGTGAAATCTGACCATGTCGCCGTGCTTCAACTGCTGCTCGCCGCTGATCCGCTCCCCGTTGACGAACGTGCCGTTGACGCTGCCCTGATCGACAATCCAGAAAGAATAGTCTTTGTATTTGATGATGGCGTGGCGCCGCCCGACAGTGCCCTTGTTGACGACCAGGTAATCCAGGTGCTGCGTGTCGGTTCCGGCGACACGCCCTACCATCATCGGTTTTTCCCCGAGTTGGACCGCCGGGTCGTCGGTATAACGGTTGATATCGTTGATAAATGCTTCCGGCATCGTGGGTTCTTCCGCCCTTCCCCCCGGCTCGGCCACCGCGGCGGACGCAGCTTTACCTCGTCGCATCAAGCGCCAGACCACGAACCCTACGAGCAGGAGCAAGAACAACGCGGCCGCAGCGAGAATCGCGATACCCATGCGCTCTTCTTCTAGAGTCGGCTGCTCGTCCGGATAGGTAATGATTGCGCCGCCGGGTTCGACCGTTTGTGTCGGAACACCCGTCTCCGGCCCTACGAGTTCGAGCGCTGGTTGCTCTAAAGGAACACCGGTTTGCTCCGAGATCTCCTCGAGCGCCTGACGCTCATCCGGCGTCAAGGTGGCCAACAAGTCCTGTGCCGATGGCCGATCGGCCAACGGTTCGGGCGTTACCGTCTCGTCGGGTAACGGGGTCACCACCGTCGGCGCCTCGATCGCCGGCGGCGCTTCGATTACTGGCGGTGCTTCGATTACCGGCGGCGCCGCCACCTGTACGGCGGGGGGCGGGGGTGGCATGTTTACTTTGTCGAGCACGGTCTCGAATACGTCCCCGAGGTCGGCTGGCGTCATTGCGCGAAAGTATTCGCCCGCGGTCTTCTTCGCGAGCGATTGGATCAGGAAAAAGTCCGCGTGCTCGGTAAACGCGATCGCAAAGACTTTGATGCCGTTGTCGGCGGCATCGACGGCGAGTTCTTCGCGCAACCATTTCGTCTTCTCGACGTCGGCTTCGGGATTGCCGGTGTCGACGATGCCATCGGTCATGAAGACGATATACTTATTGGCATCTTCGCGGCCGTTCGTCTTTAGCTCATAAATCGCCCGCTCCACTGCCGCGGGGCTGTCGGTGAGCTGTCCTCGGTAGTTAATGCCGTCGAGGCTGCCGACCAGGATCGCCTTGCTCTCGTCGTTGATCGCGGTCAGCGGGACTGCGAGCTTCACCCCCTGATCGAATATGAGAACGCCGGCACGCGAGTCGGCGTCGAGTTTTTCGATAAATGACTCGACGGCGCCGCGCGCGAGAAACTGCGGATCGTTCTTACGCATGCTGCCGGAATTGTCGAGGACCAACACAAAGTCTTTCTGCGGCGCACCCTCGGCCACGGTAGCCAACAACAACAGCGCGGTGAAGCCGGCACTCAAGAATCTGGCTGATAGCTTATTCATCGATCTCGGATCTCCATCCAGTCCAGGCGCGTCACGGTTCCGGTTTTTCTTCGCCCGTAGCAGCGGGTCGCTCGGGATTGGCGCACCATTCGCTCCAGGAACCGCAATAAAGGCGCGGCTCCTTAAGGCCTGCGTGCGCCTGCGCCAGGACATTATGGCAAGCGGAAACACCGGAGCCGCAGTAGTGCACCGTTTCGGTGTCCGGTAGTGTACCTAAACTTGCCGCGAATGCTTGTTTCAGAGCCTCCGGAGGCAGGAAAAAGCCTTCTTGATCGAGGTTATTCTGGAAAAAATGATTCTTCGCGCCGGGAATGTGGCCCGGACGGGGATCGATGGGTTCGACCTCGCCGCGATAGCGTTGTGGGTCACGAGCGTCGACCAGGGCTATCGTCTTCCCGATTTCGTCAATCGTGGCCAGTTGTCTGCGGCGCGCTATTCCTCGAAATTCGGCTACCGGCGCTTCTCTTTCCCCAGCTTCGACCGGCAGGCCCGCGGTCCGCCAGGCTTTCCACCCCCCGTCGAGCACCGCCACCGCGTCGTGGCCCAGGTAGCGCAACATCCACCAGGCGCGAGCAGCGATCATTCCGCCGGCGTCGTCGTACACGGCTACCTGCGCCGCCGTCGCCACGCCGAGTCGCCCGAAAGTTTCGATCATACGGGCCGGCGACGGCAAGGGGTGCCGTCCGCTATCCGTAGTAGGCGGGCCACTCAGGTCGCGATTCAAGTCGGCATAAACCGCCGCTGGGATGTGCCCGGTACGGTAGGCGTTTCGTCCGGCCGACGGGTCAGCGAGATCGAAGCGGCAATCGAGGACACGAACGGTCCTGGAGTCGACCATCCGGTGAAGTTCCTCGACCGCGATCAGGGTTGAATGCATGGCGTCGCAATGATCCCGAGTTCGCTGGCACCTCTGTCGATTGCTTGCGACCCCGAGCTTAAGCACGGGTTGCGGATCGAGGCGTCCGTCTGAGGGAAAGCGTGTAAGACGCTGCGCTAAAGCCGCAAACAATGACTCTATTCTAACGCATCGACGACGCCCCTCATACGATTTTCCCGGACTATAGCGGGATAACTTCGTATAGAATCCGCCAATGCCGGAACGCAGAGGCCGAACTGATCTGAAACGCGTCGGGCGGGTGCTGGGCGCGGTCGTTTTGGCGACGTTCCTCTGCGGCTGCACCACCCTCGGTTATTATCGTCAAGCCGTAAGCGGCCATCTGGACGTAATGAACCGGCGAACCCCGATCGATGGGCTGATCGGATCGCAGGACACAACGCCGGAACTGAAAAGGAAACTGAGCCTGGTCGTCGCGGCGGTAGAATTCGCGATGCACGAATTGAAGCTACCGAACAACGGCAGTTATCGAAGCTACGCCGACCTCGAGCGCGATTACGTCGTGTGGAACGTCTTCGCAGCGCCGGAACTGTCACTGGATCCGGTCCCTTCGTGCTTCCTGTTCGTCGGCTGCCTGAGTTACCGCGGATTCTTCGATGAAGCGCAAGCGCTCGAGTTCGGCCAGTCGCTCCGAGCGACGGGTAACGATGTGTTCGTGGGCGGCGTTGCCGCGTACTCGACTCTGGGTTGGTTCGACGACCCGGTGCTGAACACGATGCTGGTGTGGGACGACGTTCGCATCGTGAAAGTCATTTTTCACGAGTTGGCCCATCAGCGTGTTTATGCGGAGGACGATACGGTATTCAACGAGAGTTTTGCCACGACCGTCGCTCAAATCGGCGTCGAACGGTGGCTTTCAAGGGACGATCGGGTCCGCCGAATGCACTTCGAGAGCGAAGATCGGGAAAGCCAGTTTTTCGATCTGCTACTCACCTATCGCACGAAGCTTGAAGCTGCGTACGCCAGTACCGAGCCCGACGAGGCCAAGCGGGCACAAAAGAAGCAGCTGTTCGACGAACTCTCGGCCCGCTACCGCGAACTCCGGAAGACGTGGAACGGGTACGACGGATACGATGAATGGATGGGCACGGCGCTCAACAATGCCAAACTCGCTTCGATCGCCGCCTACCACGATTACGTACCCGCATTCCGGTCTATACTGAATCGAATGAACCACGATTTGGAACGGTTTTACCTAGCCGTGGAGGCGCTGGCGTCGTTGTCAATCGAGGATCGCAAACGATGTCTCGGGATCGCTAACGGTGAGATCCGCTGCCCGGATGAAATCTTCGATGGCAGATAGAAACTCGACTACGGCGGACATTGGCCGGGCCCAGTCGCTATTTCGTGCCCGCGCCGCAGGCCGCTTGCTGCTCGCGTGTCTGGCCGCGCTGCTAACGGGTCCGCCGGTATCGGCGGACTTCCTGCCGAGTATCGTGCGCCAACCGCAACGCGGCATATTTCTCGTGGCCAACAAATCGCTCGCCGATCCGAACTTCGCGCAGACGGTCGTACTGCTTACTTACCACGGCGTTAAGGGCTCGATCGGATTGATCGTCAACAAATCCACGACCGTGGACGTCATCTCCACCCTACCGGAACTGAAGGATCTGGCTGATCCGGAGGCCAAAATGCGTTTTGGCGGCCCGCTGGAACTGTTTTCGGTACGCCTACTCGTCAGCAGCCCCGATGAGATACAGAATGCTCAACGTCTGTTCAACGACGTCTATTTCGTTAACAGCACGGCGACCCTGCGATCGCTGCTCGAGAAAGGAGAGCCGAACGCACCTTCGACCGTTAATTATTACGCCGGCTATGCTGGTTGGAGTTCGGGTCAGCTACCGACCGAAATAGCACGCGGCGACTGGTATTTGATTGAGGCCGACGCCGCGACAATCTTCGAGCGCGATAGCGCGACCGTCTGGCGAGAACTCGTCGAAAAGCTGGAAGGCACCTGGGTTCTGATAGAGAATACCCTCTCGGCCGGTGGCTAGCGGGTGTCACAATATTGACTCATAATATTGCCTCCCTGCAGCGACAGACAATGCGGAAATGCGATCGTTCGGATGACGACCAATGTGACGGCAATCACGATTCTACCGCCGCCCGATGGGCGATGGTGAACGCCGCCATATAATTGTGGGGTTGGGGGAAGAATTGTCTAGCGAACCGTCCGGATTACGTCGGAACCGCAGCCGACATTTAGAGTAATGGACACGGAACTAAATTGAACGTACTGAATAAATTGTTCGCCAAAGCGCTGACCCTGGAGATCGCCGGTCAAGAGATCTCTTTCAGCACTCTCGCGGAGGTCGAGTTCGCGCTCTCGGGTCGCACCGACGTCCCGGCAAAAAAGATCGCGGAAATGGTTGGCCTCACCTTGCAAGAGCTAAAGACGGAAGCAAAGGCGATCAAAAACATCGAGCAACAGTTTGTCGAGGTTCTTTCCCGCGCGATCGAAGAACCGGGAAGCATCACCAAATACCTCCGCAACTTGGACGTGCATGTGTTTTCCCAGGACCATCATTGGCGCGACATCATGCGCTCGCTCAATGAAAAGGATGGGAACTACGACGAACTTCGCCGGATCGCGCTGGTGAAATACATGCAATACCTGCGTTCGCGGCAGGACATTTTAAAACAAACTTACAAAATCAAGAAGCGCGAACGCCAATTACTGGAGGAGCAGAGCGGGGAAATCTTGAGCGCAGAGAAACAGGCCACCCCCGGCGAGGGCGACGACGGTGGGGCCGCTGGACTTAAGGACACCGTTATCTTCGACTCGGTGATCATCGAGCAGCAGGCGGACAAGACCAGCGAATTTTCCCGGTTACCTAAAGGTGAAGCCGTCAATTTCAGCCTTGGGTCCGGTCAGCGCCTGAACATACGCTTCTCGAAGCACGCATTCCAATTCGCTAATGAAGGCGGCGCCTACGCGATCATCGACGACCATGAGCGCGAATACCCATTGCAGGACGGCAAAAACATTGTCGGCCGTGACAGCGTCTGCAACGTGGTGGTCGACAATATCTACCGCGATGTATCCCGGATCCACCTGATCATAGAACCGCAAGAGAACGGCCAGGTTAGATTCACCGATCTCTCATCTCATGGAACCTTCCTACCCCACCGTTTCGTCCGCTGACAACGTAGCGACCGCACCCACCCCCGGCCGATCATACCGTACCAGTCCAAATGTGCGTTCCAAAAGACGCGTCACTTTCGTGCTTGTACCCGCGCCCGTCACACCCCGGGCTTGCGATCGCCAGAACCGGGCAAACAGGTACTCAAAAACTCGGTAGATTCGCCGCCGGAATTAGGTTGTCGATCTCTTCTTTCGTCCGCATTTCGGAGGCCTTTTGGATCAGATCGCGGTTGAGATGAGGTGCGAATAAGTGAATGAAGTCGTACATGTAAGCGCGCAGGAACGAGCCCCGCCGAAACCCGATCTTCGTCACGCTGTGTTCAAACAAATGGCTCGCATCCAGCGCCCGTAGTCCGGTGTCCGCCTTCTCGTCGAAGGCAAGCGTAGCAACGATCCCTATTCCGAGACCGAGTCTCACGTAGGTCTTGATGACATCGGCGTCGACCGCGGTGAAAACAACCTTGGGAGTCAACCCATGTTCGAAGAATGCGCTGTCGAGCTGCGATCGGCCGGTGAATCCAAATACATACGTAACGATAGGGTATTCGGCGATCGCGCTCAGTGTGACCTTGTCCATTGCCGCCAGCGGATGTTCCTCGGGAACGATGATGCTGCGGTTCCAGCGATAGCAAGGCAACATGATCAGGTCGTCGAACAGCTCGAGCGCTTCTGTCGCGATGGCAAAATCGACGTTACGATTGGCGGCCAGTTCCGATATCTGCATGGGTGTTCCCTGATGCATGTGGAGCGAAACTTCGGGGTAATCCTTGATGAATTTCTTGATGGTCGGCGGGAGCACGTATCGCGCCTGGGTATGCGTCGTGGCTATGGAGAGACTGCCACGAGTATCGTCGCAATGTTCGGCCGCGATACGTTTGATATTCTCGACTTCACCGAGGATGAGTCCGGCAACCTGGATGACAGCCTGACCGGCCGGCGTGATTTCGGTAAGGTGCTTGCCGCTGCGCTGAAATATCTGCACGCCAAGCTCATCTTCGAGGAGGCGGATCTGCTTGCTGACGCCAGGCTGTGAGGTAAACAGGCTTTCGGCGGTCGCCGAGACGTTCAGCTCGTGTTTGGAGACCTCCCAGATATACTTCAACTGTTGCAGCTTCATCGCGACGGCTCCATCTCTACTCGATCTAAAAACCCTTCTACTTATTACGATAGATTATAGATGAATTGGAGTGTGGGCAACCACGCGTTCGTTCGGCGTCGAATTTCACAAAAGTAAGACGGGCGTCTGTAGAATGCCGTCCAAGGCATCGTCAATGCACCTAGCGAACGCTA
>CAZFZX010000150.1:0-11053 GCA_964523765.1 uncultured Enterobacteriaceae bacterium
AACTCGCGACCCCAACCTTGGCAAGGTTGTGCTCTACCAACTGAGCTATTCCCGCGGTTACCTATCCACGCCATGCCGGGGCGCCGCCTGCCAGGCAACTGGATTGCGCCATCTCCGGCCGATTCGGTGGGCCATTTTAACCCCCGAAAGTATGCTGTCAACAATGGCCTCCGCCTCTCCGGTACGGCCGGATGGGCGATCGCTTCAGCTGCGCGACAACTCGGGCCACGCCGCCCACAGATACTCCAACATCGACCACAACGTCAGCACGGTCGCGACGTACAGCAACACGAAACCCGCCTCATATACGGGCAGTCCGGCAAAGGCCTCGGGCAGTATGAGCAGCACGATGGCGATCATTTGCGAGACCGTCTTTATCTTCCCGAGGTAGGACACCGCGACTTTGCTGCGCGCGCCGAGTTCGGCCATCCATTCGCGCAGCGCCGAAACAGTGATTTCGCGACCGATGATTACAGCGACCGGCAGCGCCAGCCAGATCGACGGGTGTGATTGCAGCAAAACCACCAACACGACCGCGACCATCAGCTTATCGGCAACCGGATCGAGAAATGCGCCGAGTTTCGAGATCTGTCCCAGCCGACGGGCGAGATAACCGTCGAGCCAGTCGGTGAGGGCCGCCATCGCGAAAATCAGTGCCGCCGTTATCTTCGACCACTCTGCTGGCAAATAGAAAACAACGACAAAACAGGGAATGAGCGCAATACGCAGTAGGCTCAAAGAGTTCGGTATATTCATCAATCGCCGTGCATTTCGTCGTATATCTTTCGTGCCAGCGCGCGACTGATCCCGGGTACGCGGCAGAGATCGTCAACCCCCGCGGCGGTAACACCCTGCAGCCCGCCAAAATGTCTGATCAACCGCTGGCGCCGTTTGACACCGACACCGCCGATATTCTCCAGCTGCGAGCGCGCGCGTTTCTTGGCCCGCGACTGCCTATGGGCGGTTATCGCAAAGCGGTGGGCTTCGTCCCGGATCTGCTGGATCAGCAGAAGAGCGCTCGAATCGCGCGGTAATACGCGCTCTTCGTTCCCGTCGTGAACGATCAAGGTTTCCAATCCCGCTTTTCGCGTCGCGCCCTTGGCAATGCCGATCGCGGTAACCTCTGCAATCTGCAGTTCTTCCAGGACGGCGAGCGCCCGCCCGACTTGACCTTTCCCACCATCAATCAGCAGAAGCTCCGGAAGCCGCCCATCGTCACGCTTTACTCGCGTATAGCGCCGCTCCAAGGCCTGTTCCATTGCCGCGTAGTCGTCGCCCGCTGCGACATCGCGAATATTGAACCGGCGGTAATCGGACTTACGCGCCCCATCTTGGTCAAAGACGACGCAAGACGCAACCGTCGCTTCGCCGCTCGTATGGCTGACATCGAAACACTCTATCCGCTGCGGCATTTCCACCAGATCGAGAAAATCTCGCAGGGCCGAAAGCCGCCGCTGATAATCGGTATTCGACGATATCCGCTGCTCGAGCGCGATCTCCGCGTTGGTCACCGCCATCTCGACCCATTTCGCGCGCTCGCCGCGGACCTCCAAGCGCAAGCGGACGCTGCCTCCGCGCTTCTCGGACAGCGTATCGATCAACCATTCGGGATCTTCCACCGGTTCGGACAATATGATGTCTGCCGGTACGTGCCGGTCGGAGTGACCGGCGAGATAGAACTGCGGCAGAAACGCTCCCAGAATATCGGCGCTGGCGCTGCCGTGCGTGTGCGCGGGGAAAAACACCTTGTTGCCGAGATGGCGCCCGTTGCGCACGAAAAAGACCTGCACGCAACCGACATCGCCCCGCGCGCGGCACACGATAATATCGAAATCTCCGTTACCGGAAGCGACGTACTGCTCGGATTGGATACGCTGCAATTTCCGGATCTGATCGCGCAATCGAGCCGCCCTTTCGAATTCGAGATCCGCGGCCGCCGCATCCATCCGTATGACCAGGGCATCGACAACTTCCTGAGAACGACCTTCCAAAAAGAGGGTCGCTTGTTGCACATCCTCGCGGTATTCATCGGTTCCGATCAAACCCACGCACGGTGCCGTGCAGCGCTCGATCTGATGCTGCAGACACGGTCTGGCGCGATTGCGGAAATAGCTGTCTTCGCACTGACGCAGCATGAACAACTTCTGCAACAAATTCAGGGTCGAGCGCACCGCGCCAGCGTTCGGATACGGTCCGAAATAGCGCCCCTTGCCGTTGCGCGCCCCGCGATGAAAGCTCAACTTCGGAAATGCCTGATCGCTCGCGACATAGATATATGGATAGCTCTTGTCGTCACGCAAGACAATATTGTAGCGGGGCCGAAGCTCCTTAATGAGATTGCTTTCAAGCAGAAAGGCCTCGTTCTCGGTACGGGTGACCGTTACCGCGATGTCCCGGATCCGTTCGAGCATCGAGCGAACCTTCGGCGCCGTGCCTGCATGACGGTTGAAATAGCTCGAAACACGTTTCCTTAGATGCTTCGCTTTGCCGACATAAATGACTTCATCATCGGCGCCAAAGAAACGGTACACGCCGGGCTTCGTCGGTAAGTCCCGACATTGCCGACGCAGATCGTCGAGCGACAATGCTGTGCTCATGTTTGGTCCAGAAGCTGGCGGGCTTGCAAAAAAACGCGGCCGAACATCTCCGGCGTTAGGCGCTTCGTCTGCGTGTTGTAACGGCTGCAGTGGTAGGAATCGACGAGCCAGAAGCCGCTCTGCAATTCATGACGCTTACCGTGCCCAAAAGCGAACTCCGACTGTCGCCGACCAAGGGCCTTCAGCACGGCATTGTGCGCGACCCGGCCGAGCGCGACAACGACGCCCGGGCGCGGCAGTTCTGCGAGGTCCGCCGCGAGATAGGGATTACAGGCGTCGATCTCGGCCGTCGCCGGTTTGTTTGCCGGAGGTAGACACTTAACGGCGTTGGTGATCCGGCAATTACGCAGCTTGAGCCCGTCGCCGGGACGGTCGCCGCGCGCCTGGTTGCTGAAGCCGTGCGCGTGCAAGGTTTCGAATAACAGGATCCCGGCATGATCGCCCGTAAAGGGACGTCCGGTGGCATTAGCGCCGTGCATCCCGGGCGCGAGGCCGACAACCAGCAGCGGTGCGCCTCGATCGCCGAGCGGCGCTACCGGCGCTGCATGGTACGTTGGATTCTTCGCCCGCACGACCGCCAGGAACTTCACCAGGCGAGCGCAACGCCGACAATCACCGTCAAAGCTTGGATCGATAGCGGCAGATCTCACGGTGATACGCGGCAATGACCGCGAAGCCCGAGTCGGCGAACCGGCGGCGAGGAAACCCGAGCCAAAGCTTCGAGGTATCCAAACGCCCGTAAGCAATGGCGAGCAAGTTCATTCCTGTCCCTTCCCCGCCGCGCCAGCGGTACCCGGTGCCATGGCCAACAACTCGCCAAGTTCGGTAATACCGTGCGCATTCGCGATCGTAGCAAGCTGAACGTCGTTGCCCGCGCCCAGTTTCTCGCACAGAGATCGTCGATGGTGCGCGACCGTTTTCGGGCTGAGACACATCGCAACGGCGATTTCGTCGATGTTCAGGCCTTCGCTGATCTTCTGCAAAACCTGGATCTCGCGCGCGGAAAGGTCATTGAGTCCGCCGAGCGATCCTTTTAGAGAATCGTTAACCGCAATTCGTTGAGCGACGTCCGGGCTGATGTACGGACTGTCCCCGGCCACGGTGCGGACGGCTCGTATGAGTTCATCCGAATCGACGTCTTTGCTGACGTAACCTGCACCGCCGAGTTCCATGAAGCGCCTCGGATAGGGCCCCTCCACGTACATCGATAGACCAATCACTTTACAGCCCGGATCGCTACTCACCAGTCGGCGCGTCGCCTCCAGGCCCCCTATCCCCGGCATGTTGAGGTCCATCAATACGATATCGATTTCTTCTTTGCGGACGACTTCGCGTGCCCCTTCGCCGCTATCGGCTTCGGCCACGACGTCGAAATCCTCGACCATGTTGAGTTTGGCACAGATGCATCGGCGGACTAGGCGCTGATCGTCTACCACGAGTATTCTGATCATTGAACGCTGCTACCCGGCTAGTGGCGAAAAACGGAAGTAGAAGATCCCATCGGCGACCTCATCGACGCCTCTGGGCGCCGCTACCGGTTGCTCATATTCCGCGGCGAGAAATTCTCACAAAACCGCTAAGTACGCGAAGGATACCCGAAAATTCGGTGTCTTTTGCCAATCTTCCCGACTATGAAACTCACTTCTGATCATACGCTTTACATCGTAGTGGTGCGTTCGAGTCTACGCCCGATCAGCGGCGCAATGACCAACCACGGAAAAACGATCAGATACAGGACCGGCTGAGCACTTTCGCCGAACAGACTATTCACGATTAAGAGCGACAGCACCAGTCCTGGCGGAAACAAATAGACGAAGGTTTTCATCGTCGCGACGCCACCGAGTGTAGCCTTTACCTTGATCGTCGAATTCGTGACATCGAATTCGAGCAAACTCGCACCCAGCAGATCGGGTTGCTGATTACTGTGCATCCCGGGGCCTTCGGCGCGAAGCTTTGTGTCTGACTCGAGAAGGATTTCAAAACCGAGTGACAAAACCGCCGTTCGCGCAATGTTAAGCGCGTCAGCGGCATTGCCCCGAAAAGGAACGGAATACTGGTAGGGCTCCGGATCAAACATTAGACGTTCTCCCTAGATAATTGATCCGAAATATGCTGCACAGTGTTCGCGGGTCTGCCTGCCGTCACCCCGGGCTTGATCCGGGGTCCAGTCAAACAATGTCCGCCTGCGGCGGGCTTTTTCTGCTGGATGCCGGATCCGTCACCCCGGACTCGATCCGGGGCCGGCATGACGAAAGTGATCGACATTTCGGAACCATTATCTAGACTAAATATGCGATCCAAAACATCCTTTACTGTCGGCACGTACCCAGACAGACCACGGCGAACACTCGAGCCCTTCCGTCTCATCGCCCTGCCTCCCGTAAGCGGGTGCGCTACGACACCGTTATAAGAACGACATAATCAGCGCCCCGGAGCAAACTACATAGATCCCCCAGGTGATGAAGTTACCGGCGACCCGGGTAGCCGGCAACTTGACTTCTACTTTTTGAATCCCGTAGGCATGTAACAATCGTGCCACGAAAAGCAAGCCGCCAAGAGCGTGGATCCAAGTCGCCGAGTAGCCGACGGCCGCCATCATAGCGATCGCGATGAGCGCGCCCGGTACGTATTCGGCATTGTTGCCGTGCGCGCGTATCCCGCGCTCGAGCGCCGCATCCTCACCGATTCCAACCACGGTATCCGTTTTAACGCGCAAACGGGTTACGTTCAATCCGAGCAACAACATTAGCAGCAGATTGACGCCTACCCATAAGCCGACGGCCGAAACAGTTGTCGATCCTAAATCCATGATGTTCCCTCCCGCTAACCTAAGGTCTACTCTAACATGGCATCTGCGATCAGCCGCCGAGAGTCTGTCGGATCGTGAGTTTGCCGAGCTGAGACATATGCACTTCGTCCGGACCGTCGGCGATCCGAATATAACGCGCGTAAGCAAAAATCTCAGGGATCGGAGTATCCTGGCAAACACCCATGCCGCCGTGACACTGAATGGCGCGATCGGCGACGTCCTGACACATCTGCGGGACCGCGATCTTCGCCATTGCGAGCGCATCGCGCGCCGCCTTGTTACCTTCGCGGTCGAGCCGATCCGCCGTCCACAAGGTCAACAAACGCGCCTGCTGGATCTCGCACCGGGATTTCGCAATATCCTGCCGGATGCTCGATTGCTCACTGAGTTTACGGCCGAACGCGACCCTGTTTTCCGCCCGCTCGCACATGATATCGAGCGCGCGCTGGGCGCCGCCGATCAACCGCATGCAGTGATGGATCCGCCCCGGCCCAAGCCGGCCCTGGGCGATCTCGAAACCGCGGCCCTCGCCCAAAAGCAGATTTTCGACAGGTACGCGGACGTCGGTCAGCCGGACTTCCGCATGGCCGATGGGTGAATGAAGGTCGTTCATGACGCGCAGCGGCCGCACGATCTCGAAGCCCGGCGTACCGGCCGGCACCAGGACCATGGATTGCTGCTGATGGCGTGGTCCATCCGGATCGGTTTTGCCCATCACGATATAGATCTTGTTGCGCGGGTCGAAAACGCAGGAACTCCACCATTTCCGACCGTCGATGACATATTCGTCGCCATCGTGTTTGATCGATGTTTCGACGTTGGTCGCATCCGACGACGCCACCTGCGGCTCGGTCATGAGGTAAGAAGAACGGATCTCGCCGGCCAGTAGCGGCTCCAACCATTGTTTTTTGTGCTCGTCGCTTCCATACCGGGCCAACACCTCCATGTTGCCGGTGTCCGGAGCGCTACAGTTGAAGACCTCGGAGGACCAGATGACGCGCCCCATTTCCTCCGCCAACGGGGCGTATTCGAGATTCGTCAGACCCGGGCTGTAAGGCGCGTATTCCTCGGGCAAAAATAAATTCCACAGACCGGCCGCTTTAGCCTCTCCCTTGAGTTCCTCGATTTGCGGCGGCGGCACCCACAGGTTTGCCGGATCGTGGACGAATTCGTAGATTTCGTCCTCGATGGGATAAACGTGCTCCGCCATGAAAGCCTTGAGTTGCTCGAGGAGTTGCCGGCATTTGTCGTTGTATTTGAATTGCATGGGATCGACCTTCCTTCTTGGTAATTCGGGATCTGAGTAGAGATTCTATAGTTAACGGCCGACCGCCGGTAACCGTCGGCGGTGCGATTTCGGCGTCAAAATGCAACTGGAGGCCAAAATAGGAAGAAACCGTCCACCGCATAGCAGTTTAGCCTCGCCCGACGCTTTCGAGACCGAGTCGACCCGCCTTCGAGGCCCCGAGGTCCGAGTACAATAAAGTAGGACGTCCCGAATAGATGACGTTAGAATCGCGCCGCGGCGTTTTGACCGGACGATAAGGGGTAAAGCACGACATGACAGACAAGCGGGAGTTTCCCATTCACGATGCGCACGCGCTCGTTCGCGACCTCATGGCGCCGGACCCCCGGGTTTATTGGGTGGATTTTCTTTTTCATGTCTCGCTGGGTTGGGCCGCCTTTATCGTGAGTCTCAATGCCCCCGTGCTGTCCGCGGTGCAACTCGTCGCCTATGTCATTGCCGCCCTCGCCCTCTACCGCGCCGTTATCTTCATTCACGAACTGTCACACTTTAAGAAGGGTACGTTCCGGGTATTCCGCGTGGTCTGGAATCTGATCTGTGGGATCCCCTTGCTGGTTCCCTCTTTTACCTACGACGGCGTGCACAACGATCATCACAAACGCGATATCTACGGCACCAAGGCCGACGGCGAATATGTCCCGTTCGGGACGCAGAAACCGTCGGAAATGATCGCCTACGTCTTTCTGTCGTTCTTGCTGCCGTTTCTTTTTGTCGGCCGCTTTCTACTACTCGCACCGTTTTCATACCTGATCCCGCCGCTCAGAGAATTTGCTTGGGCCAGAGCTTCGTCGCTCACCATTGACCTGAGTTATGAACGGTCTAAAAACGCGATCCGAAACGATCATGGCTGGCGGCTGCAGGAATTTGCGACCTTTGTGTTCGCGGCAACGACGCTTGGTTGCGTTGTCCTGGGGGTTTTGACCTATAAGGCCCTGGTTCTGTGGTATGCGATCACTACACTGGTCTTTATCTTGAACTCGCTGCGCACGCTTGCCGCCCATGCCTACCGAAACCCCGGCGACCGCACAATGGATTTTTCCGAACAATACCTCGATTCCGTCGACGTGCCTGGAAATCTGCTCGTAACCGCATTATGGGCACCGGTCGGTTTGCGCTATCACGCTACCCATCATCTTTTCCCCAGCATGCCCTATCACAACCTGGGGAAAGCGCAACGGCGCCTCGCCCACGATTTGGAGGACAGCGCATTGGTTCTCGAGACGGTGCGAAACGGTTTGTGGGGTGCCTTAGCACGGATCTGGAACGAGGCCGCAGCCGCGACCCGCTAGTTGGCACGCCGGCACCGCGTTAGCGATTCAGCGGTCGGGCACTTAAGCCGGATGCAGCGCGCGAGCCCCGGCCTGATGACGGCGCGGCCGCGTTCAGTCGCGCTTTTTCATGTAGCTGGGTCGCTTCCAAATCTTCCGCTCGAACAAGTTCTCTACCGAAGCCTCTACGACCCGATCGTTTTCCACATGTTTCAACGGCGGGTCGATCAAGCAGCGGTTCTTCTCGTAGAGCGGCTGGTCATAAATGAGGCGGTACTGCTCGTTCCGCAGGTCTTTCAGCCAGTTGCCCCACAGTGACCGGGCGCGGTACTGACGCAGCGCTTCGATGTCGATGATGCCGCCGGCGTAGGACGCGGTGCCGCCGGCCTCGTGATTCGATACGATCCCGCCACGGTAATCGACGATCATCGAGTTTCCGCCAAATGTATCGAGCGGGAATTGCGATTCGGGCATCGGTAGATAGGATGCGGGGTTGGGGGCGACCACATACATCGTGTTGTCCAACGCTCGCGCCCGATTCTGTACCTCCCAAAGCCCGTTGGCGACGTAAGGTTCCGGGTAACTCGGCCGGTAAACGACCTCGGCCCCGTTCATTGCGAGGCCGCGGGCGGTCTCGGGATAGCTGCCTTCCATGCAGATAATGCAACCGATACGCCCGATCTCCGTTTCCGTCACGGGGAAAAAAGCATCCAGCCCTTCGCCGTAGAGCTCGACCCACTTGTCCCACATATCATGCGGTACGGTGGAGTGCTCCCGAGCAAATACCTGCACCTTATAGTGCTTGTGGATCACCTCGCCGCGAGGGTCGATCACGAAGGCACAATTGAAAAACCGCTCGGGAAACTCGGGGTGTTTGACCTTCGCCTGGGCGATAATGAACGTGTCCAGATCCCGGGCCAAATCGCCGAGGTATCCCGTCTCCGGACCCGGAATATCGATCGCGGTACGGTTGACATACTCCAGGTGATCCCAGTCGAAGATCTCATCGGTAAAGCCCTGGAGGGCGCCTTCCGGGATCGCGATCAACCGCACGGGCAAGTCGATCGCCGACAGCCATATGGCCGCCCGGGCCAACTCCGCAATGTGCTCCAGGTTGCGCTCGATGTCTTCACGCCGCTGCGCGCCACGCATGACAGGTTGCAGGGCCAGAGCCATGTATTGCTCTACGATGTCTGTACTCATCTCTACTTCCCCTTCGGGCCGCCGGCTAATCGCCGCCTCCCTTTTCGTCGAATCGATCACTTAAGTCCGCTCACAGTATCCGCATCCAGTCCTTCACCTGCCCCGCAGAGGCAGATCCGTAGGATAAACGCCCGGTTTCCCAAAGTCGAAACCTATTTCATCGAGCAGCCCATGCGTAATGAGCCTCCGGCTAATAGTGCATCCTTCTCGAGCACCCCTGCGGTTGGAATAGGTATACTATCCTCCGAAGCTCACCGAAACGGTACGTTATTCTGCGTTCTGGTTCGATAGAAATAAACTAAGGAGCCTCTGATTCATTCTGGGACAGTCGAGTTGCCGCCCAAAATTGTTCAGGTCAAGGCGCGGCGCCCAGGCGATAGCCCAGGGACTATTGGCAAGCGCCGCAACGCAGACCTGGACGATTTTGGGCGCAAGGCGACGTTCCATGAATTGATCAGAGATTCCGTATGGAGGCCCGAACAGTCATGAGCGATAACACGCAAATAGTCAGAGAATTTATCGAGTGCTGGTCGACCATGGATTCCGGAAAATTGGTTGACTATTTCACCGAAGACGGGTGCTATCACAATATGCCGATGGGACCCGTCAGCGGGCGCGGAAATGTTCGTGAATTCATCGACGGATTCCTGACGACTTGGACCGAGACAGAGTGGGAGATCGTCAATATCATTGCATCGGGAGACATTGTGATCGCCGAACGGGTAGATAAGACGAAAACCACCCAGGGCGATGTCGACCTACCCTGCGTAGGCGTATTTGAGATGGAAGGCGGAAAGATCAAGATGTGGCGCGACTATTTCGATATGGGGACCTACGCCAATGCCATGGCTTCCTGATCGGAGCTAACCTAAGACACCGGAACGGGCGAACGTACGCGATCAGTCGCAGCCCCGCGTCTCGTAGCCGAGTCCATCTTCAAGACTCGCGACCGGTTCGTACCCCAGTACCTGGGCTTCGGGAAATTTTCTTTGGTCGATGCCATGAATGTTGATATGGAGCGTCGTCGCACCGCAGAGGGCGGGCGCCATCCTTCCCGTCAGGACACCGCAGGTCGATTCGAATACGCGGATCCCGTCAGCCTGCAACTCGGCCTTCGTTTCCGACAACGGTCTGCCGCTCTCATCTTCGCATTGAGCGCGCCCCTTGGAGATGTACACCTCGGCGACAGTGATCTCTTCTTCGTCGACCACCCGTTTGTCGCCGCCGCCCCGGCCGGGAAGGATGGAGCAGCCCGATAGGGTATGGATCAATAGCATCGCGGCGATCACGACGGCGAAGCTCTGATCGGTCCGTCGACGGCCACCCGTCGGCCGGCGGTGCCAATATCGGGCACGGGCCCTACTCGACAAAACGAGCTTCGCTATCACCCACGGACGTCCCGGCGACACCCCGGTCGTTCCAGCATTGTTCAGACGTTCGTTCATCTTGACCTTTGGTTCTCCACAATTTGATCCTCACGGTTTTCGCCCCCGCGCAGACCGAACAGTGTAACCGCGAAGGTTCGAAATCTAAAAAAAGGTGTCGGTTTAGCCTGCCGCTCGCCGCATCATGTTACCTTCTCCGGTATTGCGTAAAGGACCACGCACCTATTCGAGACCTCGATGCATGCGAATCATCTTCCTATTCTTGCTCGCAGCCCTCGCCGCGGCGCCCGCCGCGGGGGACACGGCGCGCGGGCGGGTGTTCGAGGACCTGAACGGCGACGGCTTCTACGACGACGGAGAACCCGGCGTACCCGACGTACGGGTGTCGAACGGCCTGGGAATCATTGCGACCGACAGCAACGGCGAATACCGTATCGACGTCGGCGATGAAGCCATCGTCTTCATCGTCAAACCAAAGGGATTTC
>CAZFZX010000151.1:0-10944 GCA_964523765.1 uncultured Enterobacteriaceae bacterium
CAAGTACAAAGACCCAGATGACAAACGCAAGGGTTACAAGGTTAAGAAAGGGAAAGAGGAATTAATGGGAACTATTTCGCCTATTCCAAGAGGAAAAAGTGCGTCATCACACCACTATTCTACCGTCACGGATTTAGCCAGATTCCGTGGTTGATCGACGTCCGCGCCCTTGAGCACGGCAACGTGATAGGAAAACAGCTGCAGTGGAATCGTATAAACGATAGGGGCAATAGGATCTTCGACCGGCGCGACGTCCAGAACCGAGATACCCGGGCTGGCCGGCACCTCGACTCGCGAATCGGCGAAAATGTATAACTCGCCGCCGCGCGCGCGTACTTCCTCGAGATTGGATTTCAGTTTTTCCAGCAATTCATTGTTCGGGGCAACGGATATCACCGGCATGTCTTCATCGACCAGCGCAAGCGGCCCGTGCTTGAGCTCGCCTGCCGGATACGCTTCGGCATGGATATAAGAGATTTCTTTCAGCTTCAAAGCGCCTTCCATGGCTACCGGGTACATCGATCCGCGCCCCAAATAGAGCATATGGTGCTTGTTGACGAAACGCTCTGCGAGTTTGGCGATCACGTCATTCAACTCGAGCGCTGTATTGATCTTACCCGGAAGGCTTTCGAGCTGCGCGATCAGACTCGATTCGAGTTCATCCGACATTCCGTTACGACGCCCGAGCGCGACGACGAGCAGCATCAGCGCGACTAGCTGCGTAGTAAAGGCCTTGGTGGAGGCGACGCCTATTTCGGGCCCGGCGCGGGTCATCAAAACCAGCTCGGACTCGCGCGTCAGCGAACTCTCCGGGACATTGCAAATAGCCAGCGAATGCGCGAAGCCGGACGTCTTTGCTTCACGCAACGCGGCCAGCGTATCGGCGGTTTCGCCGGACTGGGAAATCGTCACAAACAGCGTATCTTCGCGCACTACCGGTTGCCGGTACCGAAACTCGCTGGCAACTTCCACGGAACACGGTATCCGCGCCAGCCCCTCGAACCAATAGCGCGCGATCATACCCGCGTGGTAGCTGGTACCACACGCAACGATCGTCACGGCCTTCACTGAATCGAGTACCTCGCGGCCGTTCGGACCGAAAACATCGTCGGCGACGTGGCCGCCCTCGATTCGTCCCTCGAGCGTTTCGGCAACCGCCCGCGGTTGAGTAAAAATCTCCTTCAGCATGAAATGGCGGTAACCCGATTTCTCCGCTGCGTCGGGCGATAGTTCCGAGATCGACTCGGGTCGCGTAACTACGTTCCCGGCGGCGTCGTAAATGGTGACCGCCTCCCGCCTGACGTCGGCAACGTCGCCGTCTTCGAGAAAGATGAAACGTTGCGTTACGGGCAGCAATGCAAAAACATCGGACGCGATAAAGTTCTCGCCGATCCCGAGCCCGATGACCAGCGGGCTGCCGCGTCGGGCTGCCACCAGCCGATCCGGCTCCGAGGTACTGACGACGCCTAGCGCGTAGGCACCCTCCAGGTCTTTTGCCGTCGCGGACACGGCTTCGAGCAAGGACAGTCCGCTATGTAGTTTATCGTAGACCTGATTAACCACGACTTCAGTATCGGTCTCCGAGGTGAATTCATGTCCCGCGGCGGTTTGGGCGGCACGCAGTTCGCTGTGATTCTCGATGATGCCGTTGTGGACGAGCGCCACGGCGTCGCGGCAGACGTGCGGATGGGCATTGCGCGTGCTCGGCTCGCCGTGCGTCGCCCACCGAGTATGCGCGATACCAACCGCGGCGTTGAGCGGATCCGCTTTGAGTTCTTCTTCGAGATGGCGAACTTTCCCAAGGGCGCGAATGCGCTCGATAGCGCTATCGGCATTAATGGTCGCCAAGCCCGCCGAATCGTAACCTCGATACTCCAAACGCTTGAGGCCTTCGAGCAAGATTGGGGCAACATAACGTTGGGCGACTGCGCCGACGATTCCACACATAATTCAGTGCTCCGACAAGGTTATATGAATGAGTTGAGTTGCTCTGTCAGCGTTCAGGGCGCCGCTCGGTTCCTTTCCGAAGCTGATCCCGACCTCGACATCTAGCCCGAATATTGCACTAGGCGCTCGCGGCGCTTGTGCCAATGGATTGAAACGAGTGGTTTTTTCATCGGTCACGGGTAGTTCGAATTATGGTCCATTTTGTCATGCGCTTGCTCGCTACCGCGGCCCCGGCTCGTTCAGATCCGCCCGGGTTTGTACTTCGCCCTCACCGTAGCTACGGCTGTGATTCGACCTCCAGTCCTGCGTCCGAACGAACCTGCACGTCGCCAATGCCGTGTAGGACACACAAATGTCCCGAGAGCCAGGGCCGCTCTATGGCATCCTGCCATCGCGGCATTGGTGCATCCCTGCACGGCAGATGGCGGGAGCGACCATCCGCGGTCCTCGTGCAATATTCGGGCTAGAAGTATGCAGGACCGGAGGCTGACTACAAATCGTTCATTCGCAACAAATTGTGAATCAGGAACGTGCGTCGCGCATGAATTGTTTCACCCAGCGACGGGCGCCCATGGATTGGTTTGGAGTTATGTAATCGGAAACGAAGTCGAGATACTTGAACGCATGGGGGTCTCCCTGCTCGTAGGATTGGTAAAACCACGAATAGGCCCGTACTTTGTCCTGCGGCACACCCAGACCACGTAGAAACATGATCCCGAGATTGCGCTGCGCGCCGGCATGCTTTGCGACGGCGGCCTCCTCGAAGAATCCGGCGGCGCGTTTGAGATCTCGTTTGACACCGAGGCCAAGATAGTAATGCACGCCGAGGTAATTCGTCGCCTCGACATCGCCCCCTGCCGCGCGAGCCTCGAAGACGACTAACGCGGCGGGGTAGTCACCGTCGGCAAAAAGTTTCTCCGGATCCGAAGATTGATCGCAGCCGGCTAGAAGAAACCCCAGGGAGATGGTTGCCAAGGCCGAACGTAGACGAAGCCGACGGCGTTGCATTGACTAGGGCCTGTTTATGTTTCGTCGACGCCGCTGCTGTGCCCCTGTTTGTGGCCCAGTAAGGCAGAGGGAGCGCAGTGTAGCCGTGCTACATAAGCGACCGATAACGCGGCTGGACGCAAACAGGGTCGCAGCCCTTCGGGTTGCCCCTGAAAGACCCTCACTCGGCGTTGCAGCTCGCTCATTTGGAATGACCAAACCTCGCTCGCTGCGCCTTGATTGACGGCCTTTCAGGGGCAACAGCGGTGTCGACGAAACATAAACAGGCCCTAGTGACGCTCCCACGGGTCCAAGGTGGTCGGGGTAGACGGATTCGAACCGCCGACCGCTCGGCCCCCAGCCGAGTGCTCTACCAGACTGAGCTATACCCCGAATGCTTGTATTATAACCGGCGGGGGACGGCTAATCGGGGTGCTTTTATTGGGGGCGTATTTAAAAGTCCGCCCCATTTAACCGCACCCCTTTTCCCGCTTGAATCTCGACTAACGCCGCAGAATATCGAGGACTTCTTCGAGTTCCACTCTGAGCTGACGCACGATCTGCTGCGACATGCTGCTATCGGCCTTGACCTCGTCACCCGACAACCGTTGGCGGGCTCCGCCGATGGTAAACCCGTGCTCATATAAGAGACTCCGGATCTGTCGGATCAAGATCACATCCTGCCGTTGGTAGTAGCGCCGGTTCCCTCGCCGCTTGATAGGTTTGAGTTGCGGAAACTCTTGCTCCCAGTACCTCAATACGTGCGGCTTAACCGCGCAGAGGTCGCTCACTTCCCCAATTGTGAAGTAGCGCTTACCGGGTATAGCGGGCAGTTCGTTATTGTTCGACGCTTCCAGCATAGGCTTCTACTCTGGCTTTCAGTTTTTGGCCGGGTCTGAACGTCACGACGCGCCGCGCGCTGATCGGAATCTCTTCGCCGGTTTTGGGATTCCGGCCCGGTCGTTGGTTTTTGTCGCGGAGATCGAAGTTGCCGAAACCCGACAGTTTGACTTGTCGGCCGACTTCCAATGAACCACGGACTTCTTCGAAGAAAGCTTCGACGAGTTCTTTAGCTTCGCGTTTGTTGAGACCTAAGTCGTCAAATAAACGCTCGGCCATGTCGGCTTTTGTTAGTGCCATCGCTACTTCCTCAAAGTGCCCCCGAAGTCGGCGTGCAGCTGCAAAAGCACGCGCTCCATTGTCTCTTCGATTTCCTCATCCCTAAGAGTGCTCGAAGAAGCTTGAAAAATCAAGCCCATTGCAAGACTTTTTTTGTCTGAATCAATACCTTGCCCTCGATATTCGTCAAACAACTGCAGGTCGCGCAGCAGATCCCCGGCCGCTGATCTTATTGTGTCGAGCACGGCGGCTGCCGCGACCGTGCGGTCTAGCACGACGCTGATGTCGCGCCGAACCGAGGGAAATTTCGAGATCGGCGTGTAGGCAGGCGCACCGGTCGGCGGTAGTTTCTCCAGTTCCAATTCGAACACGATAGCGAGCTGTTCCAGACCGAATTGCTGAGCGATCCGCGGGTGTAGCACGCCGACTTTGCCGATGGTCCGCCCGCCCGTTTCGATCGCTGCCGCCTGGCCCGGGTGCAGCGCCGGATCC
The DNA here is from genome assembly GCA_964523765.1 of uncultured Enterobacteriaceae bacterium. Lineage (GTDB taxonomy): Bacteria > Pseudomonadota > Gammaproteobacteria > UBA11873. The sequence continues at coordinate 4,546 of CAZFZX010000151.1, forward strand.
GATACGGCGGACCATTCGCCGGGTGCCAAACCCAATGTTACCAGGACGCTTTCAACCTCTTGTTTAATATCATAATAATCGACTTCTCGAGACGTCTCTCCCCATTGTTCTGGACGCGCCTGGCCCAAGGCCAAACCAGCCAGCATGTGGCGCTGTTGAAGACCGTCATAATCGAGTTCAAAGACCGCGCCAAGTTCGAACAAACGCAGGTCTTGGATCTGCCGATTCAAATTGTGTAATGCGGCGGTAATGAGGCCCGGCCACATCGACGTTCGCATTACCGCCATGTCGCTCGTAATTGGATTCGACAGCTCATGCGGGCGCCGCGTCGGGGCGACGAGATATCCCGACCGTGCATCGATAAAACTATAAGTAATCGCTTCGAAATAACCTTGGGTTATTAACTTTTCGCGGATCCGTCGGTCGCTTTCGTGCCGTGGGGCGCCCGATACCAGGGTCATCTCCGCGCTCGGCAGAGTCGCCGGAATATTGTCGTAACCGTGCACCCTCGCGACCTCTTCGAGCAGATCTGCCCCCGATTCGAGGTCGAAACGAAATGCCGGCGGCGTGACTTCGAGGCGGGAATCGCGCTCGACTACCCTGCAATGCAACGCCGTGAAGACTTTTTCGGCTTGGCCCGCATCCATTTTGATACCGATAATCCGCTCGATTTCGGCCGGGTCGAACGGGATCGGCGCACGCGTCGGGATCGCCGCCGGAAACTCGGCGACGACCAGCGGCCCCGGCGCGCCGCCGCAGATCTCTATGATCATGGCAGTGGCCCGTTCGATACTACGTTCCTGGCCGGTGAAATCGACGCCCCGTTCGAAACGATGCGACGCATCGGTGTGCATACGGTAGCGGCGCGCGACGCCAGCCAGCGTGATCGCGTCGAAGTATGCGCTTTCGAGAAAAATATTCGTGCTGTGCGCCTCGACGCCGGTCGCGGCGCCGCCCATCACACCCGCCAGCGCGACCGCCCGCTCTTCATCAGCGATCACCAAGGTTTCACTGTCGAGTTCTATGGTCTGACCGTCGAGTAGCGCCAGGCTCTCGCCATCGCGACCGTTGCGTACCCGGATCCCGCCGACGAGACGTTCGAGATCGAACCCGTGTAAGGGCTGGCCGAGTTCCAGCATCACGTAATTGGTGACGTCGACGACTGCGCTGATACTGCGCACGCCGGCTCGGCGTAGACGCTCTTTGATCCACACCGGTGTCGGTGCCGCGGCGTCGACGTGCCTGATGATACGGCCTGCATACCGCGGGCAACCGCCCGGTGCTTCGATCGCTACCGGAAATGCGTCATCGATTGCGGCGGACACCTCCGGGATAACAACGTCGCGCATCGGGACATCGGTTAACACCGCTACTTCGCGCGCGACGCCGACGACCGACAAGCAATCGCCTCGATTGGGCGTCAACTCGATGTCGATCACTTCATCTGCCAACTGCAGGTACTCGTCGATCGGCGTCCCGACGGGTGCGTCGTCTGCCAGTTCCATCAATCCGTCGGCGTCATCACCGAGCGCGAGTTCGGCCGCCGAACACAACATGCCGGCGGAGGCGACATTTCGGATCACCGCGTGCTCGATGACGCGACCGTCCGGTAGCGCGGTACCGGGTGCAGCGTACGCGACGAGGAGCCCGGAACGCGCGTTGGGCGCGCCGCAAACGACCTCGGCGATGGCGTCGCCGCCGATTTCGACCCGGCAAACCGTTAACCGATCGGCTTGTGGGTGCGCGCTCGACTCGACGATCCGCGCGACCGTGATGCCCGTCAGCGCGGGCGCGACCGGTTCGATACTGTCGACTTCCAGGCCCGCCATGGTCAAACGCTCGCCGAGCGCCGCCGTTGGCAGCGACGACGTCACCCATTCACTCAACCACTGTACGCTAACTTTCATCTCGTTCGGGAATCACCGGAACTGCCTGAGAAACTGCAGATCGTTGTCGAAAAACAGCCTTAAATCGTTGACCCCATAACGTAGCATCGCGAGGCGTTCAACGCCGAGTCCGAAAGCAAAACCGTTGTAGCGCTCACCGTCGATGCCAACATTGGACAACACGTTGGGATGCACCATGCCGCAGCCTAAAACCTCGAGCCAGTCGCTTATCCCGTGCGGAGAAGCAAGCTTGATGTCGACCTCGGCAGAAGGCTCGGTAAAAGGAAAATAGGACGGCCGAAATCTCATTTGCAGCTCGTCCTGCTCGAAGAACGCGCGGAGGAACGCCTGCAATACACCTTTCAGATCGCCCATCGTCACGTCCCTGTCGAGCAGCAAACCCTCGACCTGATGAAACATCGGCGAATGGGTTTGATCATAATCACATCGGTACACGCGCCCAGGAGCTATCACTCTGAGCGGCGGCGTACGCTCCTCCATGACGCGCACCTGAACGGGGGATGTATGTGTTCTGAGTAAGCTACCGTCGCCGAAATAGAAAGTATCGTGCATGGCGCGCGCGGGGTGGTGGGCGGGAATGTTGAGGGCTTCGAAATTGTGGTAATCGTCTTCGACTTCGGGCCCGTCGCAGATTTCGAAACCGGAACGGGCGAAAAGGTCTTCGATACGGGCCATCGTGAGCGTGATCGGATGAGCACCACCCAAGGCACAACCCCGACCAGGCAACGTGACGTCGATGTGCGCACCCGCCAGTTCCGATTCCAGCTGCGCGGCCTCCAACGCGGCCTTGCGTTGTTCGATGGCTCGCGCGAGGTCCTTTTTCGCGATATTGATCAAACGACCGGTTTCGGGGCGATCCGAAGCCGGCAGCTTACCGAGATTCTTGAGTTGTTCGGTGAGTACCCCTTTCTTTCCCAGATACTTCACTCGCACCTGATCCAGGGCGGCCAGAGATTCCGCTTGCTCCGCCTCGCCGGTCGCGGTTTCGACGATTTCGTTGGTGTCAGACATTATTCTTGAGCGTGGACAAAAACGGGCCGTACGAAACTCCGAAGAGAAAGGCGCGGCCTTTCCTCCGTTATTCTCATTTCAGATCGTTTCTAGATAGCTGTTCCGAAACGTCGATCACTTTCGTCATGTCGGGCTTGACCGAGCATCCAGTAGCGAAAGCCCGCCGCAGGCGGACATTGTTTGACTGGGCCCCGGATCAGGTCCGGGGTGACGGCGGCCGAAACGGCACACAAAGTGAAGCGCATTGGGGAACAGGTCTCTAGTTGGCGAGAGCGGCTTTGGCTTGTTCTGCAAGTTGGGCAAAGGCATCGCGATCGTTCACGGCCAAATCGGCCAGAATCTTTCGATCGATTTCGATCTCGGCGCGGCTCAAACCGTTCATGAAGCGCGAGTAGCTGAGCCCGAACAGACGGGCGGCCGCGTTGATCCGTATGATCCACAGCGCGCGAAACTGACGCTTACGCTGGCGGCGATCGCGGTAGGCATACTGGCCTGCTTTGATTACGGCCTGCTTGGCTACGCGGTATACGTTCTTACGACGGCCGCGATAACCCTTAGCCTGGTCGATTACTTTCTTGTGTCGGGCGTGCGCCGTGACGCCGCGTTTCACTCGTGGCATGTTCTAACTCCTTGTCCCTATAACGTCGGGATCATTTTCCTAACCGCTGCCTCATCGGCATGATCGATCAGCGCAGCGTGGCGCAAATGGCGCTTCCGCTTCTGGCTCTTCTTCGTCAATATGTGGCTCTTGTACGCATGGCGGCGCTTGATGCGGCCGCTACCCGTCTTGGAGAAGCGCTTGGCCGCGCCCCTATTGGTCCGAATCTTGGGCATGTGAAACTCCTGCTCCCGTTCTACGCCCGTTTCGGCGCGATAACCATTACCATCTGTCGGCCTTCCATTTTCGGGAATTGCTCGACGGAACCCAATTCTGATAAATCCGTTTCCACTCGCTGCAGCATTTGTGTGCCGAGTTCCTGGTGCGCCATTTCGCGACCCCGAAAGCGCAAAGTTACTTTTACTTTGTCGCCGTGCTCCAGAAAACGCTTCAGATTACGCAACTTGATCTGATAATCGCCGTCGTCGGTACCCGGCCGGAATTTTATTTCCTTGACCTGAATCTGTTTTTGCTTCTTCTTTGCGGCTTGCTTCTTCTTGTTCAGATCGAAGAGATATTTACCAAAATCCATCACCCGGCATACGGGCGGTTCGGCGTTGGGAACGATTTCGACCAAATCTAACTGACTATCCAGGGCCTCTTGTCGCGCTGCGTCGATGGCAACGACTCCGACGTTTTGTCCGTCGGCTCCAATCAACCGTACTTCCGGTGACGTGATATCAGCGTTAACGCGATTCTTTTTGTCTGCAGCGATACTCGTATTCCTCCAAAATAAAAGAATAGCCGTGCTACGCGGCTCCTCCACGGAGTAGGGTAACAAAGTCGCCCAGCGACATTGCACCCAAGTCCTCTCCGCCTCGCGTGCGCACGGCTACGGTCGTATTTTCCACCTCACGCTCACCGACGATCAGCAAGAACGGGATGCGTTGCAAGGTGTGCTCGCGGATTTTAAGCCCGATCTTCTCGTTTCTCAAGTCTGAATCGGCCCGGAACCCTTGATTTTTCAAGGTTTCCGCGACATTCGACGCGTAATGGGCGAACTGCTCGGTGATACTCAGTACCGAGACCTGCGCCGGCGCGAGCCAAGTCGGCAGTAGACCGGCGTGATGTTCGATCAATATACCGATGAAACGCTCGAGCGAACCCAATATCGCGCGATGGATCATAACCGGAACACGGCGCTCGCCACCTTCGGCGACATATTTGGCGCCGAGGCGCCCCGGCATGGAAAAATCCACCTGGACCGTGCCACATTGCCAAATGCGGCCGATGCAGTCGCGCAGCGTAAATTCAATTTTAGGACCGTAAAAGGCGCCCTCGCCGGGTTGAACGACGAAATCGAGTTCTTTGTGCTTGAGCGCTTGTTCGAGCGCCGCCTCCGCCTTGTCCCAAAGGGCGTCCGCGCCGACCCGTTGCTCGGGCCGCAACGACAACGCTACGTCGATTTCCTCGAAGCCGAAATGGCGGTAGACCTCGAAAGTCAGATCGATCAGCGCCCCGACCTCCCGTTGGAGTTGCTCCTCGGTACAAAAAATGTGGGCATCATCCTGGGTGAAGCGGCGCGCGCGCAGCAACCCGTGCAAGGTCCCGGAAGGTTCGTTGCGATGAACCACGCCGAATTCCGCGATCTTGAGCGGCAGATCGCGGTAACTCCTGAGTCCTTGGTTGAAAATCTGGATGTGGCCGGGACAGTTCATCGGTTTGATCGCGTACTCGCGGTTCTCGGAATGCGTAGCGAAGATCATGTCGTGGAACTTTTCCCAATGTCCCGAACGCTCCCATAAAGACCGATCGAGCACTTGCGGTGTATGCACCTCCTGATACCCGGCGGCCTCGCATTTTTCGCGAATGTAGGCCTCGATGAGTTGATATAAAGTCCAACCTTTCGCGTGCCAGAACACCATCCCCGGTGCCTCTTCCTGGAAGTGGAAGAGATCCAATTGCTTACCGATGCGGCGGTGGTCGCGTTTCTCCGCCTCGGCGATGCGATGAAGATAGGCTTTGAGTGACTTCTTGTCCGGCCAGGCGGTGCCGTAGATCCGCTGCAGCATTTCCTTACTGGAGTCCCCGCGCCAGTAGGCACCCGCTATTTTAGTCAGTTTAAATGCCTTCAGGTGAGAGGTGTTGGGGACGTGAGGACCGCGGCACAGGTCGACGAATTCGCCCTGTCGATACACAGAGATCACCTGATCTTCTGGGATCGAGGCAATGATCTCTGCTTTGTATGCTTCGCCGAGATCGTCGAAAAATGCGATCGCCTCGTCACGCCCCATCGACGAACATTCGACTTCGAAATTTCGTGCCGCGAGTTCCGTCATCCTGACTTCGATTGCTTCGAGATCCTCGGGAGTGAACGAACGCTCGAAGGCGAAATCGTAATAGAAACCCTCTTCGATGACTGGCCCGATGGTCACTTGCGCGTTTGGGAACAGGTCTTTCACGGCCTGGGCGAGAAGGTGCGCGGTACTGTGTCGGATGATCTCGACGCCGGCGTCATCTTTCCCGGTAATAATCGAGAGTTCCGCATCGTCGGTGATCTCAAACGAGGTGTCGACCAACGCACCGTTCACGCGACCGGCGAGCGCTGCCTTGGCCAGCCCCGGACCGATCGACGACGCCACCTGAGCAACCGTGACCGGATGGTCGAATTCTTTCAGGCTACCGTCAGGAAGAGTAATCGCAGGCATTCGGGTTCCTCCGTGGCCGATACGAGAGGCCATCGAAACATAGCGACACGACAATGGGTCAAAGGGCGGATCCGATCGACAGACGACTGCGCCGTCGCTCTTTGCGTTCCTCTTAGCCGAAAAATAATTGGTAGGCGCGATTGGACTCGAACCAACGACCCCCACCATGTCAAGG
>CAZFZX010000152.1:0-10898 GCA_964523765.1 uncultured Enterobacteriaceae bacterium
GTCGATCAGTTCGTTGGGTCATTCAAACGCGCGCCGAAGAAACTGGTGCTGGATGTAAAGCGGCGTGATCGTCGCTTTAGGAGGTCTCTCGGAGGCGCGTTTCTGTGCCCCCAGGATATATCCCATCGATCGGAGTTGCCGTTGATTCAGACACAGTGCTTGCTCCACCCACTCTTCAACCGAATCAGCTAGTTGAGCGCGACCCAGCCCACCGAATCTCTTTCGATATTTCAATGTGCTTTCAGGAGACGCATTACGCATCCATTCATCGAGTGTCTGCTTACTCCTTCCTTTTTCCGAAAGCACGTCAACGACTCCCATTTCGTGGAGCATTTCCGCCGAATAGCGGTTCGTACTGCCGATGAGCCTTTTCGCGCAATCCGAACCCGCTCGGGACGATAGGAGCGCATATCCACCCATCCCCGGGAACATCCCAAATAACGCTTCAGGAAACCCGAACATCGAACCTTTCTCCGCGACTAATACATGGGAAGAAAGTGCTGCCTCAAATCCCCCTCCTTGCGCTTCCCCTTGTACCAATGAGATCGTCGTCAGCCCGTCGATTCCCGCAGCCTGCGTGTTGGTCCAAATTGCATCCAGAGCCGCCTGAGCGTATTGAGCCAATGCTTTGCGGTCACCGCAGTCGATATGATAACGAAAACTGGCGAGGTCGCCGCCGAGCGAGAAGACGCTGCGTCGTTTAGATGCAATTACCTTGAAAGCAATCGGGGGTTCGAGGTCCGGGTTAGCGGCCAGCGACGTCGCGAAGACATTGTCGACACCTAGGAGGTCTTGGATCAGCTCGAGGCTAACATATGCGGGCGCTCGGTCGCTCAGATATATCCACAACGCCTGCAGCTCTTCGTCGTAGGATAGATCCAGGTAATCGGTGTTCTCGGCAATACGGTTGGGTTGTTGAGATTTTCGAACAGACGTCGCAAAACTTGTACTCGCTAATTGACCTAGGCGGATCGGCTATTACCGAACCCTCGAGAATTGCGTACAAGATTCTTGTCGTCGATGATAATGAGACCAACCTTCAATCGGCCGAGATCGCTTTGGAAAGCTTCGGGCACTCTGTCCGGACCGCCCGCAGCGGCCACGAAGGCTTAACCGAGATGCGACGCGAGGATTTCGATCTAGTGTTCATAGATATGCATATGCCGGGCCTAAGCGGTCTTGAAGTGTCTAAAGCCTACGGCTCGTCATCGAAAAGACGGGCACCGATTGTGATGTTGACGGCAGATGCGACGAGGGCCGCGAGTGCCGATGCAGAAATTCCGGAAATAGCGGGTTTTTTGACAAAACCGATAAAGCCGTCAGAACTGCAACTGGCCGTTGAACGCTATGCCCGCACCGGGCGAACGAAGACCGATTTCGAAAACACCGAGTCCCAACATTGGATCTCAGACGTTATGTTGCAGCACTCGTTTTCGAGGGAGAATTATGTCGAGTTGCTAAGTTCGGGCGTCGGTGCCCTTGCCCTTGGCAAATTGATCGACAAATTCGTGGATGATGCAAATACCATTCTCGATCAAATGAAACGACGAGCAGAAACGGGCGATGCGGCCGGCAGCAAACGGTTGTTGCACAAACTAAAGGGGTCGGCAGCCGCTATGCATATTGACGGGTTGCTCGCTATCGTCGACCATTATCAGCGTCTGGACGACAATAGGCTCTGTGAGTCATTATTGGAAGACGTTAACGTCCTGAAACGATCTATCGGCGACGTTGCTACAGAAATACGACGATTTATAACAGAAAATGATCGATAAAGCGGTTTCCTCGAGAACCCGCTTCGAAATAGGGTAGGCGGAGAGTTTACATGGACTGGTATTCTTTCATTGATCGCAAGACACGCGCGACCGATCGTACCAATCAGCCTTGTTAGTCGCATGAACCACCGGCCTCTCACCCCGCCTTTCCGAGTAATGATCGTCGATGATCACAAGTTCATCGTAGAGCTTCTCGCGCAGCGGTTATCCGTCGAAAGCAAGATTGAAGTTGTCGGGATGGCAAATCGTGGTTCAGCGGCGCTCCACATCGCAGAAAACCAGGAAGTCGACATCGTGTTGCTGGATATGGAGCTGGACCAGGAAGATGGAATTCATATAGCGCGGAGGTTGCTCGATTTATATCCTGCGATTCGGATAGTAGGGCTGTCAATGCACGATTCGGATCACCATCCGATTTCGCTACTGGAAATTGGCGGGTTGGGATTTTTGTCAAAAACGGCTACCGGCAGGGAAATCATCGACGGAATTACCCGGGTCGCTGCCGGTGAGATGGCCGTTAGCCCGAAGATAGCAGTGTATTTGGCGACGCAGTGTAAGAATCCCAGTCCCATCGATCAAATCCGTACGCTTTCTCCTCGGGAGAGAGAGGTCCTGAGATACATAGCCGAAGGATTCAGCGTGAAGGAAATAGCGGCGAAGTGTGGTGTCTCAGAGAAAACGATTCAAAGTCATCGTGGTCGATTGAAAAAGAAACTCGGCGTAAATACTGACGTGGAACTCTGTCTCATTGCGATAAAGTCGGGTCTTATCAGCATCCAGGAGACGACCTGATCGGAGAGACAAATTGGCAAAACCATGAGCCTAACGACGATGCACGCTAAAGCCGTTGCCGACAAGATCCGCCGATCGCAGCGCGTCGCGTTTTTCACCGGTGCCGGAATATCGGCGGAATCTGGTTTACCGACCTATCGAGGGGTTGGCGGTCTCTACAACGACATCGTTGTAGAAGAAGGATTGCCGATCGAAACCGTTCTCTCGGGAGCGATGTTCGCTCGCTCGCCGGATGTAACGTGGAAGTATATTGTGCAGATCGAGAGGGCATGTCGCGGTGCGGTAGCAAACGATGCGCACCGTGCGATTGCCGCGCTCGAAGAATTTGTCGACGTTTGGGTAATAACGCAAAATGTCGACGGCTTCCACCGTGATGCTGGCAGTTCGAATGTGATCGAGTTACACGGAAATCTCAGTGAACTGGTTTGTGCTCGGTGCGGAGATCGATGTAACGTCCCCGATTACACTGAACTAAAAATTCCTCCCCCTTGCGAAAAGTGCGTTGGGGTCATGCGGCCCAACGTCGTTTTGTTTGGCGAGTTGTTACCTACCGATGCCGTTTCTCGATACGAGGAGGTTCTCCGGCATGGGTGCGACGTACTGTTCGCGATCGGAACGACCGCCGGGTTTCCCTATATTTATGAACCGGTCGCCGAGGCCGGTCGCCGTGGAGTTACGACTGTCGAGATTAACCCCGATGAGACACCGTTGTCGGATCTTGTGACTCATAGGTTCGCTTCCGGCGCGGGAACTGCGTTGAAAGCGATCCTCAACGAGATCAGCGAGCAGAGCCGCAGATCGAACCATTAGAACGCGGGCCCGATACATTCTTAAGGGTCGCAAATCTATTCGTATGCCGTCGGCGATATGCGGTTCGCCTCGCGGCGACGGTAGGGTTTCACTGCCGAAGAGGCTCCGAATCCGTCTAAACTGACGATATTTTCGCCTTCGGCGAAAAAAAGTGAGAATAACCGGGGGAAATATGACTTTTTCGTCTCTAGAGGCTTCCAAAATTATTCCATCCGACTATATTAGCGGCTGTCGTATATGCGGGGATCGTTACCGCAGTCAGCCTGCATATCTCAGCGCTGTCTACAGCAGCCGGATACCGATGAGATATGCAGGCTGACTATCGATAAGGTAGCCGCCGCGACGCTCGACTTTTGGGCGGTCGTCGGTGGACCGATGGGGTTCGGGGTATATCGGTTTCGGGTACCTGCTGATGTGGGAATCGCGCCCGGGGCCGGGAAGTAATTTGTTTATTGCATCAAGAAATGCAATCAATTCTTGGAGGAAGTATGGCTAGTTCGAAGAAAGGCGCAATTAAAGATAAACAAACAAAGAGTCAGGTTTTGGCTACGCTGGCCGAAGAAACGAGGTTGTCGAAGAAGGACGTGCAAGCGGTTCTCGCCGCCACGAAAGATCTTGCGGGCCGCCACCTTGCGGCTCGTGGTTCCGGCGAGTTGACGATTCCGGAATTGGGCGTGAAACTGCGTCGCGTGAAGAAGGCGGCCCGAAAAGCCGGTATGGCGCGCAACCCTTTTTCGGGGGAGATGGTCCACGTGGATGCGAAGCCGGCCAGTCTTTCTGTTCGCGCAACCGCGATGAAAGCGATCAAAGACGTTGTGACTTAAATGTAATTTTGTTCACCGCGATTCGGATCTTTCCGGTTCGATCGCGGTGGGTTCCTTGACCGGAAAGAAAGCACGGACAGCCAGTCGCGGTCGACGTAGAGCCCACCGCAAATCTGCCTCTGCCACTATTTCCTACCGGTGGTCTTTCGCCGACCAGCGGAAGGGATAAACGGGGAGCAGATAGCCGGACCGAAATCGCACCCCCACACCTTCAACGACAACCCCGTTGTTGAGGTCCTCTACGCGATTTCGCTCGATCATCTGCTCCCGGGCCCGGATGTACACGCGAGTCCGTACCGGCCCCACTGCGCCTCACGAGCACGGATGCGCACCGGCGCTATCGATCCAGGGTTTCCCGCGGGAACGACTTACAGGTCGACTCTCAAGGTTACAAAGAAATTCCGTTCCGGGGCTGGGAAGAACGTTTCCACGACCTGAAAGGCATCCCGGAAATCGAATCCGAGACTCCCGGCGTCGCTGTATTCCTTATCCAATAAGTTGTTGACTCGGGCCGCCACCGAGATCGATTTGTACGCGTAGCGCACATTCAAGTTCGCCACTACATATCCCGGGAGTGGCGCTAGGTCGTTATTGAAGTCACCGTTGAGAACGCGCTCGCTGGTCCCGGTCAATTCGAGAAAAACGCCAAACGACTTACCGAACTGGTAGTCGCCCCGAATGTGGCCGCTATGCTCCGCGACAAAGGTAATATCTGAACCATCGAAACTACCCGATGTTAGTTCGGCGTCGACGTAGCTGTAGTGCGCGTCGATACGCAGCCGCTCGAACGGATAGTATGCGACTTGAACGTTCACCCCATGCCGGCGGGAATCGCCGATATTGAAGTTTTGCCCGGAGGACGGTTCAAAAGCAATTTCGTCGTCTATCTCCATACGGTATAGCGCCGCACGGGCCTGGTTACGACCACGCCGCCACTCGACGCCGAAGTCATAGCCAACGCCGGTCTGCGTGGTAGGAAACGGTAGCGGTCCGGGAAACGGGAATACGTTGAAATTCGCAATCCCCGAGAACTCGTCGGCGTTTGCAAAACGATAGTTGGCGTCGGCTCGGGCGAATACCCGCCAATCGTCGATTACCTGGTAGGACACGCCGGCTGAGCCGGCATTGGCATCGTCGTCAATTTCGGAGCCGGGTGGCAAAGAGACACCCAGAAACGTCGTCGAGGCGAAAATGTCATTCTCGACGTCGGCGTGCCGCGCTCCGAGGGTCGCAACGAGGCGCTCGGTGAGGGGGATAACCGCCTGCGCGTAAACGCTGTAGCGTTCCTGCTCGTTGATCGTGGTGCCGACCGAGGAGAACAAGGAATAGTCGGTACTGAAGAGGTCGGATCCGACCGTTAGATGCGCGGTCCCGCCCGGTAGCGAATATTGCCCCAGCAACCGCGGTGTCAGCTCTATATGGTGACGCTTCAGCAGCAGGAAGTTCTGTGCCCCGAAGCTCGACAGGATACCGTCCGAATCGCTTTTGCGATTAGTGTATTCAGTCTGCAGCGACCAGTTTTTGGTTAGCGCCTGATCGATTCCGAATCGTACTATCCACGTATCGGTATCGATGAAATCGGCCGGATTGATGGTTTGTTTTCGATCAGCCTCCACGAGATCGCGAAAAAGTGCACCCGGCGTTTCTATGTTCTCATCAATGTTTTGATATTCCAAAAAAGCCCGTCCGCTACTATGCTCGAAATCAAGCTGGGCAAATACGTTAGAGTATTGCTGGTCATTATTATCGCGGTAGTTATCGCTCAGCCGGCGTTCGGCGCTCACGCGATAGCCGATACCGTTTTCGTGGCGGTTCTCCCCTGTGAGCGCTAAGCGCTTACGTCCGTAGCTCCCGGCATCGCCTTCGATGCGGGCATCAAGCTGCTCTGGCCGGCGCATAATGATGTTGATAGCACCGCCCACTGCTTTGTCGCCATACAAGGAGGCAACACTCCCCTGCACGATCTCGATGCGTTCAACATCCTTGAGCGCGATGCTATTCAGATCGGGGATCCCGAGATCGGCATTGTTGAGTCGCCGGCCGTCCACCAATACGAGCGTGTTTTGTGACGCCGTCGCGCCAAAGCCGCGCATGTCGATAGTCGCACGACTGCCGTCACCAAAGAGATCAGAAATCTGGATCCCTGCATGTCCACGCAGGACATCTGCCAAATGGTTTGCGCCGCTTGCGGCGATGTCGTTTTTCGTGATGACAGCAACCGCGACCGGTATGGGAGGCGACACCCGTTCGGACCGCGTTGCACTAACGATGACGTGTTCGACGTTCTGCGAAATCTCGCTTGCCGCCGTCGTCGAAGACGTCGGCAACAATAATATAGTCGCCAACAGATGTAGACATTTCATGACAATCCCCCAGCGCTCACACCCGAGCGCAATCGGTGAGTAAAACGCCGCGGGGGGTCAAAAGGAGATCGATGGATTCGAACAGTAGGCCGGCTTGGCCCAGCATGGAACGAAACCTCCTCGCCGCCCACCGCGACAACGCATTTCCAACGTCAGGCCGGTCTCCGGGCTCGTGGAGGACTAATTGATTGCTTCTCGACCTTCCCATGCCTTGTGGCACAGTGGCTAGACTTGAGGAGCTTTCTCCACCTACCGTTGCGGGGGCAGCGATGGCTTTACTGGGCGAACCAGTGCACCATCTTCCCGTTTAACCAGTGCGGATAGAACGCGCACTGGCACCGAACGTTGGGGCGCTAACCTACGCGTTTGAGAAGCCAAGATCAACCGCCGCCCGCGAACGGCAGCATTGGCTCGCCAAAAGCTATTTCGTTTATGCTCGTCCTTACCGGGGATGTTACTCGACCGATGCTCCATTGTTGGTGATAAACTCCAGTAGCCACGAACTCGGCGCCGCCTGTTCGTGCGCTAAATAGCTGTTCCGAATTGTCGATCAGATTAGGAATTAAGGGCCGACGGCCGTGCATCGTCATACCGGCCCCGGAGCTAGGACCGCTCCTGCGGTCCCGTGCACTTCCGCCATCCTTGGCGGTCGCAAGTCCGGGGTGACGGGTGCGGGTATAAGCACGAAAGTGAAGCATCTTTTGGAACGCATGTTTACTCGGCGCGGCGCAATATAGGAGCGGATATGCGCGTCGTCGTTATCGGGGCCGGGTTGATGGGGTTAGTGACCGCGTATTTCCTGCGCAAATCAGGCGCCGAGGTATGCGTTGTCGATCGCCGGGATTCTTCCGGTCGTGAGACCAGCTTCGCCAACGGCGGCATGCTGCACGCTAGCCAGGCGAATCCCTGGAATACTCCGGGTATCCTATGGGCCGCTTTGCGCATGGTCGGGCGCGAGGGGTCGGCACTACTCGTCCGAAAGCACGCGTTGCCGCGAATGGTGCGGTGGGGCCTTGCCTTTGTGCGCAACTCCAATCCCGACCGCTACGCCGCAAATATTGAACGCAACGCCCGCCTCGCTCGGTATTCGCTGTCAGTGATGCGCGAATTGCGGGAGGCTGAGGACCTAGAATACGATTATCGCCCGCGTGGCACCATGACGATTTATCGGACGCAGCACGAACTCGATGCCGCCGCCGAATTCGTGACGAACTACGCAGCCGAAGGGATTTCGTTTCAGGTTTTGGACGGGCCGGGCGCGGTTTCTCTTGAATCCGCCTTGCAACCCGTCGTCGGCGATATCGTCGGCGCGATGTATTACCCGAACGACGAAGTCGGCGATTCGTTCAAATTCTGTCAGGCACTTCAGATTGTCTGTGAGCGTGACGGCGTTGAGTTTCAGTTCGACAAGCGCGTTAGAAAGCTCGTTCGGCAGGGCGAAGCGATTGTCTCTGCCGATACCGAAACCCGGCGAATGCGGGCCGACAAGTTCGTACTTGCCGCCGGTAGCTTCAGTCCCTTGCTATCGCGTAGTGCCGGGCTGCGTCTTCCGATTCAGCCGGTTAAGGGCTATTCCATTACAGCGCCTATCGGTAAATGGGAAAATGCGCCGACCATTCCGGTCATTGACGAGCATTTGCATGCCGCCGTTTGTCCACTTGGCGAGCGCCTGCGCGTCGCGGGAACGGCCGAATTCGCGGGATACAGCACTGTTCTGACAAAAAGCCGGATCGATAATTTGTTCCACCTGCTGTTGTCGCTCTATCCCGAGTACGAAACTTTCTTGGACCCCGAGATGGTCGACCGCTGGACTGGTTTGAGGCCGGTGACCCCGGACGGCGTCGCGAGACTAGGGCGGACCACGATCTCCAACTTGTACTTGAATACCGGTCACGGACATTTGGGGTGGACTTTGGCTGCCGGCTCCGGGAAAGCAGTAGCGGCCGAAGTCATGGAGACAGAACCCGAATTCGAGCTTCAAGATTACCGGTTGAACAGACGTTGAACGCGATTAGAGTAGGCCGGAGGCCCCTCCAAAAGAAACGGGGTGCACTATGACTGGATCAGAAGCTACCTGCTGGAAATGCGGCGCCGCGCAGGAAGATCTACTCCTGCCCTTGTCGCGCACTGAGGAATGCCGCAGCTGCGGCGCCGACCTGCACGTTTGTCGGATCTGCCGATTCTACGATACGAGTGTCAGTAATGCCTGCCGCGAACCCGTTGCAGATTTCGTCTCAGACAAGACGCGCGCTAATTTCTGTGGCTATCTTGAAATACGGCCCGATGCGCATACAAGCTCCGGCACCGCGGTGCAGGAGACCTCCAAGGACGGGCTGAATTCTCTGTTCGGCCTTGAGAAGGACCGTGATGGTATGGATGCGGCAGAGGGATCCACACCGGCTTCGCTCGACGATTTGTTCGGCCTCAAGAACGAGCAAGAACGCTAGCACCAGCATCGCGAGAGCCGGCGGAATTCGCAGCCACTGTGGGGCCGGTTAAGCATTCGCGCGCGTACGTCGAGTAAATAGGGTTTGCGGGAAAAGCGATATACCGACGGCGTAATACGCTTCGAAACCGTTCTTGCGATAGCTGCGGGTTAAGTACCGCTGCTGGAAATGAACACCAGCAATTGGTCCGCCATCGCGTTGCAGGCCGTTGCTTTCACCCGCGCCAGCAGCGGGATCGGAATTATCACCGCCGGTACGTAAGACGTGCCGGCGGTCTCCGTGTTGATCTTTCCGGAAACGCTCGCGTCTTTTAAATCCCAGATCGAAGCTTCGTATTTTGCTTCATCGTCCCAAGTCTTGAAACCTATGCAACCGCCCCCTCCGGGCCCAACGGCACAGGACACCGATCCGGCGCTGTCGGTAGTTTGCGTAAAGCCGTCGATCCAGACGAAGTAGCGAATCCGGTATTCCTTGAATTTTGCAGATACGGCCGGGTTCTGCACTAATCGGGCTAAATTGGTCACGTCCATCGGCGCAGTACTAACTTCAAACCACGGGTAGAGCGCATCGACAAATTCGTTTTCGGGAATTACCTGGAGTTTAGCGGGGGAGATCGCCAGCGATCTTCCTACACACCGTACGAAATCGCGCTCCGTGTCTTTGTCCATTTCGTGTCGGCGGCCGAGGACGACCACCGTTTCATCATTGGCTATCGTCGTCGAAGTAGCCCGATACTCGTCCACTATGGTTGTCGTTCTACAGCCGCTTTGAACCGTCGCGACCGCGAAGATCAGAAATAGCGAGCGGCGGGATCCGATCCTCCTTCGCCTACGGCCGCGATCTTTCATCGGGTTTTTTCTAACAGCTGTTTGATGGCCGGATACCGAAACATCCCGGTAGAGAGTTTTGCTCCTACGTCCCGCAAGGCCAGGCCGATGGCACTATTCAGACCGTCCGATCGACCGACGAAGCGCCGTTTCGGGGACTTCCCGTACGCCGTTATCTTCCACGCATCGATGGAACTACCGTCGGGGCGCAACATATCGATGTCGTATTGGATCCAGGCTTCGTAGAAATCAAAAAATGTTTCGTCCGGCGTCGCGAATTGCATTTCGCGAATACTTGGCGCGATCACGAGGTCGAGCGCCAGCTGTGAGTTTGCCATCTGCGGGTTCTCGAGCGCGATTACCCGGTCGAAAGTAGAGGCCAGGACTCGATCGAACAGAGCGACTTGAGAATCGCCGCTGTCGATCACCCAATTCGGGCGTTCCGTGGTGTCTTCCGTGTAACTATGGTCGCGTATCGCGTCGTCGTAATAGACACCCACCGTTAAAGGTAGCTTTTCGACGAGTGCGACCGGTAACTCGCTATCGACCCGGACATTCGTCGACTGGGTACAGCCCGCGATCAGGGCGGACAGCATTGTAACGATCGGTTTCGCACGTCGAATGATCACAGGAAGAAACCGGATCCACCAGATCCTTTTACGAACCAGGATATTGCACGAGGCGCTCGGCGCGCTTGTGCCAATTGGTTGAAGTCAAGGGCTTTTTCATAGCTTGGCGTCGCCTCGAACGATGACCCACTTGGTGATGCACTTGCTCGCTGCGGTGACCCTGGCTAGTTCAGCTCCGCCCGGGCTTGGACTTCGCCAGTGCCGTGTAGGATACACAAATGTCGCGAGAGCCATGGCCACTTCATGGCATCCTCGGCAATCGCTGCTGCATTGCTCTACCTCCTACATCCCTGTAGTCGTGCCATCGCGGCATTGGTGCATCCATGCACATCAGATGGCGGAAGTGACGGTTATGCGGGAGCAATTTCCGGCCGAACCCCTAAGGAACGTCTGAATAAGGCATCGATTTGAGAGCTGCGGTCGCGATTCAT
>CAZFZX010000153.1:0-10735 GCA_964523765.1 uncultured Enterobacteriaceae bacterium
TCGACGCGCTTGCCACACGAGCGCGCGGGCGGTTTGACGAACTGGTCGATCGGGCCGGCGGCACGCAGCTCATGAGCATGCGGCCCTATCGCCGCATCGCCTATCGCGATTTCAAGTACATCATGTCGTAGCAGGACGCGGAATGCTCTCAAGATTACTTTTGAAAAACGTTAGAGAATTATTATGACAGTCAGAAACTCAATGAAATTCGGCGTCATCCCGGTTAACGTCGGGGTCACGTCGGCGGAGCAGATCATTGCGACGGCACAGGCCGCGGAAACAGCCGGCTTCGAAAGCGTCTGGACATTCGAACACGTCATGCTGCCAACGGAACTCCGTTCGAAATACCCTTATAACGAAAGCGGCGAGTTCGGCACGCCGCCCGAAACGCCTTTTTTCGATCCGCTGATCACGCTCGCGGCCATTGCCACGCAAACGACGAGCATCCGCTTAGGTACCGGGGTCAACATCGTCGCGCAAACCAATCCTCTACTGCTCGCGAAACAGGCCGCGAGCCTGGATGTCCTGTCCGGTG
The DNA here is from genome assembly GCA_964523765.1 of uncultured Enterobacteriaceae bacterium. Lineage (GTDB taxonomy): Bacteria > Pseudomonadota > Gammaproteobacteria > UBA11873. The sequence goes on from CAZFZX010000153.1 coordinate 536, forward strand.
GCAGATTAATGCTCGGCGCGGGCATTGGCTGGATCGAGCAGGAGTTCGAAGCGATGGGCGCGCCGTTCGAGCGCCGCGGCGCCCGCTTTGATGACTACATGGTGGCCATGAAGAAGATCTGGTCCGGCGAGGTTGTTGAGCACGAGAGCGAGTTTCTTTCCTGGCATGGATTCAAGGGCTATCCCTTGCCTGAGCAGAAACCGGGGGTACCGGTCATCATTGGCGGAAAGGCTGGTCGAGTCCATCAACGCATCGCCAAGCATGGTGATGGTTGGTTCCTCCCGCCTTCGGACCCGGCCGAATTGGCAGACATGCTAGCGAAGCTTCGTGCGGCCTGTGAAATTGAAGGCCGGAATTATCACGAAATAGAGGTCACAGTACTGTGGGATCCGGAAGGCGGCGAAGAATCGCTCAAGACACTATCGGATCTGGGCGTTTCGCGGGTAATAACCATGCCCGGAGGAATCGACGGCATCCAGTCGATCGCCAACAGCTACATTCGTTAGGTGTCCCGGCAACCGCGTGTTTGCGCTTCTCCTGAAGGCGACCGCAGCCGCATGCATTCTCCTCGCTGCACAGGCGCCTAAATTTCGCATACAGTATCGGCGAGGAGATTTTTCATGTAGCGACGATGGCGGCGATATTGCGATAAAGGGATGCAGAGCCCCGAGCCCAGGCGGAGGAGACCAAGCAGATGAACGGGAGCGCAAACCGAAGTAGGTTCGCTACACCCACAATGCAAGCCGCGACCGTCGTTCTCGTCCTCGGCGCGATCTTTGCGCCCGACGGGTTCTTCACGGGCCATCGCACGGTCGTCCTGGATGTAGAAATCACGGTCGCGGATCCGGTAGTGCACCGGCCCGGTGACGAAACACCTGGAAGTGCGACCTTGACCGGGACAGTTACTACCGCCTCGGGGATGCCGATTTCGGGCGCCCTGCTCACGGCCTTCAACGAACCGAAGACCCGGCGGCGCACCGTCTACACTGGAAGCGACGGTATCTATACCCTGTCTCTGAGCTTCGTCGGTGAATTGACCGTCCGGGCGCGTACGCCTTATTTCGCCGATGTCACCCAAGAGATCAGTGTGGCGGACGGCGACACGGTATCTTTGGATTTCAGCACCGAGAAACTGACCGACCCGGTAGATTTGTCCGACAGCCTGACGGCATCGGCCCACGCGGCGACGATTCGCTGGCAGCAAGAGGCAGACCGGGCGACCTTTATCAGCCAGTGCAATTATTGCCATCAGATTGGCAACGCGCTCACTCGGCGCCCCCGCGACAAAGCGGCATGGGACGAAGTGGTCGATCGAATGGAAGCCTATCTGGTCTTCGTCACCGACGCCGACAAAGAAATCATCAGCGAGGGTCTTTACGAGGCCTTTACCGGCGCACCCGTCGAGGCCGTCCAGACTTGGGATGTCTCGCCGGCATTATCGAAAGCCGTGATCGAAGAATGGGTAGCGGGCGATGGTTTTTCCTTTATTCACGACGCCGACGTGGGCCACGACGGCCGGCTTTACGGTGCCGACGAGGGCCATGATGTGATCTGGGAACTCGACCGCCTTACGGGGCGGATCGATGAAGTCGCCCTGCCACCGGTTGACTTGCCGGTCGGCGGCAAGTTTTCGGGTCTCGCGCTACCGCTCGGTGTTTTTACCGGCAACCATGGACCCCATAGTTTGGCGGAAGACCAGCGGGGCCGCTTATGGATCACGAATTCTCTGTCCTCGCGATTGATCGGCTACACCCCGTCGGAACGGAAGTTCGAAACCTACGATATCGGTGCGGACAGCCTCTACCCGCATACGATCCGCCGCGGACTCAAGGGTCGCCTGTGGTTTACCGTCGCCGCTTCCAATCAGGTCGGTTGCTTCGATCCGGACACGGCGCAGCTCGATCTCCTCGATTTGCCGGCGAACGGTTTCGCCCGTTGGTTGACCGACGCCATGTTGCCTACCGTCAACGCGATCGGCTCGTTGTTTCCACGCAAGAACTTGCCGATCATGCTTTCCCACCACAAAATCGGTGGCCTTGGCCGTAAGGTGATCAATCTGCCTTATGGTATCGACGTCAACCCGCGCGACGGCAGCGTGTGGTATGTGAAGCTCTATGCCAACAAAGTCGGGCGTATCGACCCGGATACGTTCGAAATCGACGAATTCGACACGCCGCCGGTGGGGCCGCGGCGTCCGCGCTTCGCCCCCGACGGCACGCTATGGATCCCCGGTTTTGACACCAGCGAACTGGTGAGCCTCGACCCGGAAACACGAGAATTCACCCGTTACCCGCTACCGACATTGGCACCCGGCGAATATGAGACGCCGTACGCGCTGAACGTGCATCCGGAGACCGGCATCGTGTGGTTGACCTCGAACATGTCGGATCGGATTTTCTCCTTCGATCCGAAAACCGAGGTGTTCACCAGTTACCCGTTGCCGACGCGGGTGAGTTACCTGCGCGACCTCGTGTTTACCCAAGACGGGAAGATCTGTTCGAGTCATTCGAACTTGCCGTCTTATGCTGTTGAAGGCGGCCTTGGCGGCTTTATTTGCCTGGACCCCGGGACTTATTGAGACTTGCCTAAAGACAAGAACACATGTTCGCCGTAGGTTGGGTTCGGCTTGATGAGCGCCGTAACCCAACAATTTGGCCATCGTGTTGGGTTACGCCCTTCGGGCTAACCCAACCTGCAAGGTTCACGAATTATGACGGCTTCAATAGCGCGCTATACTGACCGCCGGGTCGATCGCGCAACCGGATAGGATTTACCCGCAGCCGGCCGGAACTTCGGGATCTCGAGGGCATCGAAACTATGAACCTTAAAGGCGAACCTGTCCGCGTCGGACACTTCTGCGGTGCGAGCAATTACGAAATCACCGGGGAAGCGGTCCAGTCCTATATCAATGCGTTAGACGATCAGGATCCGCTGTACGGCCAATACGCGCCGCCGCTGCTCCATCATTCCGAATGCTTTAAGTACTTGCAGGAGTGGTATCTACCGAATCTTGTAGGAAATCTTCACGGGCAGCAGGACTGGGAGTTATTTGCTCCGATCCCCATCGGCGGCAGTGTGCGTACGCTCTCGACCGTTGTTGCCCGCTTTAGTAAGCGCGGCCGTGATTACGTCGTAAACGAGACGGATCTGTACGATGCCGCTAGCGGCGCGTTGCTGGTGCGCGGTCGCACCTATCAGTCTTTCCTCCAGGCGAATCAAGAGGGCGACGGCAAGGCTGCCACCGTGCACAAGAAACCCGAACGACCGCCATTCCCGACCGCTACCGGCCGCGACCTTGCGTCGGTCGGGAAACTCGTCGACGAACGTCGTTGCTGGCTGTTCTCCGGGCCGGGAAAGAATTACCACAACGATCGTGAGGAAGCCCGCAAGCTCGGGTTTCCGAATATTGTCGTCCAGGGGATGATGTCGACGTGCTTTGTATCCGAACTCATGCAGCAGGCTTTCGGTCTGGGTTGGCTGGCCGGCGGCGCGATGTCCCTGAAGCTCACCAACGTCCTGTGGGTCGACGAGGAGGTGGAAACCTTCGGCAAGGTGCGCGAAGAGGTCCGCGAAGGTGACCGAACCCGGGTGCACTGTGAGGTATGGGTCGACAAGGGCGACGGGACGCGTATCGCGCTCGGCAGCGCCAGCGCCCTGGCCGAAAGCTAAGCCGAATAGTGGGAGCCTAGATAACTATTCCGAAATATCGATCACTTTCTCATCCGGGATTGACTGATGAACGTGATTACCGTCATGCCGGCCCCGGATCGAGTCCGGGGTGACGGATCCGGCATCCAGTCAACAAAGCTGCCGCTTTCAGCGGCACATTTTCAACTGGATTCCCGCTTTCGCGGGAATGACGATGGAATTGAAGCGCATTTCGGATCAATTATCTAGGACGTCCCGGCTACCTGACCTCAATTATCCGAACGGCGATGCCGGCCGTTACCTCGCCATCGAATGATATTCCAGATTTGGGATCATGTCGGTGGCCGAGACGATACGGTTGGTCATATTGAAAAAGCCGATCACGTTGGATATGTCGAAGATGTCCGCGTCGCTGAAGCCGGCCTCACGCAGCGCCTGTCGATCGGGCTCCTCCACGCGGTGTGGCTCTTCGGTTACCTTGGTGGCGAAGTCGAGCATGGCGCGATGGCGCGGTGACAGCTCTGCTACGCGATAATTGATGACCAGCAATTCGCCCAGTACGGGGTCTTCGGATAGCTCCCGAACGCGTGCGCCGTGGGTAACCAGGCAATAAAAGCATCGATTGACGGACGACACCGCCACCGCGATCATTTCCCGTTCCAGCTCGCTCAAGTTCGAATCCTCGAGCATCAGGGCATGGTAGAACTCGACGAAGGTCTTCAGCTTTCGGTCGTCGCAGGCGTAAGCCTCGAAGACATTGGGGGTAAAACCGAAGTTTTCTTGATACGAACCGAGATAGTCCGTCATCTCCTGGCTGAGATCCTTGGTCCGCTTGAGGTCGAGGGCGAATACATAATCGGGTTGTGACATGGCTAATCTCCAATCGCGTTGCCAATGAAATTGTCGCGAGAGTATACACAGAGGCTGCGCCTGGCATTGGGCGTAATCGCCGACCTGACTATAACGGTGGGAATTATCGTTTCGTGACGCCAAGAGGACACGTATGATGCAAGCGTTCAGGTTCGACGAACGCGACCGGCGGGCCATCGAAGTATTTCGGGACGGTTGCCGGGCAGGCTGGCGGGAGTCCTCCTGTCTGTTTGCGGCCTCTCTGGTCCAACCCGATATGGTGCGCCTGCGAAGAGTCTTGTACCAGGCGAGAGCGTCCGAACCCGTCGTCTTCACGCCACGACCGAATCCGAATGAATCGCGCAGCTGCCTGCGCGCGGTCGAAATCCACGAGAAGAGGTAAGTCAGGAATGTCCAAGAAAGTACCTATTATTCTCGGTATCGACGCCGGAGGAACGATGACCGATACCTTCCTCATCGATAAAGACGGTGAGTTCATCGTCGGTAAGGCACAGACTACGCCGCAAGACGAATCCATCGGCTTTATGAATTCGGCGAAAGACGGCCTCAAATACTGGGATATGACGGTTGAGGACGCCTTCGCGACTTTGAAAACTGGTATCTATTGCGGCACAGCGATGCTCAATCGCTTGTTGGAGCGCAAAGGAAGGCGGGTCGGTGTGATCGTCACCGCGGGTCAGGAAGACTACCTGCGTACCGAGCGCGCCATCCAGACCTATTTGAGCTACTCCTATTCGGATCGGATCCATCTCGTCACGCACCACCACAACGATCCGCTCGTGTCCCGCGACCGGATGACGGGCGTGCGCGAACGCATCGACATGTTCGGTAACGTCGCCATACCGCTCTACGAAGAGGAGGTTTACGGCGCGGTCAACCGTCTATTGGACAAAGAAGTCGAATCGATCGTCGTATGCCTCTTATTCTCTTACAAGAACCCGGCGCACGAGACCCGCGTCGGTGAAATCGCGCGCGAAGTGATGGAAAAACGAGGGGTCGATATCCCGATCTATCTTTCGAGCGAGTTGTACCCGGTGCGCCAGGATCTCCCGCGCCTCAACTCGACCCTGATGGAGGCCTATGCGGCGGAGCCTTCGCGCGCCTCGCTCCGGGCGGTTCGCGAAACGTGCACCGAGGCCGGCGGCCACTTCGACCTGCGGGTCATGGCGAGCCACGGAGGGACGATTTCCATGGACTCCAAAGAGCTTGCCCGCACGATGATCAGCGGACCCATTGGCGGCGTCATCGGCGGTCGCTATCTCGGCGATAAGATCGGCGAAAAGTACATCGCCTGTTCGGACATCGGCGGCACGTCATTCGATCTGGCGTTGATTACCGAAGGCGAATTTGCCGTGAACCAGAACCCCGACGTCGCCCGATTTCTGTTGTCGATGCCGCTGGTCAAGATCGATTCAGTCGGTGCGGGTACCGGGTCCTACGTCCGCGTCAATCCTACCTCGAACCGGATCGAGATAGGCCCGGACAGCGCCGGCGCCCGCATCGGTACGAGCTGGCCGGAGGCCGGCGTCGAAACCGTGACGATCACAGATTGCAACGTGGTGTTGGGTTACCTCAACCCGGACTTTTTCCTGGGCGGCGACATCACCCTGGACCGCGACGTCGCGGTCCGGGCTGTGGCAGAGCAGGTTGCCAAACCACTCGGGCTCGATGTCGAAACCGCCGCGGCCGGCGTCCTCGAACTGTTCGAGGATCATTTACGCAACGCCCTGCTCGGGCAAATCCTGGGGCAGGGCTACACGCCGGAGAACTACGTGCTGTTGTCCTACGGTGGTGGCGGGCCTTTGCACGTCGGCGGCTATTCCGATCGCCTCGCTTTCGACGATATTCTGATCCCAGCCTGGGCGCCGGGTTTTTCGGCCTTTGGCTGTGCCTGCGGTGATTATGAATACCGCCTCGACAAGACGCTCGACCTGCCGCTGTTGCCCGACGCGGACGATAGCGTGCGGGAAGGGATTTGTGAGGCCGTGACTGAAGCCTGGGCGGCGCTGAAGGACCAGGTTGCGGCCGAGTTCGAGAAGAGCGAGGTCGGTGCGGAGGCGATCACCTTCAAACCCGGTGTCCGCATGCTGTATTACGGCCAATTGAACAGCCTCGAAGTGATCTCGGAGTCCGATCGACTCGAGTCGGCAGCGGATTTGCAGCGAATATGCGATGCGTTCGAGGATCTGTATACGCGCATCTATGGTCTCGGGGCCAAGACGCCCCAATTCGGCTACATGATCACGGGTGTGATGCTGTTCGGTGCGACCGAAATCGAGAAACCGGAGTTGCCCACCGAGGAACTGCTTGCCCCCGATGCGTGGCAGAAGAACGGCGCGCTGAAAACCACGCGTTCGATTTACTATGGCGGCGAATGGATGGATGCTCAGATCATCGATCTGGAAAAACTGCCGGCCGGCTCGGAGATCGCCGGGCCCGCCGTCGTCGAGTCGCCGGCTTCGACTATGCTCGTTCAGCCCGGCCGGAGCGTGCGCTTGGATGAGCACCGGATTTTTCACATGAGTGTCAGGACGGCGAAAGATCTGACCCTGGCGGCCTGAGGAGATACGCGTCATGGCGGCAACACCGAAATCCCTCGAAAGGAAACCCATTGGCTGGGATGGCAAGCGGGCGAGCGATATGCTGGCCGAGAGCGAGCGGCTTATCGAGGAGACCGGACACTACTGCGGTACCGAGCAGCTGCAGTTGAAGGAATCGGATCCGATCCGCTACGAGAAGTGGCGCCGCGAGTTCAACGAGTTCTGGGCGCTCGACCAGGATTCTCAACCCAGCATTTGAACGGAAGTAGGGACGATGCCTAATTACGACAAGAAAACGATTGCAGATCTGCTCGACGGAAAGCTCGGGTGGACAGAACTGCATGAGATGATGAGCAACTATAAGGATCCGGATCGCTTCGATAAGTACGTCGCCGTACTGCAGGAGCGAGTCGAATGGGACGACACGATTGTCCTGCCGCTGGGGCCGCACCTTTATATTGTGAAAAAGGACGACGGCTCGTTGGTGACGAAATCGACCAGCGGTTTCGAGTTTGGCGATTATCGAGAGAATTGGAAACTCAAGGCGCGGATGTTCGTTCGCGACACCGACGAGAAGTACGAAGAAATCTATCCGAAGCACGCGCACGCTCATCCCGATTGGATGGAATTGCGCGAGTTCTACGATCCCAACGACGGTACGCTGTTGCACGTCGAAGCCGTTCCACCGGGATATCCGATCGTGCACAATTTCGAACCTGACTTAGAAGCGTTCTATAACGAGTGGCTGGGACGACCGTTGTAGCGCCGGATCACGTCGGTTCGGGCGCGCAGCGTTAAGAGGTAACGACAATGGCAGTGACAGCAGACACCCTCGAAGGCGGCCGGCCCATCGGTTGGGACGGTAAACGGGCCAGCGAGATGCTGGCCGAGAGCAATCGGCTGATCGAGGAGACCGGGCATTACTATGGGGTTGAGCGCCTCGAACTGAAAGAGACGGATCCGATCCGGTACGAGAAGATCTTCTCGCGCCTGCGCGGCGGTATTGTCGGCGCACGTGACACCGCACTCAATATCTCCGCTTCGCCGGTCGTGCGCGAAGTTGGGGAGTTATGCTTCGGTTTGTATACTCCCGAAGGCGATTCGATCACCCTGTCTACCGGCATCATGGCCCACGTACACACGATGTCCGAAGCGATCAAACACATGGTGCGCAGCGAGTACGAAGAAGACCCGGGCATCAAGCACGGGGATCTTTTCGCCAATAACGATCCGCAACTCGGTGACGTGCACAACGCTGACGTGCAGACTTTCATGCCGATATTCTGGGACGGTGAGTTGCTCGGTTGGGCCGCCGGCGTTACTCATGAACTCGACGTCGGCGCGCCGCAGCCGGCAGGAATGCCGATCGGTACCGTGAGCCGCTACGAGGACGGTTGGATCCTCTCGTGCCAGAAGGTCGGCGCCAATGACAATCTGTACCGGGATTATGAGAACCGCATCTCGACCGCCGTGCGAACACCGTTCTACTGGCTGCTCGACGAAAAGTGCCGTATCGCCGGTTGCCAGTTGATCCGTGACACCGTGTTGCGGCTGATCCGAGACGAGGGGCTCGATACCTACAAGCGGTTCATCCGGGAAGTCATCGAAGACACCCGCCAGGCGTTTCAGCGCAACATCAAGCTGATGGCCGTTCCGGGTATCTATCGATTCCCGTCGTTCATGGACGTACCGCACTCCATCGACAAAGGCCGCATGGTCGAATATGCGGCCGTGGATACCATGATGAATTGCCCGATGGAGATGCGCATCGGCGCGGACTGCTCTTTCGAACTCGATCTGGACGGCGCCAACAAGTGGGGCTACCACTCGTTCAATTGTACGACTTCGGGTCTGCAGGGCGGGCTGTGGGTGGCGATCACGCAGATGCTGATACCGAACGATAAGGTCAACGACGGTGCCTATCTCGCGACCAAGTTCAATACCCCCTATGGCACCTGGGCGAACCCCGATAACCCGTCGGTCTCGAATACCTTGTCCTGGATGTTTCTGATCCCGTGCTTCACCGGGATGTTCCATGGGCTCAGCACCGCTTTTGCGGCGCGCGGCTACGTCGAGGAGATCGTCGCGGCGTATCCGTTTACCGGCAACATCATGCAGGGCGGCGGGCCGAACCACTATGGCAACCCCAACGGCGCCTGGTCGAATTTCGAACACAGCTCGTGCGGTATGTCGGCGCGCTACATGATGGATGGAGAGCATTCCTGCGCCGCAGTGTGGAATCCGGAAGGGGATATGGGCGACGTCGAGGCATGGGAACTGCTCGAACCGTTGCTCTACCTCGGCCGGCGGCTGCGGCCGAACTCCGGCGGTGCCGGTAAGTACCGCGGCGGCCTCGGGTTCGAGTCGGTGCGCATGTTGTATAACACGCCGTACCAGGAGTTGTTCAACGCCCGCGAAGGTTTCGTGTTTCAAACTTCGGGCCTGTTCGGCGGTTACCCCGGCGCCAGCGGCTACCGTCACTCGATCAAGAAGACGGATCTAAAGGAGCGCATCGAGCAGCAGTTGCCGTATCCGATTTCTGATCACGATCCGGAGAACAGCCAGATGGAGGCGAACTGTAACGGTGAGGTGCTGAAGGATCAGCACTGCTACCATCTACCCGATCCGCACCAAGAGTACGACCTCTATCTCAGCCTCATCGCCGGCGGCCACGGTTTGGGCGACGTGCTGGAGCGCGACTCCGCACTCGTGATCCAGGATCTCGAGGAAGGCCTGTTGCTGCCGCGTTTCGCCGAGCCGCTTTATGGCGTGGTCGCCAACGAAGGCGGCGACGGCACCTGGGTGTTGGACGCGGAGGCAACCGCGGCGAAACGCGCCGAGATACGCCGACAGCGGCTTGAACGGAGCGTCTCGGTGGGTGAGTGGAAAGCACAGACCAGGCCGCGCGTCGCGAACATGGATTTCATCTACCCGGTAAAACGCATGTACGCGGAAAGCGCGGAGTTGTCGGAGAAATGGCGGCGCGACTACAACGCGTTCTGGGCGCTCGACCCCGACTTCCAGCCGAGCAGTTGAGCAGATCGGAAATTCGTTCCGCCTTGTCTGTCATGTCGATCGGAGGGAAAGGCGGCCTAGCCTGAATATTGCACGAATAAGAAAGGCAAAGCCCCTTTAATCCGGT
>CAZFZX010000154.1:0-10406 GCA_964523765.1 uncultured Enterobacteriaceae bacterium
CATGAATCGCGACCGCAGCTCTCAAATCGATGCCTTATTCAGACGTTCCCTAAGTATTCAGCGATAGTAGAAGAAGGTCTCGACACCATGCGCGAGATGGCCAAGGGTAATTTCAACCTCGCATGGATGCAGTCGAACCCCGAGGGGTGGGGGCAGCAGTGCCGACGGCCTGCGTCTTAGCAACATCGAACAAGGCCACTATGCGAACGTCCCCGAACAGGGCTCGAAACACGGCAGTATGGCGCCGCGCGGCTGCTACGTTCCGGAGGAGACCCCGGGTCTCGATCAATACACCTTGAACGAGATGGCGGAAGTCTGGGCGGTCAACGCCGGCGCGCTCTACGATGAAGCGGTCGTTCGCCAATGGAACTCCGTTACCGACATCCCCTGGGACAAACTGGAAAAGCTGCCGGAGGATATCGAAAGATCCGTATGCCAACTTTGCACCGGTCTAACCGAAATCGAATTTGTCGCCGGTGACATGCCCGCTCAATGGCTGGCCCGGATCAATCACGACTTCCACGAGGTAAAGCTTTTTCTCGCTACCCAAATCATGGACGAGGCGCGTCATCTGGACGTATTTCGTAAACGGGCGCTGGCTAACGGCGGGGGCTTGCTGAGTGCTTCTCCGGCCAGCCAGGACCTGCTGGGCGCGATACTCAAGGCCAGCGACTACACCACCGCGAGTGCCCTCATGCACATCTTCGGCGAGGGATTTGTACTCACGCTCTTTCGGCAAGGCGAGTTTCTGGCGCCAACCGAAGTAGAAAAGACGATCTTTCGTATGTGTATGCAGGATGAGGCGCGGCATGTCGCCTACGGCGTAAAACACTTGCAGTACCTGCTGGAGCGGCACCCGGAGAGAGAGGCGGAAGTCCACAAGATCCTGGACCTGGGAGAGCAGGCGATATTTGCTCTGACCATCGAACCGCAATCGTCCGAGCCACGCGCGATTCTTGCCGGCGGCGGACTGGAAAACATCGGTCTCGGCATGGAGCGGATGGCGTTTATCTACAAGAAGCAGGTCTCGGAATATCTCAGCCGCTTAAAAGTCGCCGGGCTCGACCGGAGTTCCCGGTTGACGATCCCGCTGGAAATTCCGGACCTCAGGGAAGCGGCCTAGTCAGAGAGGAGTACTGCGAAATGACGGATGCGAGTACTTTTCCCTCCGAAGAGTGGTTTCGTGCTTTGGCGGACGAGATGCATGGGGATCCCGGCTCGTTCGAATCGCTTGGATCCATCGACTGCACCATGGTCGTCCAAGTGGACGACTCGGCGGATCAGGATCTGTTCGAAGTGAAGTTTAAATCCTACGGGGTGGAATCGGTCCGCCGCCTGGCAAGCCTCGAGGAGGCGGGCCCCGATCACTTTAGCATCGGGGCAACGCTGGAAACCTGGCGCGAGATGATCGATAACATCATCAGCAACGGGCAGCCGGATCTGGAACACACGCTCAATTTCCTGACGTTCCCGGACGTTCCCATGCTGGTAGATGGTCCGGATCAGCTGCAGATCGATGCTTTCTTTCGATATAACCAGAGCCTTCAACGCTTCTTCAACGGGGCGGCCAAGGTAGCGGCGCAATAACGGCTCGCGCATAAGACCGCGATAGGAGTCAGCCCGCTTTTGCGCCGGTAAGGATCGGCCTGCGCCCTGTCGCGCCGCCCCTGCCGCCCTGCCCGACTCGATTTGTCAAGGATCTTTACAGCCCGCAGCGGACATCAACTCCACCGAACTAGCTGATTTCAAACGGATTTTTGTCGATGGCGGTATCGGTAATCCGCCACCGATGCACTCGGCGGGGGCTGAAACTGTCAAGATTCTTTACACTTCTCGCAACATGGGCCGATAGCGGTTTCTATTGATTCACCTAAACTATTGACTAGTATAGCGAAATGCATGCGTGTGACGATCTGGTCCGGATCCTGCGTCGTTATTCCGACCACTGGGTAATGCTTTCGATGATCCGGGAGAGACGACATGCATAGCACATACGCACGGGCCCTAGCGGCTCAGAAAAGACACTGGGCCCTCGCGGTCGCGGCACTAGCCTTCACCTTCACGACGACGGGGTATGCTGCCGAGATCCTGTTCGCGCATGTGAACAACCACTATGCGCCGTACCATGCGGATGGTAACGAACTCGCGGGCTACGTCGACGCGCTCGCCGGATACAACGTCACCATCCGGGATCTCAATACCGCGGTCTACACCGATTATGCGGACTTCGACCAGGTCTGGGTATACGACCTCTACTGGGTGGGCGATACAGGCGCAAACCAGATGGCGAACTACGCCAACATCGGCGCCTGGTATAACGGTCTCGCGGCGGACAAACAAAATCTGATCGCCGACGGGCGGATCATTTCCTCGGCCTGGAACAATGAGGCGATCTGGACCCAGGGTTATGCGACCGAACTCGACGCACTGGGGGGCGGGCTGGTGCTGGGCACCGACCACGACGCGTTCGTCGGCGGCATCAACGAGATCAACGCCTTGATCGGTATCGACCTCTTCTACGGGACCCTCGGCACGTCGAATGCAGTCGTCGATCAGCTATCTCCGCTCTATAACGGCGGCGCCGGCACTTATGCCTGCGGCCCGGGCTTAACCCTCCAGTGTGTCTATGACCGATCGTCGCCGGGCTACGCGTCCGCCGGTCTACAACCGAACGGCACGACCCTGACGCCGGTCGCCTTTCACGGCACCGTCAACGATGCGTGGGACAATGCCGCGATCTCCTCGACCATGGGTAGCATCACGTTCGGCACCTGCGGCGAGCCGGGCCAGCCGCCCTGCGAAAACTTACCCGAGCCGACCTCGCTCGCACTCGCCGGCCTCGGCCTGGCGGCGCTCGGTTATCAGCGAAGAAGGAAAATAGCGGCTACCCAACGGCCGTAAACCGGGCGCCGGGGGGCGCGCTCAAAGACGGTATCGGAGTCACCGGTTTCCGGGGTCCGATGCAGGCGGGCGCGTCCCGACCCCCTCCCGAATACAAGGCTACCCGCCTTTACACGACCAAATAGTCCGGCATCCTCTGCTCGGACCGTAGGCGTCAGTTAGTCTCCGTCAATTCCTGCGCAGCACGAGTTTGATAGCTACAGAACCTCGTGTCACTAACGTCGTTCTACCGCAACGGCAGCATTTGCCGGCAGGCGTCGAGACGGCCGACCAGTCCGTGCAGGTCACGCTATTTGCGGGCGCTTCCCTTCTGTTTGTTCCGGGGTGAGCGGCCACCCGATTGATGTGGGATAATGGCCGTTGGAGTCGCCCTTATCGGCAATGTTGGCGAACACGGATCTCAGAGGTTAAGTCTCATGCAAAGTAAACCCACTCCCCCCGGGAAAATACTCATATTGGGCGGCGGCACCGCCGGCAGCATGGCCGCGATGTTGTTCGCGCACGCGTGGAAGGATTCGGGTGTCGAAATCACGTTATTGGAATCCCAGCACATCGGCATCATCGCCGTCGGCGAAGGCTCGACGCCTAAGATGCGAATGTTTTTCGATAAGATCGGTGTTCCCGAATCCGAATGGATCCCCGAGTGCAAGGCGACGTATAAATGCGGGATCAGCTTCCCCAAATGGTCCACGCACAAGGGTTTCGAGAGTTACTACCACCCGTTTTTTACGATGAGCGACGACGCGACCATCCGCGCTTTCGCACAAAATGTCGCAATTCGAAACAAAAATTTCAAAGCACACGCGCATCCGGATGCGTTTTTCGTGTCCAATTATCTGGCGAAAAGCCGGCGCGCACCGCTGCCCGACGAAAAGACGCAGTACAAGACCGATTATGGTTACCACTTCGACGCCAAACTCATTGGCGACTTTTTGAAGAAGAAATGCGTAGAGCAGGGTGTCAAACACGTCATTGACACCGTGACCGCCGTCAATCGCAAAGCGACGGGCGAGATCGAAAGCGTCCAGACAGAACAACACGGTGTCATGGAAGCGGACCTGTTTGTCGACAGCAGCGGGTTCAAGAGTCTCCTGATCGGCGAAGAACTGAACGTTCCTTTCAAATCCTATGGGGATGTCTTATTCAACGATCGCGCCGTAGCGCTGCCGACTCCGCTCGATAGCGAAGAAACGCTGCCCTCGCAGACCGTTTCGACCGCGTTGAAGTGCGGTTGGGTCTGGAAGATCCCGTTGACCAATCGATTCGGAAACGGGTATGTGTATTCGTCATCGCACCTCACGGCCGATGCGGCCGAAAAGGAGTTGCGCGAACACATCCAGCTACCCGACGAATCGGTCGAGGCTCGTCATTTGGAAATGCGCGTCGGACGCCTGGAAAGGCATTGGGAGCAAAACTGCCTCGCAGTCGGATTATCTCAAGGGTTCATCGAGCCGCTGGAGGCGACGGCGTTGATGATCGTGCAGGATACTATTGAGAATTTTATCAGCCTGTACGAACGCGGCGGTTTTACGGACAAATATCAGCGCGATTTCAACACCAAGGTCAATCTGATATTCGATAGCATCAAAGATTTCATTTTCATGCATTACAAGCTGAATTCGCGTTCCGATACCGACTATTGGATCGAAAACAGGGAAAACCAGAACGTTTCGGATTCGGTTACACGCATTTTGGATGTCTGGGATAACGGCGGTGATCTGCTGAGCGAACTGATGAGCCAGAGCGACCATCTGGCTTACTCGCCCACGTCATGGTTCTGCATTCTTGCCGGCATGGGCAGATTCCCCAAAAACCCCAAGAAAGTGAAGAAGAAAGCCAACGCCGTGGATCCGGACGAGGTGCGTAGGTATTGCGAACAAATCGTGCCGCACTTTCCGGACCATCGCACTCTGATCGATAGGATGGCTACGTTAGCGGCGTAATCGCCCAGGCGGACCGCGCCTAGAGACAGCCGAGCGGTTCGTCGACCCCGGCGCATCACCTGAACACAGGACGGTAGGCTTCGGTGAAATTAGAACAAGAGATCCTGATCGACGCCGACCGCGATCGCGTGTTCGCGGCTCTGAACGACGTAGGGATCCTTCGCCAGGCGATACCCGGCTGCGAGGAAATAGACCAAGTCTCCGATACCGAATTCACCGCGACCGTGGCATCGAAGGTCGGTCCCATCAAGGCAAAGTTCAAAGGAAGCGTGACCTTGAGCGACCTGGACCCGCCCGCGAGCTACACGATGACGGGCCAAGGTACCGGCGGCGCCGCCGGATTCGCAAAGATGCGGGCCACCGTTCATCTCGCCGAGGACGGTGATCGAACCATCATGACCTACGCCGTGAAGGCCGACGTCGGCGGCAAGCTAGCCCAGCTCGGGGGACGATTGATCGACACCACGGCGAAGAAAATGGCAGGCGAGTTCTTCGGTCGATTCGAGGCGCTGGTCAGCGACACGAAGACCGACGGCGCGGCGTCGACGACAGCGGAGACAGATGCACCAGGTGGCCCCGAATCGTTCTCGGTCGGTACGTTAGTTTGGGTGCTCGGCGGCGTCCTGGCCGTCGCCCTGCTCGCCTATTTTCTTACCGTTTAGGCAACCCGCTTAAAAGAACGGCGCCACGATGCTGCAAACGACAGACCGACCGACCCCCACCAGGCGACAAGGAGCGCATCGTTAACATGGCCCTTACCTTCGTCGACATTTCGATACCAATTGAAAACGACGTGGTCGCCGACCCGCCGCTCTATAGTCCCAAGATCGAATACCTCGATCACGAGGACACCGCGCCCGATGTACTGTCCTTTTTCGACGGGCTGCAAAAGGACGAACTGCCGGACGGCGAAGGCTGGGCGATCGAATGGCTGCGGATCATGACGCATAACGGCACGCATCTCGACGCACCGTATCATTTCCATTCGACGATGAACAAAGGCGAACGCGCTATCACCATCGACGAGGTGCCGTTGGAGTGGTGTTTCAAACCCGGGGTAAAGCTCGATTTCCGTCATTTCGACGACGGTTACGTGGTCACAGCCGACGACGTTGAGCAGGCGTTGGACAACCTTTCTTACGAACTGCGGCCGCTCGACATCGTGCTCGTCAATACGCGCGCGGGCTCTTGCTACGGCCAGGACGATTTCGTCCAAACCGGCTGTGGCATGGGCCGCGAGGCGACGATGTATCTGCTGGAGCGCGGCGTCCGCGTGACGGGAACCGACGCCTGGAGTTGGGACACTCCTTTCGTTTACACCTCGGCGCGGTTTGCGGCGGACAAAGATCCCGACATCATCTGGGAGGGACACAAGGCGGGACGCGACATCGGTTACTGCCATCTCGAAAAGTTACACAACTTAGAAAGCCTTCCGGCGTCCGGCTTCACGGTGAGCTGTTTCCCGGTAAAGATCCGTGCGGCGTCCGCGGGCTGGACGCGCGCCGTCGCCATTTTCGACGAGGACGCACCGGGCGAGGCATAAAGAAACCGCGACGACAGCGAATAACGAACGGGACATCACCATGAAGCCACCTCCTTTTACCTATGCACGGTGCGCGACGGTAGACGACGCCCTGGCGGAGCTCGCCGCACACGGCGAGCGGTGCAAAGTTCTGGCCGGCGGCCAAAGCCTGGTCCCGTTGATGAACCTGCGCATGACGAATCCCGAGCGGCTGGTCGATATCAACGGCTTGACGGCGCTCGATTATGTTCGGGTCGAAGACGGTATCCTGCACATCGGCGCCCTCGCCCGGCACACAACCTTGCGCGATTCCGACCTCGTCGCCGAACACTGCCCGCTGATGAATGCGGCCTACCAGTACGTAGGACACAAACCCGTGCGTAATCGCGGCACCATCGGTGGCAACCTCAGCCACGCCTACCCTGCTTCCGAAATGCCGGCCGTCGTCTTGGCGGTCGAGGCGACGATGGTCGCGCGCAGCGCCTCTGGTGAGCGCGCGATCGCCGCCGAGGATTTCTTTGTCGGCATGCTCGAACCCGAGCTCGAGCCTGACGAATTGCTGGTCGAGATCCGAATACCGGTACGGCCGCCAGGTCAAGGATGGTCGTTCCTTGAGGTCAGTCCGCGCAAGGGCGACTTCGCCCTGGTCGGCGTTGGTGTCACCGTAAACGTTCAAAACGACGTTTGCGAGACGGTGCGCATTGCACATTGCGGGGTCGGTGACCGCGCGCGTCGGGTTCCCGAGGCCGAACAATCCTTGCTCGGCCAGAAACCCGACGAGGCGCTGTTCCGGGCGACCGGTGAGCGCGCGAGCCAGCTGGTCGAACCGGAGAGCGACTATCACGCGGACGCAAGCTACCGGCGCGACCTAGTGCGTACGCTGACGCGGCGGGCGCTGGTCGAAGCGCACGAGCGTTGCGGGTAAAGGAGTAGGACGATGCAGAACGAAAAGGTAACGGTCACGGTGAATGGCACCCGCTACGAACGGGTCGTCGAACCGCGACGTCTGGCGAGCGATTTCATCCGCCACGATCTGTTCCTGACGGGTACGCACGTAGGTTGCGAACACGGTACCTGCGGTTGCTGCAACATCCTCCTCAACGGAGAAACGGTGCGTTCGTGCCTGCTGTTCGCGGTTCAACTGGACGGCGCCGAGGTCCGCACTATCGAGGGTCTCGGGACGATCGACGAAATGCACCCCGTCCAGGAAGCGTTCATGGAGAATCAAGGTCTGCAATGCGGCTTCTGCACCCCGGGCATGTTGCTGTCGGCGGTCGAATTGTTGGAAAACAATCCGGACGCCAACCTCGACGACATCCGCTCGGCCGTGTCGAGCAACCTGTGCCGCTGTACGGGTTACCAGAGCATCGTCGAATCGGTGGTGGCGGCGGCGGAAAAGATGCGCGGAGGCGAACGGTGAAGCACTACATTCCACCGAGCAAACGGCGGGCGCCGCCGGCGGACAACTTACGCTGGATCGGTAAGAGCATGAACCGGGTAGAGGATCCGCGGCTCTTGACCGGTTATGGCAAATTCGCCGACGACATCGACGTACCGAATATGGCGCACGCGGCCGTGCTGCGCAGCCCCTATGCCCACGCACGGATCGTCTCGGTGGATAAGCGCGCGGCACAAGCGCTGCCGGGGGTTATCGTGGTGATGTCGGGCGCCGACATGGCCGAAGTGACCGAGGCGCTGCCGAGCTTCGCCTCCCCGCCCGTGGTGCAGCGTTGCGTCGCCCATCATCGCGTTCGCCATGTCGGTGAAGCCGTGTGCGCGGTAGTGGCGGAGAATCGCTACATCGCCGAGGACGCCTGCGATTTGATCGAGGTCGAGTACGAAGAGCTGCCGGTCGTCGTCGATCCCGAGGCGGCTATCACGATGACGGGCGATGCCGTGCTCCATCCGGATCGTGGCGACACCAACGTGGGACTCGCGCGCAAACTCGATTTTGGCCCCGTGGAAGCGGATTTCGCCGCAGCCTCGCTCATCGTTAAACGGCATCTGCGATGGCCGCGCGGGGGCGGTCAGCCGCTGGAAACGGCCGGCGCGCTCGCCACCTTCGACCCGGGGACGGGCAAGTATGAGATCTACGCCAACACGCAGATGTATACCTACATCGGCTGGACAGTAGCGCGCGCTCTCGGTGTCCCCTCGAAGCAAGTCAATATCATCCCGACGCTTTCAGGCGGTAGCTTCGGCGCCAAGGTCTTCACCCACAAAATCATCGTGCTGGCGGCTGCGCTCGCGCGTGCCAGCGGACGTCCGGTCAAGTTTCTCGAAGACCGGATCGACGATACGACGAGTTGCGATTCGCACGGTTCCGATCGGATTTATGACGCTGAACTCGCATTGCAAAGCGACGGCACGATGACGAGTCTGCGCTTTCGCGTCGTCGACGACTACGGCGCCTATTTCCAATACGGCGTCGGCCATCACGGCAACGCGATGGCGCAAGCGACCGGTCCCTATCGGCTCAACAGCTTCGGCATCGACCTCATCGCCGTGCTGACGAATAAATGCCAGATCGGCGCCTACCGCGGGTTCGGCTCGGAAGTAACCAATTGGGTCATGGAACGAATGGTCGACGCGGCGGTCGACGAACTCGGCGCGGACCCGGTCGAGTTCCGGCGGCAGAATCTGATCCAGCCCGATCAGTTTCCCTACATCATCCCGACCGGCAATTGTTACGACAGCGGAAACTATCAGGCGGTGCTCGAAAAAGCGCTCGAGATGTCCGACTACTATGGTTGGCGTAAGAAACAGGCCGAAGCCAGCAAAGAAGGACGCTATGTCGGGATCGGGATCACGACCTGCCAGGAACGCAGCGTCTACAACTCGACCGAGTGGTGGATGTTCAATCTCGAACCCGGTTTTAATCTCTCAAGCACGCCCGAAAGCGTAGCGATGAGCATGGACCCGACCGGGACGCTGTTCATCACCCTGTACGCGCCATTCACCGGCAACAGCCCGGAGACCGTGGCGACCCAGGTAGCGGCGGAACAATTGCAGATGGACCCGGCGGATATCGTCGTGAATTACGGCAATAGCGACGGTTGTCTTGCGAGCGTCGGCCCCTCCGGCAGCCGGGTCACGGTGATGACGGCCGGCGCGGTGGTCGGGGCCGCTACCCAACTGCGCGAGAAATTGTTACGCGTGGCGGGCCACATGATGTCGCGCGACCCGCAGGAGCTGGAACTGAGGGACGGCCGGGTCGGCGTCAAGGACGACTCCGGGGGCGAGGAGCGAACCCTCGAAGAAGTCGCGACCTTCGTGCATTACTTTCGCCTGTCGATGCCTGACGATCCGGCATTCGACAGCGGTCTCGACGCGATCTGCGTCTATGACCACCCGTTCACGACGCTGCCGTCGGAAGATCGTTCCGACCTGGGGATCTTCTATCCGTTCATGGGCCACATGGTCCACATACCCGTAGTCGAAGTGGATATCGAGACCGGCGAAGTCCACTTCCTCGATTACACCGCGGTGCACGATTGCGGCACCATGGTCAACCCCAAGTCGGTCGACGGTCAGATCCGCGGGGGCACGGTCAACGGTATCGGCACGGCCTTATACGAGCATTTCCATTACGACGAGAACGGCCAGCTGGTCAACGCGACCTTCGCGGACTATTTGCTGCCGGGCGTGATGGAAGGGCCGGTCGAGATCCGCGTCGGTCATGTGGAGACACCATCGCCCTACACCGAATACGGCATCAAGGGTGCCGGCGAAGGCGGGCGCATGGGTGCGCCGTCTGCCGTCACCCAGGCAGTGGAAGATGCGCTACGGCCCCTTGGCGTCAAGATAGACGAACTGCCAATCACGCCGAACCGATTGCGCGCGTTGATCCGGAAAGCCGAGGAAAGCGGGTCGGGCTAAATGGGTGTTCCAAAATATCGATCAGTTTCGGAATAAGGGCCGACGGCCGTTCGGCGTCACCGTCATACCGGCCCCGGATCGAGTCCGGGATGACGGACCCGGTATCCAGTAGAAAAAGCCCGCCGCAGGCGGGACATTGTTTGACTGGACCCCGGATCAAG
>CAZFZX010000155.1:0-3649 GCA_964523765.1 uncultured Enterobacteriaceae bacterium
GATGGATCAGAGTTCCGTGCAATTGGTGGATCAATTTAACCTGCAAATCAACACCTATGATTCCTGAATAGGGTCTTATCCGGTCCCAATATTGGGCAATGAATTGTTGCGCGAGTCGTTCTGCGGTGACGGTCATCGCGTCCCCCGAATCAGATCGATGGTTTAGAGACAACGACCACCCAGTTTTTGATGTCGAACAGGGAATTTGTGTGCCTGTTTCAGGGAGATTCGCCCGCGTTACAGTGAAATTATGAAATTCCCGTTGTTAGGTTTCATTTTGCTTCCAAGGGACGATTCCCGTAGGCGTAGAATCTGTAGCTCGTGAGCAATGGACGTCTTGGTCATCGAAGAATATGTCCGCGCCAAATGCCTCGATAAACTCCGTTTTGTCTAACCCCCCTGAGAAGTGCACTTCATCTATTCGTACATCCCACGCATGAAGAGTCCTTACTACCCTCTCGTGAGCGGGACTGTTCCGTACTGTTATCAATGCAGTTCTAATTGGTGCGCTAAACGCATCGAATTCTGATTGTGCTCGACCGACTCACTCATCATTGCCATATCGTCGAGACCGGCAATGACAGCTACCGATTCAAGCACAGCTCAACTCAGATCAAAAAGGAAGTCAAAAACAGGAAATCCACAACCGCCTGAGCCATAATCCGGCTCAGATAGGTGGATCATTTTTCAATGCAAAACCCGGATCACTTTTCGGTGAAAAACAACAAGTACCGTTCAGGAAGTTCGCAGACTGTCGAATTTTCCCTCGCCGATCATTTCATCGATCACTGCGCCCATGGTGTCGAGTGTATAACCGATGTCGTCACCGCTGTGCGCGCCAGACAGAAAGCCGAGTCGTCCCGCATAGTAGTAGAGCCCCAGCGGCAGCAGCCGCTCGTGAAGTTCGGTAATAAGCGACTGATCGGCGTCCTCTGCCTCACGTGCCGAAAATACTTTTTCACGCGTGAAATGGACGTGAAAAAGCGAACCGACACCGGTCACATCGCCGGCGATCCGCTTCTGTGCGAGCAGCTGTCGTAATCCGTTCCTGATGGTATCGCCGGTTTCGATGATGTGTTCGACCGTCCTTTCGCGATCCAGCGTTTCAAGCGTTGCAATGCCGCTCGCGACACTGACCGGAAAGGCGCTGAACGTGCCCGACTGGAAGACATAGTCGTCCGGATGATTGGCCACGGACACGACATCCATGATGTCCTGATTCCCGCCAACCGCGGCAACGGGCATGCCGCCACCAATGGCTTTGGCGAGCACCGTGAGATCCGGCGTGACACCGTAATATTCCTGGCCGCCGCCCATGGCGAGCCTGAATCCGGTGATGACTTCATCGAAGATCAGGACGATGCCATGTTTCGCCGTGATCTCACGTATTCCATCGATAAACGCCTGCTGCGCAGGAATCGCGCCGGCGAATCCCAGCATCGGCTCCATGATGACCAGTGCGAGCTCATCAGCATACTGTTCAATGATCTTCCGGCAGGCTTCCAGATCATTGAATGGCAGCACGACCGTCAGCTCCAACAAGGCCTGCGGCACGTCGCAGTGATAGGGATGAGGCGTGGGCGAGGTTTGCTCGCCCCGATGTTTCCACGAAGCGCTGACCGACACCATGACGTTTTCAGATTGGCCGTGGTAAGCGCCCTCGAACTTGGCAATCCGCGGACGGCCGGTGTACTTGCGGGCGAATCGGATGGCCGCCTGTACGGCTTCGGTCCCGGTCGGCAGAAACCTCACCGTTTCCAGGCACGGTACGTAGTGGCAGAGCATTTCAGCAAGCTGCACCTGGTCACGTGTCACACCGACGTTGGGTACGCCGCGCGCCAATGCCGCTTCCACCGCGGCCATGATGCGCGGATGCCGGTGTCCGCAGATCAGCGGACCCGCACCCAGCATGTAGTCGATATAGTCCTTCCCCTCAGTGTCATACACGCGCGAGCCTTCAGCGCGTTCCAGGTACAGCGGTTCCGGGCGGCGGATCTGCGAATAGGAGGCAACGCCGTCAGGCATGACTCCAAGCGCACGCCGATGGTCATCGGACTGTCCCCCGTCACGCATGATTGATTGCCTAGTCGCCATTGCGTCCTCCTCGAATGATCGCCGTCGCATGGTGCGGCAGGATCAGATTATCTGACCGCGCAGGATGTGACCAGAAGGTTCTGTCAGGTTGGCGTCGGATCGTCGACAATTAGCTCACGACAGAGACTCCTGATTATCGCGGGTATCGATTCCCGCCTGAAATCATCGTGCGTGCGGTGTGGTTCTATCATCGTTTTACGCTCAGCTTTCGCGATGTCGAAGACCTTTTAGCGGAACGAGAACAAGTACCCATCGACATCACCACCGATAAGCTTGGCAGTTACCGGTCTGCCAAGCGGGAAGTAATGCCATCGGTACCTCATTGCCGAGAACGCTATGCCAATAATCGAGCCGAGGTGTCGCATGCACACACAAGGGCTAGAGAACGCCAGATGCGAGGGTTTCGAAAAGAGGGGAACGCGCAACGTTTTCTAAGCGTACACGGACAATGCCACAATCTGTTTCGTCTCGGGCACCATTTACTCAGCGCGACGAATTACCGATTGCTGCGAGGGCATCCATTTCAGACCTGGTCACAGGTGACGTGCGCCTAATGCTCAAGAAAACGCCGCGTCTCGGGATCTACTTGCATCGACTTCGATAACCTGACAAAACCGTGCGAACCACGAATTGCGGGCTCCCTACCGCGGTGTTGTTGATCTATTATGCATTCCGTAATACGCTTTGCATGTGATCCGCTCTTTCCGTTGCCGCGATACCGAAGCGCTGTTTAATGATCGGCCCTCCCGTCGCTTTAGGAATGTTGAGCGGACCGCAAGACGAAAATTGATCTATTTGCATCGAGCGGTACGGCTGCAGGACCTTCGGGTTCCGCCGGGCAATCGGTTGGAGTTACTGAGCGGAAGCCGAAAAGGCCAATACAGCATCCGTATCAACGATCAATGGCGTATCTGTTTTACCTGGAGCAATGGTGACGCTAACGACGTAGAAATCGTCGACTACCATTGAAGTTTGAAACATGAAAAAAAAGCTGGAACCAATTCACCCTGGTGAGATCCTGTCTGAAGATTTCCTCAAGCCCATGGAGATCAGCATCAATCGTTTGGCACGAGATATCGCCGTACCACCCGGACGGATCAGTGAGATTGTAAATGGAAAACGGGGTATCAGTGCCGACACGGCGCTTCGATTAGCGCGCTTTTTTGGAACCTCACCCGACGTGTGGCTGGGTTTACAACTCGAATACGATCTTCGTGTCGCGAAAAGAACGAGCGGAATGGAGATCGAAAAACGCATACATCCTTATGCAGCATAGCGACCTGTTTGCGCAGATTCGCGCATCCACCGAACGCGCGCGTTGTCAACCCCGAACCACCGAAACCCCGTCCCGAGAAATTTGAATTCAAAAGCGAGATGTGCCGCTCTCGCAGTTCGCGATTCCACGGAAAACCGGCTTCGATATACCGCTAAGCGACTAACTTTGCGGGGCATTCTCCGAGGGCCGGGGAAACGACCCTCGGAGACCAGACTGTTTGGCGGAGAGAGGGATTGACTCGAAAACGCTTGTTGCGTTTTCTCACCCCTACGGGGCGCG
>CAZFZX010000155.1:3749-10386 GCA_964523765.1 uncultured Enterobacteriaceae bacterium
CTTCGCGCGTCCAAATTGCTTCATCGCAATTTGTCGAACCGAAGGGTTCTCATCAGACCTCTCTCTCCCCCAAATTATAGAGCCCGCGCTTGGCGGGCTTTCTGGCTTTCAACTTTTCGGGCTGAGGGATTGACTCGAAAACGCTTGTTGCGTTTTCTCGCCCCTACGGGGCGCGCTTCGCGCGTCCAAATTGCTTCATCGCAATTTGTCGAACCGAAGGGTTCTCATCAAACCTCTCTCTCCCCCAAATTATAGAGCCCGCACTTGGCGGGCTCTATAATTTGGCGGTGGAACGAGTCTTAAGCGAACCCGGCTCTGCCAAATTTCCCTGATTAACAGGGAAAATACAGGGAATTCGTCGAATTCACAAACATCGTTCCCCCGTAAGGCGAGGGTAAGCCGTTGAATGAAGCGGGTTTCTCGCGATCCGCGTGTCGGAAATCGAAATCTCGAACAGGGAATTTGTGCGACCGTATCAGGGAGATTGATTCGCGTTGCAGCGAAAATAGAATTCGAATGCCGTCTCTCTATTTTGCCCAACAATGGGGAATCGTCGAGGCCATGATCGACTATTCGGCGCCCTCCGCTGTCTCCTCAGGTTCGTAGCCAATAGAGCGGTACCCCGCGAGTCTCCTCTGAAACATTCGAGCAAGCATCGGGACGTAGGCGTCCACGTAATCGTAAATCCGAACCTCTGATTTCCCGGGATGAGATCGGTGCAACCGACCCGTGTACTGGACGACGGTTCCGCGCCAGGAAACGGGCATCGTCAGAAACAACGTATCCAATCGCGGATCGTCGAACCCCTCACCGATGTATCGGCCCGCAGCAAGTACCAGTCGTTCCTCGGTGGCAGGGATGGCTTCGAGTGCTTCCAGCGTCTCCCGGCGCCGCTTCGCCGACGCTCCACTGTGGATCGGCCTTGAATATTGATCCATCCCAATAATTAGGAATCAATAACTTCCACGGCGGATCGGCGCCGAAACCGGGTCAAACGCCCATGCCGATATACAAACATGACCGTCACAAGACTATCCAATGGGCGCTTCTCGCCCGGCGCATCGGGAAATCCAACCGGACGCCCCAGTACCGAAAGCACTGCCTTACGCGCCCAACTGGCGGAGCATGGTTCGGCCATCGCAGCGGTAGTTGTTGAAGCCGCGATCGGTGGCGACTTACATGCGGCCAAACTTGTGCTGGATCGAATAAGCCCTCCGCTGAAAGCACACGCCGCGCCCATCCTGCTGGACCTCCCAGGTCCCGCGAACGCAACATCCACTGCAGCTGCAATCATCCGAGCCGCTGTTGATGGCGACCTTCCGCCAGACGTCGCAGCGCAGCTGGTAGCAGCCGTTGGAACCTTGACGCGAATTATCGAGGTCGACGAAATGAAAGACCGCATGGAATCTCTTGAACGGGCAATCAAGGCACAAACACCGTGAACATCCACGGCAAGATCTATGAAGGACTAAGCCCCAGCCAACGCGTCATTGCAGCAATGGATGCAATTGCCCGCGACGATACGGCAGAAATCGAGCGGCTAAAATCGACCAGCCCGATCAAGACTTACCGTGAGCGTGGCATAGCTTTCAGTGAAACTATGAAAGCACTGTTCGCTACAGGGATGGCGGTCGAGTGCGACTTACGCGGCGCTGCCCTGTCGTGGTGGATGGTCCGCACCATTCCTGAGCAGAGCAGAGACCTCTTGCAAGAAATGGCAGCGATTGAAGGTGGATGGCAGGCCTTGTTGGCCGACATGGACATTGACTCGCCGACAGCAGCCGCACCGCCAAGGCATCAGATGGTCGTTCTTCTGTTGAAAATGGCGACAGAGCCGGAGTCAGAAAGAGTTAAAGAGATTCACGCGATGCTTAGAGATTGCCTCCCCGCCTGATAGGCACGGAGGTAACAGGGTACTCCTGTCTGAGCGTTAGACACATTACTTACAAGAGGCCGCCGAATATAAATCTACGCGGCTAGGTCGGGCAGTTGTTCCGGTGAGAACCGAAAAACACTCATACCATCCGCCTTCCAATGTGGGATATTTTGGGGGACGAGAATCCGTGGATATTAATATTATTTATTAATATCAATTGGTTATGAAGTATGTTTGGCGGAGAGAGAGGGATTCGAACCCTCGATACGGGGTTACCGTATACACACTTTCCAGGCGTGCGCCTTCAACCACTCGGCCACCTCTCCGTTCGTCTTCCAATTTGACACTTACCGGGCCTCGACGCCGATCAAAGCGGGGAACTCGATAATCGGGAAGTGCGCGAGTCTAAAGCAAAACGGTTAGCGCCGCTAACGAATGGACGGGGCTGCGCATTTGCGCCGGCGCCATCAAGCGGCGGCACGATGGTTGGCGATGTGGCTCAGCAGGTCGACCTCGCCACGTCGCAGGTCGCAGATCCGCGCTATTTCGTCGATCTCCATGCCTTGCGCGAGCATCTTTCGAACCTGACTATAGGGAGACGCCTCGTTCGGGTCACGGTACGCATCGAGGTTCTTTAGCATCTTGTTCTGACGCGCGTCCTGGGTCACGAGCCGCTCACCGATATTTCGGGAACACGCCAGCAGTGCGGTGACATCGTTTTCAAGTGTTTTACGCGCGTCTCGTTCACGTTCGATCTGCTGTCGCTGACGCCTCGATTCTTGGCGTTGTAGATGCATCGCGACACAGAAGACCAACAACGCGGCACAAGTTACGATCTCAAACAAGTAATCGGCGATCTCAGGCATAGGTATCTATCCGTTTGGAGTCATCGTTCTCGTCGTCGCGGTTCGCGTCCTTCGGGCGGGAACCCGGTTTCTTGCGTTCCCGGTCCGGCCGTTCGTGCGGCGCATTCCGCGGCGGCGGTATGACCGGAACCGGCTTAAGCGGGTTAACGTCCATTCCGGCCGGCGGTCCCCACCATCGGGTACTGTTCGCCACAGATGCAACGCACGTTCAGTTACCTCGCTCACGACAATCGTCGCGTCAATTCTCTGACACGTTATCACGAACGCTAAAGGAGATGCATTATCCGTGCCACAAAACCCGTTTTGGACGGTGACACCGTTCGGCCCAATCTTCTTCAAGTGGTCGAAGAACCTGCCGCTACGCCCGGTATGTTAGGCGCACGAAAGGAAGCGGTCACCGCGTTCTGGTTTTTTCTGCTCAAAGGTACGGCGTGGTTCGTCGCGCCGATGCTTTGGCTGTTGATCTAACCGCCGTTACGGGACCGGGCGTTCGACTCCCTGGTCAGAAAATCAAACCACCGCCAGTATCTCGGGCGACACCCGGTCCAACGGCAAAACCGTGTCGACGGCTTCATGCTTGACCGCCTCGCCCGGCATACCCCAGACGACACTCGTCTTCGCGTCCTGGGCGAAAGTTTTCGCGCCCGCTTCGTGCATTTCTTTCAAGCCCCTTGCGCCGTCGTCCCCCATACCGGTCAAAATCGCACCGATCGCGTTGTTTCCCGCATTCTGGGCTGTAACAAATCTGTCGGTTTCGAGCGCCGCCGGGATCGGTTCGCGACCGAAGATACGCCTCAGACCGTCCGATTCGGGGAGACCCTCCTCGGCGGTCGGGCGAGTCAACCACTCTCCGCCCGAGGGTTCACGATTGCTGCGCTGCGTTACAAACGTGCCCGGCTGCCGCGCGGTGACGGGCGCCGCGGAATGCCTCGGGAACGGGTCCGCCAGCGGCGCGGACACGCCGGGGGCGCTCGGCAGCGGACCAGGAACATTCGCGCTCAGCGCGGCAGCGGGCGTCGCAACCGGTTCGCCGAGCACACCGTTGCGGTAAGGCAGCGGCAAGAGATTGCCGATTTCGGCCGCGTTTCGACCGAGGCTTGCCGTCGGCCGCGCTTGGACCGGGGCCAGGCTCAGTGCCGGAGCCTGTCCGAACGAATCCACGATCGCCGCAAATGTCGGATCGGCCGCAGCCGCTGACTCGAGCGGCTCGAAAGCCCCTAAATCAGCGGGTTTTACCATGCCGCCAAGTGCGCCTAATGCAGCCGTCTCGGTCACGTTTCCGCTTCCCGGGGGGCCGACCGGCACCCTTGTTCGAGGGTATTTTGTGGTTTGCACTGCATGATGCCGAAGTGAATCGCAATCGCCATGCCAATAGCGACAGGCTCGACTCGGATCCGCGGCTCCGGCGGCCCGATCCCGGTTCCGCGCGTTGCCCTCGCCGAGGCGGTTCCGGTACCCTCATCCGCTGGGAGCCTGGACTTATCAGCGACGATGGACAAATTAACCGCAAGTCTCTCAGTATTCGACGGCTTCGATTACGCCGTCCTGGCGCTGAACTTCATTATGTTCGTATTCGCACCGACCATCGTCCGGCGGATCCGCCCTAGCACCGACGACGTCGCTATCGCAGGTCGCGCCTACACGCTGCGGGCGGCCAACGTAATTCTGCTCCTTCTTTATGGCAGCGCCATCTTCATTTCCGAGTTTGCCATTCAACTTTATGAAACCGGGATCACGCTGCTACTCGCGGTCCTGGCGACGCATTTCTTCGATACCTTGATCCTGCGACGCTACGGGCGAACACGCACCATCGATGAAATCGAATATCGAAGCGAGACTTACCAATCCGAAGTTTTCGCTCTCCTGACGAAGATCGTCGTTACGGTTTCGGTCATTCTGATCGTCATCAATATATGGGGCATGACGGGTTGGCTGCGCACGACCAGCGTACTCGGCGCGCTGGCGATCCTTCTGTTCTCCACCAAAGACGTGTGGATCCCCGATAACATCAATGGCCTCATTCTGCTGTATAACGGCGATGTCGAACCCGGTTCGGTGATCCGCGTTGATGAACTCGACCTCCTCGGGATCGTCGTGCAGACAACCATGACCCAGACCCGCTTGCGGGATCTGAGGAGACGACACATCATCGTCGTGCCGAACGCAAAGTTGCGCAACTGCAAGATCGAAATCCTGAGCAAAGCTTCGAGCAAAGGAATCATGCGGTACGCGGACTTCAAGCTTTCCTATGGTATCGACAGCGGGATCGTTGACGAGTTGTTCGAAGCGATTTGGCGGCTGGCCTGTGCGCGGGACAACAACATCAACGAAGAACGTCCGCCCGCGGCCAAGCTCGAGAACGCCGGCGACCACGGGGTCGAATGGCGATTGTGTTATTGGGTCAAGAACGTCTACGGCATGATCGACGCCGCCCATGCGATCAACCGCGCTGCCTATGAGGTGGCGGAAAAGCGCAACATCGGCCTCAACACACCGCTAACCTACCGAGCGCTTCCCGATCGCCCGATCGCGGACCGCGAATCGGATGGTCGATGACGGTTCGGCGGGCATGCGCGGCACGGCCGTTTCTTTTCATGAGCTATCAATAGAGGTTTCTTCTAGTGATCACATCGGACGAATTCGATGGTATCCCAGAGGCGACTCGGCAACGTGTCCTCGTTACTGGCGGTGCCGGATTTCTCGGTTCACATCTTTGCGACCGCCTGATCGAACAAGGGCAAGACGTCTTATGCGTCGATAACTTTTATACCGGCACCAAAGACAATATCGCGGCGCTGTTCGGCAGCCCGTTTTTTGAACTCGTTCGCCATGACATTACCTTCCCGCTGTATCTCGAAGTAGACAGCATCTATAACCTGGCGTGCCCTGCCTCGCCGAGGCATTATCAACACGACCCGGTACAGACAACGAAAACGAGCGTGCACGGGGCGATCAACATGCTCGGCCTGGCAAAAAGGGTGGGGGCGCGGATCCTGCAAGCGTCCACGAGCGAAGTGTACGGCGATCCTTCCGTGCATCCGCAGAAAGAAACCTATTGGGGTAATACCAACCCGATCGGCCTCAGAGCGTGCTACGACGAGGGCAAACGGTGTGCGGAAACGCTATTTTTCGATTACTACCGACAACACCGGGTGCCAATAAGAGTCGCCCGGATATTCAACACCTACGGGCCGCGGATGCACCCGAACGACGGGCGCGTCATTTCGAATTTCATTATGCAGGCGCTACGAAACGAACCGATCACGATTTACGGCGACGGAGCCCAAACGAGATCTTTCTGCTACGTCGACGACATGATCGACGGATTGCTGTCTCTAATGGACGCCAAACCCGAGTTGACCGGTCCGATCAACCTCGGCAACCCCAACGAATTTACCATCGTCGAACTAGCAGAAACGATTATCGAACTCACGAATTCCGCATCCGAACTCAGCAACAAGCCGTTGCCCGGCGACGACCCGCGCCAACGCTGCCCAGATATCAGTCGCGCACGCAGTGAACTGAATTGGAAACCGGCAGTCCAGCTTCGGGAAGGACTGGAACCGACGATCGCGTATTTCGAGACGAAATTGCGTGACGGTCGCTGGCCTGCTATCGGCGGGGGTTCGTAGGTTCCTTAGGTCAAGCCGGCAACTTCAGTCGCGGGCGATCTTCGATTTCGCACTGCGCTCGTTCTTCCTCGGCGTATTGTTCTTCTTTGAACGCACGACCCGCCACACCATCGAGCGCATTCGATCGACGGAGCTGTTGCAGCCAGGCCTCGCGTTCGACTTCGTGACGCCCGGATGCCTGGCGGATCTTCGCCTGCAAACCATCGATGACCTTATCGATTTGGGCTGTAAAGCGGCATTAAAAATTGACCCACCATCGGCGT
>CAZFZX010000156.1:0-10231 GCA_964523765.1 uncultured Enterobacteriaceae bacterium
CATCCATGCACATCAGACGTAGGAAATGCGAAAGGATTGCAGGAGCAATCCTCGCTCCGGGGTCCAGTCAAATAATGTCCGCCTTCCGCGGGCTTTTTCTACTGGATGCCGGATCCGTTACCCCGGACTCGATCCGGGGCCGGCATGACGAAAGTGATCGGTATTTCGGAACAGTTATCTGTCCCAGGACGCCGATTAGATATTCGGGATCACCTCCGCCGCGAACCGTTCGAGCACGTTTCGCGAACCCGCCTCGTCCTGTGACGTAAGGAAAATCGAAATCTCCGTGATCCCGGCCTCGTCCAGTTCCCGCGCTTTGGCGACGCAATCATCAGGTGTTCCGGCGATGCAGCACTTCATCGCGACTTCGTCCGGTATCAATTCGCGGTGCTTCGCCGTCAAGTCCAGATGCTCGTAAAATCTGTAAGCCTCCGACACCCGGCCCACGACGTCCGCGTGTTCGATGCCGAGCGTATCCGGAAGCCAGGGCTTACGCGCTATGTTGCGCGCCGCGGTGGGACGAACTTTAT
The DNA here is from genome assembly GCA_964523765.1 of uncultured Enterobacteriaceae bacterium. Classification (GTDB taxonomy): domain Bacteria; phylum Pseudomonadota; class Gammaproteobacteria; genus UBA11873. The sequence continues at coordinate 531 of CAZFZX010000156.1, forward strand.
CGAGCGCGGTGTGCCGGTCTTCTCCGATCGCCGCATCGATAGCGGCGATAAAACGCAGACCCGCCGGGCGGCGTCCGGCCGATTCGGCACCTTCACGCGCGGCGGCGACCGTAGCGCGGGCGCCTTCGCCATTGCCGCCCATGTGACCGTCGACGATCACCCCGTCGCAGATTTCACCCGCTAGGTGTACCGATTTCGGTCCCATGCAAGCAAGCTGGATCGGCACCGGTCCCGCAGCGCCGGCGCCGAGCAGACGTATCCGGTCGACGCGCCCCCAGGTCTCGCGGCCGGATTCTTCACTCGAACGCAGCGCGTCGACTTCCGCTCCGTCCAAAAGCGCTTTCATGAACTCGATGCGTTCGCGGATCTGCGCGAGACTGCTCGGAGACAGACCGGCGGTTCGCACCGCCGAGTCGCCCGCACCAACGCCGAGCACCGCCCGGCCATGACTGACGATGTTCAGCGAATTGATCGCGTTGGCCGTAACCGCGGGGTGGCGGGTCACGGTATTCGTTACGCCGGGACCGAGGCGGACGCGCGTGGTATTCAACGCGCAGGCTGTTAGCGTGACCCACACATCGTTCCAGATCATCTGTGAATCGCCGATGTATACGGTCTCGAAGCCGCAATTTTCGGCCGACTGCGCGAGGCGCACGACCGGATCGATATCGCTACCGGAAAACGGCCAGATCATGCAGCTGAATTTCATTGTCTCCTCCTAACCGATCTTCATGCGTAAGCGCTTAGCTCGTCAATCGAACCGTTGACACATTGCTGCGCAGTGCAAAACGAAACCACGGATGGCCCTAGCCCGCATTTCTCACCAGTCGGCGCGATGATCGCGCCGTCATTTGAATTGTATGGAGATTTTCTGACCGAGTGGAATACTGGTTGTCTTTCCGAGGGAAGAAAATTTTCATGCGATTCAACCGACAAGCGAGGGCGCGTCGATCTGGTGAGAAATGCGGGCTAGGGATGGGGGCGCTTCATGCATCGGGTTCACGAAGCGTTTGCGAGGGTCCGAAGCGCCATTTTGTCGACCTTTCCGACCCCCGTTTTCGGCAGCGCGTCGACAAAATCGTAGCGGCGCGGGACCTTATACGACGCCAAATGTTCGCGGCAATACGCGTCGAGCCGCACCGCATCCAGCGCACAGTCCGGTGCGGGGGCGACGTAGGCGTGCACGGATTCGCCACGGTACTCATCAATTACGCCGACGACGGCTGCTTCCAGTACGTCCGGATGACGATGCAGCACCTCCTCTATTTCACGCGGATAGACGTTATAGCCAGAGACGAGGATCATGTCTTTTTTCCGGTCGCGAATGAATAGATAACCGTCCACGTCCAGTTCGCCGATATCACCGGTATACAACCAACCGTCGCGCAATGCCCCGGCGGTCTCTTCGGCGCGGTTGCGGTAGCCGCACATTACCTGCGGGCCGCTGATGCGGATCTCGCCCGGATGGGCCGCTCCGAGCACCGTAGTACCGTCCACGGGGTCGACGATCTCGAGCCGGGTATCGGGTAGCACGAGTCCGACGGAGCCCGGTTTGCGTACGCCATTGAGCGGATTAAAGCTGATAACGGGGCCGGACTCCGACTGACCGTAACCCTCGAGCACCGGCGCCCCGGTCGCATCCTCCCACTTCCGCAACAGTGCACCCGGCAAGGCCGAGGCGCCCGAATAACTCAGAGACAGATCGGCAAAATCCATGGTCGCAAATTGGGCATCGGCCATCAGTCCGACGAATACGGTCGGGCTCCCGGAGAGGATCGAAATTCGCTCGCCGGCCAATAGCGCGAACGCGGCTTCGGCGGTGTAACGAGGAAGTATCACCAGGGTCGCGCCGGCATAGACGGCGTTGTGCAGGCACATCGCGACGCCGTAGATGTGGAACAGCGGCAGTACGCAGAGAATGCGCTCGCCGTTCGTCCCCGTAGGCAAAAGCGCCTCGCGCTGACTGATATTCACCGCGATATTACGATGACTCAGATTAACGCCTTTCGAAATACCGGTCGTGCCGCCGGTGTATTGCAAGGTGGCGAGAGTGTCCGGGCCCGGCAGCGGCTCCGGCAGCGCGACGACACCGGTCGAGCCCTGCCGCTCGGCAGCCGGCGTGACCAAGCGTACGTGTGGAATATCGAGTTCTACCATTACCTTAGCAACCACCGGGGCGGCGTGCTCGTCATGAACCAGAACGCGAGGTTTCGCGTCGTCGAGGATCGGTCGCAGTTCTGAGGCCGTATACAAAGGGTTCAACGGTACGACTTCTGCGCCGGCGGCATGAGCCGCAAACATCGCGATACAGAGTTCGACCGAATTGCCCATGAGCAACGCGACTCGTTCATCGCGCGCGCCGAGTTGGCAAAGCTCGTGTGCAAACTCGGCAACGGCGGCAAGATATTCGCCATAACTCAGCCGATCTGTGCCGCAGACCAGTGCTTCCCGCTCGGGCCAGCGCTCGGCGGCGTCGGCGAGCATGTGTACGACGGTGGCGTGGACGCGGGGCAAGCTCGTCATGACGCAGGCTCAGGTTTGGCTGAACGCGTCGTCGGCGACCGTGTCGAGGCTCTTGGAGCCCGCGAAGATCTGTCGTTCCAACCAATCGGCCTCGGGCATCAACTGCTCGGCATAAAACGCCGCGGTATTTCGTTTGTTCTGGTGGTGCGCCGAATCACCAGTGGCGGCCGCTGCCATCCGCAGCCACATCCAACCGCTCCCGACCAGCCCGGCGAGCTTCAAAAAAGGAGTCGCGGCGGCCTCTCTATCGCGCGGCGCCAACGACCGCTGCAACAAATGCTGCGCCGAACGCTCGAGTGTCGAGAGGCCGATCGTCAGTGCATCACACATCGAAGCGGACTGCGGGCACTCCGCCGCGCGGGTCATGTCCGCGCGAATATGCGCAACGAACATCCGTAATCGCCGCCCTTCATCCCGGACCAATTTCCTCGTCACCAGATCCAGCGCCTGGATCCCGTTGGTGCCTTCGTAGATGGAACCGACCCGCGCATCGCGTACATACTGTTCGACCCCGGTCTCGCAGACATAGCCATAGCCGCCGTGCACTTGCAGACAAAGGTTGCTGACTTCGGTCGCGGCGTCGGTTGCACAAGCCTTGCAAATCGGTAAGAGCCAATCCGCCAGCGCCTCGGCGTCCTGACGCCGATCGGCGTCGCTATCGTGTTCGGCCAAATCAAGTTGTCGTGCCGCCTCCAGCGTCAATGCCCGCAGGCCCTCGGTGCGAGCACGCATCGTCAACAACATCCGCCGCACGTCAGGGTGGCCAATGATCGCGACTGGCGGCTTATCGGCCGGCCCGCCCTGCTGGCGTTCGGTCGCGTAACGCAAGGCCTGCGCCGTCGCGGCACCTGCTATCGCGACCCCCTGCACCGCCACTTCCAGCCGCATCGTGTTGACCATGGTGAACAACGTGACGAGACCGAGCCCTTGCGGCCCGATCGGCCATGCCATGGCGTCGTCGAAATCGAGCACGCAGGTCGGCGATGCTTTCAGGCCCATCTTTCGTTCGACGGATTGCACACCGACACCATTCGGCCGTGGCGGCGAACCGCCAGGATCGAACTTCGGCACCAGAAACAGACTGATGCCTCGCGTGCCCGCTGGCGCGTCGGGCGTACGCGCGAGCACCATGTGAGCAATTTGAGGCGTGAGTTCGTGGTCGCCGTAGCTGATCCAAATCTTGCTGCCGGTGATCCGAAACCTACCGTCGCCCATCGCCACCGCCCGGGTCCTGATCCGCCCGACGTCCGAGCCGGCGCTTGGCTCCGAAATACAAATCGTGGCGGCTGTATCACCCGCGGCGAGCGCCGGTACGAATTGCTCGATCAACGCCGGCTCGGCGTGCTTGAGTAACAGTCTCGCCGCTGCGCGTGACATCAGCGGCAGCATGCAAAAGCTCACGCAGGCGGCATTCGTCATCTCCGCGAAAGCCGCCTGTAGCAAGCGCGGCAACGCCTGCCCACCGTATGCCGCCGGCAGATCGATTCCGAGCCAACCGTCCCGCCGCAGCGCCTCCCATGCGCGGTGAAAGATCTCCGGCAACACGATCCGGCCGTCCTCTAGCCGGGCGCCCTCGCGATCGCCGATTACATTCGCCGGCGCGATCTGTTCCTCGGCAAACAGCGCTCCCGCACGTAGGACATCGCGGGCGACGTCGCCATCCGCATGCGCAAAATCCGGCAGTGCGAACAGCGGCTCGATTGGAACAACGTCGTCCAGGAGGAACTGCAGATCCGTCAGCGGTGCGCAATAGTCGATCACGGGTATGCCTCTGCGCGTGTGCCGACCGCGACAAACCCGGCGGTGCAACCGTCGAGTATGACGATTCGAGGCGATGGCGTTTTCGGTAGGTGTTTTTCTTGATTCACGGCGAGTTGTTATGGGTTAGAACCAGGGGCGCGATCCGCGCGGACGCGCCAGCATGAAATATTCTATACTTGAAATTCTCTTGCGACGAGCGCCTGTTCGATAGGCGCTGCGCGCACAACCGGGCGAATCGAACCGTCAAGGGCACCTTTGGTGACGCGTCAATTCGTGCAAAGACAGTCTTGAGGGTTTTTTTGCGTGGGATTTCGAATAGGCGTCGACGTCGGCGGTACGTTTACCGATTTCCTCGTGGCTGCCGACGATGGCGAGGCACGCATTTACAAGACCTCGACTACCGCCACGAATCCCGCCGAAGGGTTCTTTCGCGGGCTGGAGAAAGCCGCCGCCGATAATTCGATGCCGTTGTCGGATTTTCTGGCACAAGTAAAGACGATCGTCCACGGGACCACGATCACGACGAACGCCGTGCTGACAAGTACCGGCGCGGTTACCGGTTTTGTGACCACGGCCGGTTTTCGCGATGTCCTGAACATGCGGCGCGGTCTGAAAGAACGGCCTTTCGAAAAGTACGCGTCCCCCCCGCCGTTGGTACCGCGCCATTTGATCCGGACCGCGAAAGAACGGATAAACGTCGATGGCGCAGTAACGACATCGTTGGACGAAGAAGACGTCGGCGCTGCGGCCGCCTATTTTCGGGAACGAGACGTCGAAGCTGTTGCGGTGTCGTATCTGTGGTCGTTCCGTAACCCAGAACACGAACAACGTACCCGCGAAATCCTGCAACGGGAGTTACCCGACGTCTATGTATCGTTGTCGACCGAGGTTCTGCCGCAGATCCGCTTATACGAGCGGCACAGCACAACGGCTTTAAACGCATACGTCGGGCCCGTTCTGACCCGTTATCTGTCGCGACTCGAAAAGCAACTCGCTGAACGCGGATTCGCAGGCACCTTGTTGATCATGCAATCGAACGGCGGCGTCATGTCGCCTCAGGTCGCCCAGCGTTTCGCCTCCAATACCTTATTGTCGGGGCCCGCGGGGGCGCCGCAGGCAGGTATTTTCTACGGCAGCGGCAATCAATTCCGCGACCTGATCACGATCGACATGGGCGGTACCTCCTTCGACATTGCGCTGATCAAAGACGGTACGCCGATCGTCACCCAGGATGGCTCGATCGGGGAGCATCGGCTCGCATCACCGATCCTGGACATCCACACGATCGGGGCCGGGGGCGGTTCGATCGCCGGGGTCGATAGCGGCGGGCTGCTAGCGGTCGGGCCCGCGAGCGCCGGTGCCGAGCCCGGCCCGGCTTGTTACGGCCGGGGCGGCACATTGCCGACCGTAACCGACGCCGATCTCATTCTGGGTTATCTGGACGCAACCTCTTTCGAAGGCGGCGAGTTGGAGGTCGACGTCGACGCAGCCGAGACCGCGATCGAGCGGCACGTTGCGAAGCCGCTAAGAATGGATCTCGTCAGTGCGGCGCAAGGCATCTATGACGTCGTCAACGCCAACATGGCGGCGGCGCTCGGCGTGGTATCGGTGCAGCGCGGCTACGACCCGCGCGAATTCGCGTTGATCGTCGCCGGCGGCGCGGGTCCGATCCATGCCGCGCCGATCGCGCGCGAACTCGAGATCCCGCTGATCTTGGTGCCGCGCGAATCGTCGGTGTTCTGCGCGGCCGGTATGTTGATCTCCGATCTGCAACACGACTATGTACGGACCTACGCACGCGATATCGACCAGGTGGATCGGACGGAGGTCGGGCGTTTATACCGGGAAATGTCGGAAGCCGCCGTGAGCACCCTGACCGCCGAGGGTATTCCCACCGACCGGGTGAATATCCAGTTCGGCGCCGACCTGCATTACGTCGGGCAATTCCACGAAGTCGAAGTCCCCGCACCGGCGGCGTTGTCGATGACGGCACCAGACCTCGAGGCGGTGGTCGAGGCGTTTCATCGGCGGCACGACAAGCTCTACGGCTACGCCATGCGCGGTACGCCGGTCGAACTGATCAACTTGCGGGTGACCGGCCGCGGCATCACCGAAAAGCCGACCGTCGCCCGTCAAGCGACAGCGACCGGATCTCCGGATGACGCGCTGCAGAAACGACGGCCCGTTTGCTTCGATGGCGAATTCGTTGACACGCCGGTCTACGATGGCCTCCGGCTGCATGTCGGCAATCGGATCGCCGGCCCCGCAATCGTCGCGCAACCGACGACGACCATTGTCGTGCCGCCGGGTTTCGATCTCGAGTGTGACGAATCGGACAATTACCTGATTCATCGGCAAAATCAGGACATCATGGCATTACGCGCGCGGCTGTCCGCCGGAGGTTGAAGCATGTCGGCAACGGTAGATCGCATCCAGGTATCGGTGATCGGTAACCGCTTCGATGCCATCAGCAAAGAAATCGGCCAGACCATGTTGCGCACTTCGCGTTCGCCGATCTTTTCAGAAGCACGGGATTTCGCGACAGCGATCTTCGACAGTCGGCTGCGGCTGGTCGCGCAGACCGCCTACATTCCTATCATCATGGGGGCGCTGCCTTACGCGATCCGCAGCATCGCCGAAGCCTTCGCGGGCGATATCAACCCCGGCGATATATTTATTTTGAACGACCCGTATCGAGGCAATAACCATCCGCCCGACATTAATATCGCCAAGCCCGTGTTCCATGACGGGGAACTCGTGTTTTGGTCGGTATCGAAGGGCCACCATGCCGACGTCGGTGGCGGCGGTGTCGCCGGCTACAACCCCGGAGCGACCAGCGTCCACGACGAATGCATTCGGATCCCACCGGCAAAGTTGTACATCGCCGGCGAGTCGAACCGGGCCCTATGGGATACGATCCTGCTGAACGTGCATCTGCCGTTCATCGTCGAGGGCGATCTACATTGCCAGGTCGGCGCCTGCACGATCGGGGAGCGCGGTCTGCAGTCGCTCCTTGCCAAATACGGCCGCGCGACGCTCGACGCCGCGATCGATGAGATCTTCGATGCCTCGGAGAAACAGATGCACGCGGCCATCGAGCAGGTGCCGAACGGCGAGTACTCCGCCGAACGCCTGATCGACTATGACGGTATCGAAAAAGGTCGCATGATCGCGGTGCGTCTGAACCTCAAAGTGGGTGACTCGGAGGTCACGTTCGACTTCACCGGCAGTGACGAACAGGCCGCTGGTTACGTCAACAGTACGGTGCCGAACACGGCGTCCGCATCGTATCTCGCGCTGTTCACCTCGATCGGTGCGGACCTCCGTTTCAACGAGGGCGCATTACGCGCAATGCACGTCGTCGCGCCCGCAGGCACGGTCGTCAATGCGCGGGAGCCGGCACCGGTCAGCGGCTGCACGATCGCTTCGGCACAGGCCATCATCGAAGCGGTCTGGATAGCGCTCGCCCAGGCCGCACCGGAACGGGTCGACGCCGGCTGGTCGCGCTGGTGCGCGCCGGCGACGATGGGCTTCAATCCGCGCACCGGACGGCCTTTCGGTGATATCCATTTCATGTGTAAAGGCGGCGGTGGCGCCTCACGCGGTCTGGACGGCTGGGATCATCTCGGCACCGTCGTCTGTGCCGGCGGGCTACGGGCGCCCGACCCGGAACTGCACGAACTGGTCGACCCGTTCACGGTGCTGCAGTACGAATTCTGGCCCGACAGCGCCGGCGCCGGCACATGGCGGGGCGGGATGGGCACGATTTATCGCTGGCGCGTCGAAACCGATGACATCACCGCCGCGAACTTCGGCGGCGGCGTTCACGAAATAACCGCACCGTTCGGCCTCGATGGCGGTGAACCCGCGCCCCCGCACGAACTCTTTATCCAAAACCGTGACGGCGAGACGGTGCCCGTCGATAGCGAGAGCTTCTACCGGCTCGGTACGGGCGATGTCTACGAGATTTTCCAAAGCGGCGGTGGGGGTTATGGCGATCCTTTCGTGCGCCCGGTCCAAGAGGTGCTACGCGACGTGATCGACGGACTCGTCAGCGTGGCGGCGGCAAGCGCCAAATACGGCGTTGTCATCGACCCGGATAGTCTACGGATCGACGAGGACGCGACCACGGCGCTACGGCGCGGCCGGGTTTGATCGTACGCGCCCGAGCCGCATTCCTTGCGACAACCGCCGCGGATAGCTGAAGGGCCGGTTTGTGCGGTATGAAATATAACCACGGAGAACACAAAGGACACGGAGACAAGAAGATGAAATTGTTATACAAAAAAGTCCCCTCCGTGTTCTTTGTGTTCTTTGTGTTCTCCGTGGTTAACTTCGATGGTCTGCGGGTTTGCGGGTTTGGGAACTAGGGAACCTCTGAACAAGTCATGACTCGGCATTTTGCGCCCAGAATATCCGGCTACCGCGTTGCAAAGCTTCGAAATAGCACCACTATTCCGTGCGCTTCGCGCCTTGTATCCGAATATTCTGGACACAAGCTGCTCGACCCAGACTTATTCAGAGGTTCCCTAGGGTATGACTGGCTCCTAGCCCGTCGTACCGATCCACACGTCGAGATTGGGGAACGTACCAAAAAAATTCATTCCATGAAGGGATTTGTCCGGATCGACGATCCCCTGACATTGGTCGATCTTTAGCACTTCCGAGGCGATGGCGGGGCCCGATGTCAGAAACCAATCGTGCCCTAATCCCGGTTCCAGGATTTCCGTTATGTGCGCGACCGGCGCGGGTTCCACGCCCTCCATCCGCGCGCGACGGTATTCGAATTCGGTACGGGCATTCTCGCGTTGGCAATAAAACGTGTGAAGAAAGCCCGCTTCCTCGTGATAATCGCCATCGTGTACATGCACCGTCGGGTAGAAGAGTTGTTCGCTGTCGCGCGTCGGGAACTCGAAGGCCATGGGGTGTACATTATTCGTCTTCTCGTCGCCTTCGTCGGACAACGTAAGTTTCAACTGAAAGACCGCGAAACCATAATCGCTGTAATCGGGCATCTTTTTCCATACTTCGTCGGCTAAACGAAAGCGCGGATCCAGTCTATGGAAATCAGCCATGGTGGGGACATAAGAGGCCTCAAAATCGCCGACTTCATGAACGACCAGAGGCGGCGCTTCGTCTGCCGCCCCCAAGTCATCGTCTTCGAAGCTCACCATAAGCGTCTCGGGTGCGCACGCACGATACACATCTTCGAAGAACTCGGGATAGCCACTGAGGTCGATGAAATTCAATGCTTCCTCACCGCTTCCCGGAACGACCGGCAGCGGCAAGATCATCGCTGCCCTGGTGCGAGAAGCAATGGCCATACTGTACACGACGACCTGGAACCCGGGTCGCGTATGGCGGGCAAAAATATTGGTTTTACCGATCTTGAGCCAGGCTTCATGGATTCGGCGGTC
>CAZFZX010000157.1:0-10209 GCA_964523765.1 uncultured Enterobacteriaceae bacterium
CGGAGCTGAACGAGCCAGGGCCGCGGTAGCGAGCAAGCGCATGACAGAATGGACCATAATTCGTACTACCCGTGACCGTTGAAAAGACCACTCGTTTCAATCCATTGGCACAAGCGCCGCGAGCACCTCGTGCAATATTCGGGCTAGCCAGGCGAGCCGCGCTGTGCTCGCTCCTCCTCGCACTGTCGGCCTGCGAACAGTCGCCGACCAAGCCGGACGAGGGACCGCTAACTAATCTGGCGGAAGTGTATGCACTCGCGGCCAAGGCCTATGAGGCGCAAAATTGGGCAGAGAGCGAAAAACACTACGCCACGTTGACGCAACAAGCGCCCGGTGAAGCAGAACCGTGGTTCAAACTCGGCAACATCTATGCGCGCACCTTTCGAGCCGATCGCGCGCTCCAATCCTATCGGGAGACCTTGGTGCGCGAACCGCTGCACAAAAGGGCATGGCACAACATGGGAATTGTCCAGTTGCGTGAAGCGGCGAACAGTTTCTCGGAATTGCAGCAGCTCGTCGAGCCCGAGGACGCTTTGTATAAAAAAAGCGTTACGATCCAGAAAGGCGTCGACGAGTTGGTGAATTAAGGTCGGTTTTGCGGAGAAGCAGCACCTCGTTGCTGCGCCAAATTGCGCCCGGCGAGGCGCGAGGAGAGAAGTTTGCTGATTCCAGATAGGCGACGAGCAACGGCGCTTGCCAAAACTCGGGGCGGAGCGCAAACGGTCTCGGCCCCTGTTGCCAATCGCCGGCGTTGCGCAACCTATGAGTTCGCAGGCCCTGAACATGCCATTTCGCAATAGTCGGCCCCATCCCCGTCGGAATTTGAGTTCCGCGTGCCGCGGGCAGGCGATGACCGAGTATGTGATTGTCTTCCCGGTGATGATCGTCTTGATTTTCGGGACGCTGCAATTTGCACTGCTCTACCAGGCTAAAACACAGCTGAATTACGCCGCGTTCGAGTCCGCGCGCAGCGGATCGCTGAACAACGCGAAACGCTGGGCGTTGAACGCCGGTTTGGTTCGCGGACTAGCCCCGTTGCATACCCATCGCAACAGCCGCCAATGGTTGCGTTGGGCGCGTTCAAAGGTATGGGACGAACTCAACGCGGGCTTACTCGAAATTCAAATCATCAATCCAACCGAGGAAGCTTACAGCCGGCACGGATTCTGGGAAGACACAGACGACGGGCCGATACAGACGATACCGAACGACCACCTGATGTATCGCGACGCGACGCCCGCCGGCACGCCGAAACAATCGATTCAGGACGCGAACTTGCTGAAGATCAGAGTGCTCTACTGTACGGAGATGCACGTGCCCTTCGTCAATCGCATGATCAACGGTTTGCTTCGCATCGGCGCCGCTACTGCCGGCGCCGCGGCTACTCCCAGCTCGAGTCCCTCCGGCACGGTCGCGACCGGGCAGTTGTCCGCGTGGACCAACGAAGGTGCGCCCGGTTATCTCGCGCCCGGGGGTTCCTTCGAGGACACCTGTCTGATGCGGCACACGACCGGGACGGACTCCTGGCGCCGTTATATGCCGATCGTCTCACAAGCGATCATCCGTATGCAGACGCCACCGATCTACGACCCGCTGACTCCATAAGCGAAACGCCCTCACAAGTACAACCGTCCGCGAACCGCAGCGGCCGCTCCAACTGTCTTGGCCTTGAGCCGCCCTTCCGGGCGAAAGGCTGGTGAAAAACGCGCGCTAAGTTACACTTCGATTCATGAATAATCCAAGCGCCGCCGGATCTCGGCCCGCTGGTCATACGCCGGTGATGCAGCAATACCTGCGGATTAAGGCAGAGCATCCCGATGTCCTGCTGTTCTACCGCATGGGCGATTTCTACGAACTATTTTTCGATGACGCGCGCCGCGCCGCCGGACTCCTCGATATCGTGCTAACCAAACGCGGGGTCAGTAAGGGCGAGCCGATCCCGATGGCGGGCGTACCTGCGCATGCCGTCGACGGTTATCTGGCGCGCTTGATCAAGCTCGGCGAATCGGCAGTTATTTGCGAACAAGTAGGCGATCCCGCCTCCTCACGGGGGCCGGTGGAACGGCGCGTCCGGCGGATAATCACACCGGGGACGGTCACCGAGGACGAGCTACTCACCGAACGCGAAGACAATTTGATCGCCGCACTGAACGACCTTGGTAACGAATATGGACTCGCCTGGTTGGACATGAGTTCGGGTCGTTTCCATTTGATGCGTCTCGGATCCGTAGACGAAGTCCGGAGCGAGCTCGAACGTTTGCGCCCAGCCGAACTGTTGGTCCGCGAGGTATTCGATGCCGATGCGCTTAAGGATTCGGCGACCAACATCCGACCGCGACCGGATTGGTTTTTCGATGCCGCGCTGGCAACGCGCAGTTTGTGCGCGAAGTTCGGCACTCAGGATCTCAGCGGATTCGGTTGTGAAGGCGTGGACAGCGGGATCGGGGCCGCGGGTTGCGTACTCAAGTACTGCGAGGACAATTACTGCGGCCAGCTACCGCACTTGCAGAGCTTGAGATTCGAACAGCGCTCCGCGACCGTTCTGATGGATCCGGCGACGCGACGTAACCTCGAGTTGACCGTCAACATCCATCAACATTCGTCGGCACCGACGCTCGTCGACCTACTCGATACTACGGCGACGGCCATGGGCGGGCGCCTGTTGCGGCGCTGGCTGCAAGCGCCGAACCGCGACCAGAACGTCCTGCGACTGAGACACCACGCGGTCAGCGAATTCCTGGCGAGCCCTTCCCTCGACGGCCTCCGGGAAGACCTCAAACAGATTGGCGATATGGAGCGTATCGCGACCCGGATCGCGCTAAAATCGGCGAGACCTCGGGACCTAGCGCAACTGCGCCAATCGCTCGCGGCGATCCCGGGCCTACGGGAACGTTTTGCGGCCATCGACAGTCCGCGCATCGGTGAGTGCTGCGCAAACTGTGGCGAGCATCCCGAATTGTTCCAACTGCTCGGGGCGGCGCTAGTCGAATCCCCGCCGATCCTGATCCGCGACGGCGGCGTGATCGCGCCGGGCTACGACGCCGACCTCGATGAGCTACGGGCGATCGGCACCGACGCGGATCAGTTCCTCATCGATCTCGAAAAAGCAGAACGCGAGCGCAGTGGACTGTCCTCGCTGAAGGTCGGGTACAACCGTGTCCACGGCTACTATATCGAGATCAACCGCTCACAAAGCGACCTGGTTCCGGAGGACTACTCGCGGAGGCAAACGCTGAAGTCCAACGAGCGATTCGTAACGCCGGAACTCAAGACGTTTGAAGCCCGTATACTTTCGGCCAAAGAGAAAACCCTGCGCCTCGAGAAGACGTTATATGACGACCTGCTCGATCGGATTGGAGTTCACCTTGGCGCACTGCAAGATACGGCAGCAGCAATTTCCGAGCTCGACGTATTGGCGAGTTTCGCCGAGCGGGCCGACACCCTGTCGATGGTTGCGCCGGAGTTTACGGACGAGACAATGCTGCATATTCGCCAGGGCCGACATCCGATCGTCGAGCACACGAGTACTTCGCCGTTCGTCGCCAACGACCTCGCGCTCGATGGAGAGTGCCGGATGCTGGTCGTCACGGGCCCTAATATGGGCGGAAAATCGACCTATATGCGGCAAACGGCTTTGATCGTAATCATGGCCCACATCGGCAGTTTCGTACCGGCCGCGGCCGCGATAATCGGGCCGGTAGACGCGGTTTTTACGCGCATCGGTGCCGCCGACAATCTTGCCGGCGGCCAGAGTACCTTTATGGTCGAAATGACCGAAACCGCGAATATTCTGCATAACGCGACACCCGCCAGCCTCGTCCTGATCGATGAAATAGGGCGGGGAACGAGTACCTTCGACGGGGTCGCTCTGGCGTGGGCAGCCGCAGATCACCTCGCCCGCGTGAACCGGTCGTTCACGCTTTTTGCGACCCATTATTTCGAATTGACGGCGCTATCGGAAAGTCTAACCGAGGTTAGCAACGTGCGCCTGGACGCGGTCGAGAATGGCGATGAAATCGTCTTCATGCATAGTGTCAAACAAGGACCGGCGAGCCGCAGCTACGGTCTCGCAGTCGCGTTGTTAGCCGGGGTCCCCCGGCAAGTCATCGCCGAGGCACGGCAACGTTTGCTGACGATAGCGGACGGCCCGACGGGCCCACCGACAATTCCCGATCAGGACCAGCTACGTTTGTTCGATGACGCGCCGAGCAGGATAAGATCGGAGCTAGAAGCGATCCGTCCCGATGAGTTGTCGCCCAAAGACGCGCTGGATCTGATCTACCGGCTACGCGCGATGCTCGGCGAGGGCCGGTAATCAGCTGCCGCGGGCGGGAACCGCGACCGACCGGTTACCGGCAGCGTATGAAACGCTTCGTGATTCGAATGGAAAGCGGCATCCCGGCTCGAACGAAACAAGAGTGGGTGTTGGGACCTCCGGTAGACGCGGTTATACTAACGCTTCCTTTGGTACATTGATGACTTGAACCATGACTTTTGTTGTTAACGAAAACTGCATTAAGTGCAAATACACCGACTGCGTGGAAGTCTGTCCCGTCGACTGTTTCCACGAAGGACCGAATATGCTCGTCATCGACCCGGATGAGTGCATCGATTGTACGCTGTGCGAACCGGAATGCCCTGCCGAAGCTATCAAGTCCGAAGACGACTTGACGGACAACGAGCAACCACTCCTCGCGTTAAACGCCGAACTCGCCAAGGAATGGCCTGTGATTAGTGAAATGAAGGATCCGCCGGAAGACGCAGACGAATGGAAAGGTAAACCGGACAAGCTGCAACATCTCGAACGTTGACGGTACCGTTTACCGAACCCGCCCCTTGTTGGCGTCAGGGGTTCTTGGGTTGGTGAAAAAAAAGGCGGCCGTCGTAACGACGGCCGCAACAGGAGGGTTTCCCGGGTCGTCCATTCCCGGGCTTAGTGTCCGCGGACGGAAACCCGCGGCTACCGTCCTTGGCGGCCGCGGCCAGCCGGGCATCCCTGCCCGCTGACCCCAAACTTAGCCGCATTGCGCCGTCGCGCAAAGTTCCGGGGCATTATCGCCCCTACCCGTTATTCTCCCTTCAATTCAACGGAATAGCGCTAGGTACCAGTCGGTCGCCTACTTTGTGTCAGTGGGCGGCGGAACGTTCGGGGACATTTTCCCACCGGAGCTGACGGCAAATCCTCATCGATCGCCCTCATTTATCGGGTCGCAGCACGAACCGCGTTTGGCACGGGTCGGTGTCGCCCGGGAACCAAGGTTTCGCAGGCACCGTGTTTTTGCTTTCAGAACCGAGAAATTGGTCGTTCGATCGTCCGGGCAGACGGACTATCCTCGTAGAGATCGGGGCGAGAATCGGATTCTCGTCGTTATGATGGTGACCGCATTGGCTCTGAGCCTGAACGTCGAGGCCGAGAAGGTCTACAAATGGGTCGACGAACACGGTAATACCCATTACGGCGACGCCGTGCCGCCCACCGCCAGCGGCGCACAAGAGATCCGGGCGTCGGCAACGCCGGCGGTGGATCCGAGCGTTAACACACGCAAGGAACGCACGGAACTCTTGCTGGAATCCTTCCAGCAGGAGCGTACGGAGAAACGCGACACCCGGGAAGCTGTCGCCGAGAAACTCAAGAAACGTCAGACGAACTGCGAGCGGGCCGAACGCCGGCGACCCGACATCTAAATGGGGTAGATAGCGCCCGGATTTCGAGCCCGAATCTACTCATGCAATGGAATTCAAGGTAGCATAGCGAACACCTCGATCTAACAATAAGTTACTGGTGGGGATGAAACAGGCATTCTGGAAATCCGACTGGTTCGTCGGACTCGTTATATCTATTGTTTTCCTAGTGCTGTGGCAGATGGGAAACGCCGTGCTTGGCGGTCTCGAACGCTACGCCTACGACCTCGGCGTGCGCTGGTCTTCGGCCGACCCGGGCGACCGGATCGCGGTCATCGCGATCGACGACCGGAGTATCCAGAATATCGGCCGCTGGCCCTGGTCCAGAGACACGCACGCGGCGATGATCGACAAACTCGTTGCCGGCGGGGCGAAAACGGTTGGCAATACGATTTTCTACTCCGAGGCACAGGTCGACGCCGGGTTGACCTGGATACGGCGCCTGCGCGGCGTGCTGGCAAATATCAAGATGGACGAAAGCGACGCCCAGGGCATCGCCGACACCCTAAAAAAAGCAGAAACCGAACTCGATACCGACGGCGTCCTCGTGCGGAGCCTCGAAGCGGGCGGGAACACGGTGATCGGGATGCAGTTTGTCCCGGGGGAGCCGATCGGTAATCCGGATTCCGAATTGCCCGCCCATGTCACGCGGTTCGCAATACCCGAAGCCAACATCGGCGATCCGAGCGGTGAATTTATTCTACCGTGGCAGACAATCGAGGCGTTCCCGCCGATTCGAACGATCGGCGAGCAGGTACAGGGGATCGGGCACCTGATCACCGCGCCCGATGTCGATGGCGGTATTCGATTCGAACCGTTGATCGTCAGTTATTACGACAAATTCTTCCCGTCACAGTCGCTGATGATCGCGGCGGCAAGCCTGAATCTCGGCGCCGACGATATCAAGGTGAATCTCGGAGACAGCGTCGAATTAGGCCGGCTGACAATCAAAACCGATCCCTTTCTGTTTATTAATACGTTTTTCTATAGCGGCCGGGAAGGCGGCCGTCCGGCCTTTGATACCTATTCGTTCTACGACGTGATCCAAGACGACGTTCCGATAGAGAATTTCAAGGACAAAATCGTGCTGATCGGCGCGACCGCTTTTGGCGTGGGATCCGATCTGCATACGCCGATCGGCGATGTTGGCGGGCCTGTCATGATCATGGCACACACGGTCGCGAGCATTCTGAATGAACATTTCTTCGTCCAGCCCGGTTGGGGCCTCCTGGCCGAACTCCTATCGATGTTGTTCATCGCGGCGTATCTAGTCGCCCTGCTGCCGAAGCTCAAAGCCGGCGCCGGAGCGTTGATCAGCGCGTTTTTGCTCGTCGCGTTGATCGTGACCGAACTGAGTCTGATGGTGTCACAAGGTTTGTGGCTGCAACTCGTAACCGCCGCATCACTGCTGGTCGTCGGACATGTGCTGCTGACGACGAAGCGTTATCTGGTGACCGAAGCCAGTAAACTCCGCCTCGACGTCGATTCGGCCATGAACAACAAGCAACTTGCGCTCCAGCACCAGCAAAAAGGCGAACTCGACGTTGCCTTCGATTATTTCCGCAAGTGCCCCGCGGATGAATCGACCCTGGAGGCCGTCTACAACCTCGCGATCGATTTCGAGACCAAGCGCAAGTTCAACAAGGCCGCTTCGGTCTATCAATACATTGCGGATAAAGATCCGGAATTCAAGGACATTAAGGTAAAAGTCAACCGCGCCAAACAACTCGAGGAAACGGTACTGCTTGGCGGGGCGGGCGCATCGGCCGGGGCAGCGGGGACGATGTTGCTGGACGGATCAATCTCCAAGCCCATGCTCGGTCGCTACGAAGTGGAAAAAGAACTCGGCAAGGGCGCCATGGGTGTCGTCTACTTGGGTAAAGACCCGAAGATCAACCGCGTCGTAGCCATCAAGACGATGGCGCTCGCACAGGAATTCGAGGCCGACGAATTGGAGGAAGTGAAATCGCGCTTCTTCCGCGAAGCGGAAACGGCCGGGCGCTTACAACACCCGAACATCGTAACGGTCTATGACGCCGGAGAGGAGCACGACCTCGCCTATATCGCAATGGAGTTCCTCGAAGGGCACGACCTCGCACGCTACGTCAAGTCCGATAACCTACTGCCGCTCCCGATCGTCATGGGCATCGTATTCAAGTCGGCGATGGCATTGGATTCCGCCCACAAACAAAATGTCGTACACCGCGATATCAAGCCCGCAAACATCATGTACGAGCCGAACAAAAAGCAGGTCAAAATCACCGACTTTGGTATCGCTCGGATTACCGATTCGAGCAAGACAAAGACCGGAATGGTGCTCGGCACGCCGTCTTATATGTCACCGGAGCAGCTATCCGGCAAGAAGGTCGATGGCCGCTCCGATCTGTTTTCGCTCGGCGTCATGCTGTATCAAATGACGACGGGCAACCTACCGTTCAAGGGTGACTCGATGGCGACGCTAATGTACAAGATCGCGAATGAGCCGCACCAGGATGTCTTCGAATTGCGCCCTGATCTGCAACAACAGAAACCCTGCATCGCGGCCATCATCAATAAGGCCTTGCAGAAAGACCTTAACACGCGTTACCAGACCGGCGCTGAAATGGCGAAAGACATCCAGGCTTGCGCCAAGCAGGTTGCGAAGAAGTAGCACCCGGTGGTACCTGCCCATCATGTGTGGTCGGACGCGAGGGGTCTGCGAACTGACGAGCGATGCGGCCGCTCCCGAGTCCTCGGGGTCGCGCGGCGGTCGCGGCACCTAGACGGCTGAATCCTGCAAGACCATTCACTGCACCGTGGACCTCTCCTCCAAGATCAAGTTCGTAAATGTGTCGGATACCGGCATGAAGCGCCCGCATAACGAGGACTCCACCATCACCGACCCGACCATGGGGTTTGCGGTAGTAGCGGATGGGATGGGAGGATACAAGGCTGGGGAGGTCGCCAGCGCCATTGCCGCCAAGGCTATTCTCGACACCGTTCGCGGCGACATCCATGCGGCGCGCAACCGCGTCAGCGACCCGGAATCCGAACTGTCGAAGGAGGCGGCGCTGGTGCGGAGTTCGATCGTCGGCGCCAACCGCCACATTTTCAGGACGGCGACCGAGGTGCCGCAGTGTCAAGGAATGGGCACAACCGTCGTGGTGGTGCTTTTTTACAACAATATGGTCACCGTGGCTCACGTTGGCGACTCAAGAGTTTACCGCTTGCGAAACGGCGACTTAGCACAAATCACCAACGATCACTCCCTGGTCCAGGAACTCATCGATCGGGGCTTCTTTACGCCGGAAGAAGCGGAAGCCAACACGCCGAAAAACCTGGTAACCAGGGCACTCGGAATCGACGAAACCGTAGAAGTCGATATCAGTGAAGAGACCGCGCGACCCGGCGACATCTATCTACTGTGCTCGGACGGCTTAAATGATATGGTAGATGATGAAGAAATTCGCTTAACCCTAAGTAAATATAGTGCTAATCTTGTAGAAGCGGCACACGAGTTGGTGCGGTTGGCGAATGAAAGTGGCGGAAAAGACAACATTTCGGTGGTACTAGCGAGGCCGCGGGCACCGTTCCCGGCAAAGGCTGGAGTATTTTCCAAATTAGTGGGCTTATTGACGAGAGGCAGCTAGATAAGGCGGAATAATGGCTAAACTGGTTCTCAGCTTAAATGGGGAGGTGCAAGGGGAATATCCGCTCAACAGAGAACGGATATCGCTCGGGCGCAAACCTGATAATGATATTCAAGTAGACAATTTGGCGGTCAGTGGTAAACACGCACTCGTCATCACTATCCTCGACGATTCCTTTTTGGAAGATCTCGGCAGCACGAATGGCACCTACGTCAACGGCAAACTGATCAAAAAGCATGCCTTGAGAGATGGTGACGTTGTCGGAATAGGCAAACACGAGCTCAAGTATGTAAATGAGCACGCGACCGCCGATGACGAAGATTTCGAGAAAACCATGATTATCCGTCCCGGCTCCGCCAGCGCTGCGGTAGCCGCAGCGAAAGCGGCCGAAGATGCAGGCATCGCCGAGTCAAAAGAGTCCACGGACGGCGGAACGCCGATCGCGCCGCCGCCATCTTCGGGAATGCCGCTCGGTAAGCTTCAAGTACTCAATGGCCCGATTGCCGGAAAGGAACTCGAGCTTACGAAAGCGCTCATTACGCTCGGCAAACCGGGTGTGCAGGTCGCGGTGATTTCGCGACGACCGCAAGGGTATTTTCTGACCCACATCGAGGGCGATGGCCAGAACAATAATTTTCCTGTCGTCAACGGTGAAGCGATCGGGCCGAACGCTTATACGATGAATAGCGGAGATATCATCGAGCTCGCCGGTATCAAGATGGAGTTCAGTATCACTGGGTGAAGAGCAACGTGGACGAAACGGCCGCCGACGTGGGCCGTGTCTTCACGAACTTTGTCTATTTCTCCGGTCTACTCGATGTCTGATAGCCCGAATATTGCACGAGGGCCGCGGTAGCGAGCAAGCGCATGACAAAATGGACCATAAATCGTACTACCC
>CAZFZX010000158.1:0-10194 GCA_964523765.1 uncultured Enterobacteriaceae bacterium
CTCTCGGAAAATGATTAACGCTGAAACCAACCATATTCAGAGCTTTCGTCAAGCTCTTGGTGCCGGTTCTGCTTAATCCTATTCCGAATATTTTCACGCGGTGGCTCCGAATTCTTTGAACGATAGAGGGCGGACCACATTCTTTTCGATACATGGTCGCGGCCAGACTGCGAAAATATGTGTGGGTTACCCCCACTTTTCGAGCGCTTCGATTAGAGCTTCGGTCTGAACATGACAAGGGCGGCAGGCAGCAACACTAGGTCGGCTGCCAAAGCGACCAGGATCACGACAGCCGCGACCAGGCCAAAGTTCACGTTCGGCGTGAAACTCGCCAAAATCAGCATGAGAAAAGCCACCGCGAGTAGAACGCTCGTAATGATAATGGGTCTACCGACCTCGGTGACAGAAGCCTGGATCGCGGTTTCGATGTCCTCCCCGACCGCAAGATGGCGACGCAACCGGACCATGAAATGCACGGTATCGTCGACGACGATCCCGAGTGCGATCGCACCGATCATGACCGTGCCCGGATCGAGCGGAATGCCGACAAGTCCCATGAAGGCGACCCCGAGGATGATCGGCAGCAAGTTCGGGATCATCGAGAACAGGCCGAGGCGAACCGAGCGCAATAGTAAAGCGAGCAAGGTGGCAACGACCAGAAAGGCGACCATGAAGCTCTTTATTTGACTGTCCAGCAAGTATATCTCCATGTTGGCCATGAGCTTTACGAAACCCGTCATGTGAACCTCAAGCTCGGGCCCGCCAAAATCCCGTGCGATTCGGGCTTCCACATTTTCGATGTCCGCGAGGAGACTTTCGGCACCGGACAGTCGGACCCGACTCGTGATCCGGCCCGCCTCGTAGTTGTCCTGCACAACGGTTCCGAAGTCCTGATCGCTTTCAAGTAACAGGTAGAGTTGGGCAGCCAACGGACGTGATTCCGGAAGCCGCAAAACACCAGGCTCTTCGCCAAGCAGCACTCGATGTATTTCCTTCATCGCGTCGACCACCGACAGAGACTGGCTGACCGCAGGGCGCGACTCCGTCCAACGGCTCAACTCGTCGAGGCGTGCGAGAATTTCGGGTTCCTTGAGTCCTTCGTCCGGCGCCTTGACGAGGAAATCCATCGACGCACTGCCGCCCAGTGCCTCGTCTACGGCAATTGTATTCACGCGGACGGGCTCGTCCTCGTGAAAGTAGTTCATCGAGTTGGCGCCAACCGAGAGTTTGTCGAAACCGACGAGTAGCGCGACGATGATCACCGAGCTACCAACCAGGATCCGCTTACTGCGGGAGCGGTCCGGTGTTCCGAGCCAGTTCAGAGCGCGCGCGATTGGGGCGCTTTGTTGTCTTTCGATAAAATCGGGCGCGGGCGGCCTAACCAAAGCCAGGATGGCCGGCACGAACGTGATCGTAATTAAAAATGCGAACACGACGCCGAGCGCGGCCAGGACGCCGAATTCGCGGATTGGCTGCAGATCGCTGACCAACAAAGACAACATCCCGGCCGCCGTTGTTATGGTCGTAAAAAAACACGGGATCAGTAGCTTGACGAGAGACTCCTCGACAGCCTCCTCCCTGGATCGCCCCGCCATGAGTTCCTGATAATAGGCGGCAAGCACATGGACCGAATCGGCCACGCTAACCGCAAGCACCACCGCGCTGAGCCCCGAAGACATGATGTTGATCGGTTTACCCAGAGCACCCATCAGACCGAATAACCAGGCAGACGTCATGATCACGACCGACAACGGGATGAGCGCGGCCGAGATGCGCCGAAACACCGCGAATGCTGCGACGACGACCACAACTAAAGTCATCGCTCCGAACAGTTCGAAGTCGCGCGAAGACAAATGGAAAATGACCGCGTCAAAAGGCGCCGTACCTGTCAGTAGGAATCGCCGACCGTCGCGTTGCTCGCGTTCGATGATCTTCTCCAGCGCGCCGACGAGCGCAATCTTACCCTCGAAAGTCGTACCTTCGCGCGCGAGTTCGACCAAAACCGCTGTAGCTTTGGAATCAGCGGCCACCATACCCCCGGAAAGCATTGCGTTATCGAGGGCCAATTTTCGGATCGCCTCGGCGGCTTCGGTGGTCTGCGGTAACTCATCGACGAGCGGCCCGATTGCGATGCCGTCGTCGATTATTCTGGCGATTTCGATGTTGGTCAGCGAACGTGCTCTGTGGACGTGTGGAGCCTGCTCTGCCGCGCGGGTAATACGGTCAAGCGCGGCGAGCGCCTCCGGGGCGAATACGTCGTCGCACATCATCGCCACGACCGTCAGTTCATCGGCTTCGAAGTAATCGAGAAAATCATTGTAGGTCACGACATCCGGATCGTCGTCGAGAAACCAGATGTCGATCGAACTTTCGAAAGTTAGTTTCAATGTCGATACGATCGCAAAGGCCGTTATCAAACCTATGACGGCGGCAACGACTCGGCGGTGGCGAAGCAACCCGCCGGCGAGTTGCCTTTCCCAGGATTTCGTAGAGACCATAGCCGGCGTAGTCTAGCGGTTCGACGAATAAAAGGGGACCAATCCGTTCCCGTTACGGATCCGCAGTCTACGGCCGTGAATGGAAAGGTAGTAAGGAAGGAAAACGGCTAAAGCGCCCGCTCAAGATCATCGTTGTGGCGGACGATACCCGTATTGGCGGCGCCTATCGGGGCGTGGCGAGGTAAAGGCGTGTCGGCTGGTAGCGCGCAGTCTCCCACCGGGACCGGGTGCTCAAATAGCTATATGATGGACTGTATCTCTTATGAAACCTCATGCGCGTCGCGCCGCGGACGCTGATCTTCTTGAAGGCCTTTACCGATACCAGCCTATGAAGTTCTCGGTTTTGACATCTTGCTTGCTTAGCGCTGTCTTCTGGCCCTGTTCTGCTTTCACCGAGCCACTGATTCTCGAAGCAGGACAAAGACGCGTCGCGCTTGCCGATTATGTTAGTTATTTCTCTTCGGACGAATTAATCGACCTCGCTGAAGCCCAAAGCCGGGTTGAAGATTTTGCCGAATTGCCGCCGTCTGCCAATTTCGGCATCCGTCCCGAGAAATTCTGGTTCAGGTTCAGCGTCCGAAACGATATGGCCGTAAGTCAAATCCGGTATTTTGAGCAGCAAGAGCACTTCATCGATCATCTTTTGATTTACCAAACCGGTGCCGCAGAAAAGGGCCCGATACGGCTTGGGCGATATGAACCGTGGGAAGGCGAACGTCTCGATCGTCGCGGATCGGTGGCGCGAATGATATTCCCACCTGGTTTGACCGAAGTCTGGGTTGCGTCGTATTACGAAATCGAAGGAAGCGTCGAAGCGACGTTTCAACTCTACGAACCCGGCGCCTTCGAGCGCCGCCGAGGGTTTGAAAATTTCCTGATGGGCGCCTTTTACGGGGGGATCCTCCTCCTGGTTTTCTATAACCTGTTTCTGTATTTTTCTCTTCGCGATACCGCTTATCTTTTCTATGTCACCTATCTGGCAAGTCTACTATTCGTCTTTGCCGTTCTAAACGGCTGGGCGCAATATTTCTTTTGGCCAGATTCAAAGCATCTCAAGGGATGCGGCCTCATGATCTCAACGAACCTGTCTTTCTTTTTCGCCACGTTATTCACCCGAAATTTTCTTTGTACCAAACGGCTTACGCCCCGGCTCGACCGCTTCTTATTGATCATGGCGGGCATCTATGTACTCGGGTTCTTGCTTGGGTTGCTGAACGTTTATCGAGCGTCGATGTATCTTACCCTTGGGGCGGCGAGTGTCTTCTTCTTAATGCCATTTATTGGCGTATATATTTATCTGAGAGGATACGTGCCGGCCCGTATTTATGCGGTCGCATGGACGTTTGTTGCTATCGGCGCGAGCGTTTACGCGCTGCGCGATTCCGGTGTGCTGCCTTTTTCCGACCTGACCTCGTACGGAGTACAGTTCGGCAGTTGGATTGAAGCGGCTCTGCTTTCACTTGCGCTGGCGGACAGGATAAACCTCATGCGTCTGGAAATGGCTGAAGCCGAAACGAAATACACCCATCGACTCGAAGCGGAGGTGACGAAGAGAACCGGGCAGCTTGAAGAAGCCGTGTCCGGTGCCGAAAAAATGGCTCGCACGGACGTCATCACCGGGCTCGGTAATCGACGAGTCTTCTACGAGAAAGGCGCAGAGGAGGTGCGTCGTGCGAGGCGTTACGATAAAGCGTTGACGCTGGTCCTACTGGACATTGACGAATTCAAGGGAATCAACGACACCTACGGGCACGCGGTCGGCGACGCCGCGCTCGCCGCATTGGGCAAGATGATCCGGCAAGTAGCCCGTAAAACGGATATCACGGCCCGGATCGGTGGCGAAGAGTTTGCCCTGTTCCTCCCTGAAACGAGCCTGTCCGAGGGCATTGCTATCGCCGAGAGACTGCGCGCGGAGGCGGCCGACATTGCGGTCCATCACGGCGGGAGCGACATCGACTTCACGGCGAGCTTCGGCGTGGCAGAACTCAAGAACGAAGTTACCGATCTCGATGAACTCTTTTCCAAAGCGGACGCCGCCCTCTATCGGGCAAAGGAAGGAGGACGCGATCGGGTCTGTGCCGCCGATTAGGCTCCACGATCACCGAATGCCGTCGACCACCGCTCGCCCTGTCGATCCGGTGAACTCTAGCCCGGGTTCATAGGTTAGTTCTTAAGCCCGCAATACTCTGCGCGATCGAAATCAACCACGGAGATAAAGAAATAGAATTGCGATACAAAAACATACCCTCCGTGTTCTTCGTGGTTCTATCTTGTAATGCGCACTATGTCTGCGGTTCGATTGAGGCGCTACGATCCAATCTATGAGCCCGGGTCAGGGACCGGGACCGGCTTCGCCAACGATCAACCGACTTGCAGTTCCGTCGGCAGATGCTTCAACACGTCGATAGCGCCGGTGACGAGGTCGTTGAGGATTGCCGCCGCCGGTCGCCGTTCCATAATCATGCCACCGATCTGACCCGCCGGGCTGAACGCCAGATCGTCGCGCTTCGCTGCCATTGCGGCTACCTGAAAATCTTCCACCAGGACCCGCTGGATGGGTGCTTCGAGCGGTTCCAACTCGGATTCTGCCCATGCTAACGTCAGCGGGTGGGTGTGGCTGCGAGTGGGTTTGCCGGTCCAACTGCGGCTGACGAGAAAATCCTGCGATCGGGAGTCGATGAGCTGCTGTTTTCGGGCATCCGAGATACCGCATTCGTCGGCGACCAGAAAGGCGGTCCCGACCCAAACCGCCTGCGCGCCTAGTGCCAACGCCGCCGCGACGCCACGACCGTCGCCGATCCCACCGGCCGCCGCCACGGGTGCCGGCGCGATCGCGTCGACAATTTGGGGGATCAGAGGAAAGGTACCGATCGACCCGACGTGGCCGCCGCCCTCGTGACCCGCGGCGATGACGATATCGGTCCCCGCGGCGATTTGGCGGTGGGCATGGCGGACATTGCCGGCAATCCCCATGAGTTTGGTGCCCTGGGAGTGGGCGCGCTCGGCGAAAAACCCGGGATCGCCGAGGGCAGCTGCGAACAACGGTACTTTTTCATCCAGGATCGTATCGACCTGCAGGCGCATGAAATCATTGTCGACAACGATCTCGTTGTCCACGCGCATCTCGGGCAAACCGAATTGCTCGCGAACCCGCTCCATGAACTGCCAGTGTGCCGGATGATCCCTTTTGATCTGTTCGCGAACCCCCGAGCGGGTCGGCGCGGCATCGACGAGCCTCACCGGCAACAGGCTGTCGACCCCGAACGGTTTGTCGGTCAATTTACGCACTTCGCGAATGCGACGGCGGATCTCGTCCGGCTCGAACCCGGATATGCCGAGCACACCCATGCCACCGGCCTCGGATACCGCGGCAACCAATTCCGGCGGCGTCGGGTCGCCCCGCCCCGCCATCCCCGCAAGAAAAATCGGGTACTCGATCCCCAGCTCGTCACACAAACGGTTGTGCAATACCGGTTTGTTCATCGCGGCAGCCTCCTTCTTCGATCCGGATCGCTTTTGCCAAGTCTCGCTTCGTAATGTTACCGTGATGTTGTCGCGGAAGTCATTTCCATCGTTAACCGGTTAAGTGAGCAATGTCGCCGAAGAAGGAAGAACGAAAGCGTCGAAACCATCGGAATTCCTCGGCTGATTTCGCCTACCCGTTTCCCCGGCCAGGGTCCCCAAAAAAGAAGGCATTGCCGGCGACCACTGAATCGCTTTGGCCGTTTGTCGACATTGCGGAGATCGACGACTACCAGATTCAATCCCGATACGTCGACTCACCCGTAAACGTCGAAGACTTCAAGGCGCGTGTGTCGGAAGTCGCCGACGACGTCGGCGTCATATCCATCGACGACCCGGCTATTGCTCACGAGCGTGACGAAATCCTCTACGTCTATCCCCATGCGAGGACATTGATCAGTCTGGTCGGGGCAGAAAATGTGGCGGCAATGCAGTCACGCCACCTTCCATCGGCAAATCATGAACTTTACTCTTGCGAAGAACGTATCTTTGCGATGGGTCGCGAGACAATCAAATATGTTGAGTCCCTCGGAGGGGCGGGTCTGACGACAACTATTGGCTGGCCCCAGGCCGTGGCGCAACGATGGGCAGACAAGATCTGGCCGTTAAGCCATCGGCTGGTCGCCCAGGCCGCGGGATTGGGTGCAGTCGGCTTAAGCCGGAATTTTCTGCATCGGAAACTCGGCGCTTTTTGCTTGCTGGACACGGTCGTCACTAACATCGAATTTCCTGACAAACTCCTGGATAAGCCGGTGCCATGGAATCCGTGCTCCCATTGCAACTTGTGTGTGGCGGGTTGTCCTACCGATGCGATTAAGAGCGATGGGGAATTCGATTTTTTTGCCTGCTACAACCATACCTATCGTGATTCGATTCCAGGTTTTATGGATTTGATCCGCGATCTCGGAAGTGCGGATTCCAAGCGTTTCGAGAAGCGTTGGAGTGACGCAGATATCGCCGCGCTATGGCAATCGCTGGCCTTTCGAATCGAGTATCGATGCTTCAATTGCATATCCGTTTGCCCGGCGCATTATGAAGAAGCCTACCATGGGTCCAAAGATGAAAGAAAACTGGCGAAGTGTCAGGTGACAAAACCATTGGCCCAATCACGGGGCGCCGCCGAACAGCAGTTCGTGATCGATACTCCTTCGGCTCGCGAGAAATACAACATTGCCCCGGGCGAGTGGCGCACCCTTGCGGATCCGAGTAAACCGGGCCATTCCGGCGTAAGGTTGGTTGAAATGCGCCGGATTCGGACATCGAATATCGATTCGATGATGCGGCTCATGCCTCACTATTTTCGAGCATCGGAAGCGAACGGCCTGAACTTTACGTGCGAATTTCAACTCACCGAAAGAGGGGGCGACACTTGGACGATGAAGGTCGCGGACAACCGCTGCCAGGTTCATCCCGTAAAGGCCGACTCGCCGGATATAACCGTACGCTGCAACGCCGAGTTATTCCTCCGAATACATCGGGGGGAAGCCAATCCCGTAGTGTCCTTGCTTACCGGCCGCATACGCCTGGAAGGAAACAAGAGATTGTTTCTTGCGTTTCCGGCAATTCTCGCCCTGACGCCGGGAGCGACAATCTGGCACCGGTTGACCTGGAAAATCGAAAGAGCCTGGAGAAGACGCCGAAACGCCATGACGGGGAAACGGGCGAGATGAGGTCCGTTTAGTTCAAAAGAGAGGATCAGTGGCTTATATCAAAACAATTTCACCGGCGAAGGCAACGGGCGAAACGCGTGAGGTTTACACCTATGGCGAAGCCATAACCGGTTTTTCGGTGGCGGCCAACATCGTTCAATTGTTCAGCCTGCGGCCGGAGTCCATGCGTCGCATGATCCGCTCTTGGGAATTGAGTATGTGGATGGGCGAACAGCCCAGGGCGAAACGGGAGTTGCTGGCCTCGGCGGTGTCCCGCTACAACGATTGCCACTACTGAACCGATGCCCATGAGGCTTTCCTGCAGGCTGCGGGAGGAGAAACAAAACGAGTTGCCCAACTGATTGACGGCACGGCGGTCAATCCTGAACCCCTCGAAATTGCGCTGATCGGGCTTGCTCGCAAGGCGTATCAAGCTCCTCGACTGTTAGATCCCACCGATCTCGGTAAGCTGCGAAGTCTTGTCGGCGACGGTGCTCTGGAATACGCGTTCGTGTTATGCGTCTTTCATTTCATCAACCGAATGGCCGACCTGCTCAACGTTGACGCCGATATCGTTCCCGAAGGGTTTCGGGTTTTGGGTCCCGTTCGAAAACTCACCGTGAGGATCACCTGCGCGTTCTTTGCGAGAACCTTCGATCTATCGAACCGGGTATATGAAAAATCTGTCGATGACGTTATCGCCGAATTTGACACTCATCGGCTGCGCGGTACCGAAACTGTTGTAGCAAACGACTTGTCCGCTGTTCGAGGCAGGCCACAGATCCTTGAAGCGCTCTGGCTGAGCAGGGAAGAACGGGAGCAGCACTCGACTTTGGCGAAGGACCTGATCGAACAGATCTACCGCGTCGTCGAACAGGCTCTCCCGGAAAAGGGGGAAGACACAACGGGACTGCACAAACGACCGGCAGACCCGGTCGAGGCATTCACCTTTGTTGGTACCCGTTACGCTCGGCGGACCACACCTGCAATGGTCTCGGCGCTGCGCGAGGCCGGCTACGACGACCTTGGTATACTGGATCTCGCCATTGCGATAGCGGACGCAAACTCTTGGGTACGCTTGCGTCGGCTGCTCGATCTCGACCGGTCGGTTCTTTAAGTGCGCAAACCTTTCCCCAAAGGCCTCTAATTCTACTATCTCGATACCTGTTGATTTGAGTCAGGGAAATTCCCGTGGGACACGCCCAGACTTATCGACCTTAGATTCGCCCATTTGGAGTATTCACGATGACCAACGAAATCTTCAACGAGATCCTGACGGAAACGGAAGTCGCGGTCAGGGATTCCCTTCGGGGTTTCGCCGCCGACGTGATGAGACCCATCGGCAAAGAACTCGATACGATGAGCCCGGAGGACGTCATCGCCGGGGACTCAATTTTATGGGAGGCCCATCGAAAATATGGCGAGTTGGGGGTTGATTTGGTCAGCCAGGATGACTCGTTGGATCCGGTGGAAACGGCCCGCATCGTTGCGCTCGCCTATGAAATGCTCGGTTGGGGTGATGCGGGTCTCGCGATCAGTCTCGGCGTGTCGGCAATGCCAGTCAATCTGGCGCAGCTATCCGGTAATCCGGAATTGATCGAAAAGTACACGGCGGCAAAGGTTGGCTGTTGGGCGATAACCGAGCCGAATCACGGCAGCGATCTTTTGGATTTCGCCGGATCAGGGACCACCGCCGAAACACTTCGCCGAGGCGATTGTGTTGCGAAAAAAGAGGGTGACCACATTGTTCTCAGGGGCCAGAAATCGTCATGGGTATCCAATGGCACTATCGCCGAAATGGCTGCTTTATATTGCAGCTATGAAGAGGACGACGGCGTTAAGGGAGGGGGCGTGTTTATCGTTCCGCTGGATGTCGATGGAGTAACAAAAGGCAAACCCACGAACAAAGTGGGCAGCGACCCCTGAATCAAGGCGAGATATTCTTCGATGAAGTTGTGATCCCCGTCGATCATATGATCGCCGGCCCGGATCAATATAATGCCGTCCTCGAAACTACCCTGACCGGCGCCAATGGCGGCATGGGATCGCTGTTCTGCGGTTTAGCTCGCGCTGCATTAGAGCACGCGGTGGATTACGCCAAGGAGAGAATCCAGGGAGGTAAGCCGATCATCCGACATCAGGCAGTCAAAAGCAGACTATTTGAAATGTTTCGCCGTGTAGAAGCAGCGAGAGCGCTGAATCTCAGGGTCGTTACCCACAACGCGGTCAATCCAAGGTTGGAACTTGCGATCGCGAGTAAAGTGACCTCTACGAGGACCGCGATGGAAGTTGCGACCGAAGCGCTCAGTATTTACGGCGGTGCCGGCACCACAAAAGAGAATCCGATCGAAAAACTGATGAGGGACGCCAGCGTTTCTGTTATCGAAGACGGCGAGAACACGCTCCTGGGATTAATCGCGGCCGACCGGCTCTGATTGCAATAGCGCGGCCCCTGGGCTGGCTGGTGGGGGGCTAGCCTGAATATTGCACGAATAAGAAAGGCAAAGCCCCTTTAATCCGGTAAA
>CAZFZX010000159.1:0-9829 GCA_964523765.1 uncultured Enterobacteriaceae bacterium
GGGTCTGGCCGGCTATATCGGGTTCCCGCTCACCCCGGTTTCCGCAGCCGCGCCGACCATCATCCTGACCGTAGCGGTGGCGAATTGTGTACATGTCCTCGTCAGTTTTCTTTTCGGTATGCGCCACGGCCTGAGCAAACCGGAGGCGCTCGAAGAAAGCTTGCGGATCAATCTTCAGCCTGTGTTTCTTGCCAGCGTCACGACCGCGATCGGATTTCTGAGTTTGAATTTTTCCGAAGTTCCCCCGTTCCAGCATCTGGGGACCATCGTTGCGCTCGGGGTCCTTATTTCCTTCGTGCTAGCAGTGAGTTTCCTACCCGCGTTGAATCGCTGTTTTGCCGGTACGTACACCTGCGCAAACCTCGGACGACGACAGCATGATGGTTCGCTTCGGCGACTTCGTGGTGCACAACCGTTCCCCTTTGCTGTGGGGAATGAGCCTCGTCGTGATCGTCCTCGTCGCCAACGTTCCGCGCAACGAACTCAACGACGTTTTTCTGCATTGGTTCGACCAATCGATCCAATTTCGCACTGATACCGATTTCGCGCTGGACAACCTGACCGGTTTATATACCACCGAATATTCATTGCGTTCGGGTGAATCAGGCGGCATCAGTAAACCGGAATTTCTCGCCGAGGTCGAAGCGTTCGCGAACTGGATGCGCCAACAGCACGGGGTCCGCCACGTCAGGAGTTTCACCGACATCATGAAACGCCTGAACAAGAACCTGCACGAGGACGCCGAGACCATGTACCGACTTCCGGGCGAACGGGCGCTTGCCGCCCAGTATTTGCTGCTGTACGAAATGTCCCTGCCCTACGGGCTCGATCTCAACAATCAAATCAACGTGGATAAATCGTCGGTGCGTTTGACCGCAACCACCGACACGCTTTCGACCAAGGAAATCCTTGCGATCAGTGCGATGGCGGCCGAGTGGCTGGAGACCAACGCCCCGCACATCGACGCGCGGCCGGCGAGCGGTGCGGTCATCATGTTCGCAAACATCGGTCACCGCAATGTGCGGGCGATGCTGCTCGGGACCACCATAGCGCTGGCCTTGATTTCATGCATCCTCATCGCCGCCTTACGTTCAGTCAAGATCGGAATCGTGAGTCTGATACCCAATCTCGTCCCGGCGGCGATGGGATTCGGCTTGTGGGGTATCTTCGTCGGAGAAGTCGGCCTGTCGCTGTCCATCGTCATGAGCATGACCCTAGGGATCGTGATCGACGACACCGTACATTTTCTTAGCAAGTATCTGCGCGCCCGACGCGAGCAAGGTTTGAACCCGCAAGACGCCGTGCGCTACGCCTTCAGAACGGTCGGCAGGGCGCTCCTGGTGACGTCGATCATCCTCGTCGTCGGGTTTTCCGTATTGGCACAATCCGGCTTCGCCGCCAATGGCGACATGGGTCTGCTCACCGCCGTCGTCATCGCCCTGGCGATCTTCGCCGACTTCCTATTTCTGCCGCCGTTGTTGATGAAAATTGAAGATAAGAAGGACCGTCGCTCGCGCAATCCTGTCGCGCTGTCCTAGCCTGGAGAAAACGACCGGGCGTTAGACTACCACGCCCCCGCGGCTAGTCGCCGAGTTCACCAGCCAACAAAGCCCGGCGCGTGGCCCCTACATCTGCCAGTTGCGTGGCGCGATATCGGGTAACCTCGGCTGCGGTATAAGGCTGGAAGTCCGGCGCAACCCGTTTCGGGTCGAACTCGCGCAACATCCAGTTTAGAACTTCCGCGAGTTGCGCATCGTCGAGAAAGGATTGCGCTGAGCCGGGAACCTGGACGAGGTAGGCGCGGCCCGCCTGGCTCTTTAGAAATTGCCCAATCTCGCCTTGCATCTTCGGCACGATACCGGGATGCCCACGGCCGCCCTCGAGATGGCACCCCTGGCAGTGCAGCATATAGTTGACGTGCGGACTATTACCACCGGCCGCCACCACCGCCGGCAACAACCACAATGCCGCGATCAAATTCCGCGCCCTCGACGTTACCATGGTCCGGTTCCTCTCGACTAACGCAGCGGCTCGGTGGCCACCCCGATGACGACGCCGGTAGAACAATGATAGGCGTTGCTCTTGGTTCCCAAACACCAGTTGATATCGTTGTCCAAAGTCGGTCGGTGCACCGGGGTATCACCCTCGTTCGTGTTGCAGAAACATCTCCCGCAGCTGCCCTTGCCGCAGCAGTCATTGTAGGAAATCACGTAATCCTTGCCGTCGGCGGGATTCCGACAAGTACCGATCCAGGTGACGGGTGACGGCTCGGTTCCAGGCGGACAACTGTTTTGGGTCCCCCCGCAGCACGCGCATAACCAACCGTCGATACTGCAGTAGCGCCAGTAATCACAGCTCTGCGGATTACCGGGGTCACCCTCGATCCCGGATTCGTTAGGCGCTGGCGCTCGGGGGGAAGCGGCCCGGGCCACGGGTAGCGCCGGGATCGCTGCGGCGCCGACCAAGATGGTCCCGAAGCGGGACAAGAAACTGCGCCTCGCGGTATGGCGCGCCACCGTGCGCACCCCGCGTTCGGACAAATAGTCAAACCAGCCCATAGTCATCACCTTTGAAGTTAATCACGCCACACCCTGCTGGCGCTTGCTCATGAATTCTTGAATGGACGCCACTCCATGCTCCATCGCTTCGAACAGGCTTTCCAGATGTTCCCGATTGTTCGTCAATCCTTTGGCGCGCAGTACACCTTTTTCGTCCAGCAGCACCGCAAACGGCAGCTTCGCCACCTGATACGTCATCCCGAGTTGGGTCGACAGCACATAGGGAAATTCAGCGAGTCCTTTCTTCTCGATGAACGCCCGTTGTTGATCCGGCTCGCCGTCGCTGGCTAGTACGATGTCGAGCCAACTCGACTCGCTGCGGTGGATCGATTTCAAAACCGGGATCAACGTGTCGCAAATCGG
Source organism: uncultured Enterobacteriaceae bacterium (assembly GCA_964523765.1). GTDB lineage: Bacteria > Pseudomonadota > Gammaproteobacteria > UBA11873. The sequence goes on from CAZFZX010000159.1 coordinate 2,922, forward strand.
GCAGTTCGGAGACAGGAAAAACAGGAGCGTACTCTTGTCGGACGCAGGCACGCCGCCGACCGTAATCGCCTTGCTTTTCAAGGTTTCCAGCTCAAAAGCGGGCGCGACCTCGCCGACTTCCGGACCCTGGCTGATCATGAGCGCACCGGCCGGCGCAATCCGTTCGTACAACACGCCAATCTGACGCGCCAAGGCGAGTACCGTCAGCGCGAGCCCGATCACCAGGATCCACAAGACGACGTTCGATATGAGCAATGCGTTATCCACTAACCGACATCCATTAGCGAGTCCAAGGCGTCGAGGCGCGGTGCGTTAGCCATCAACTGGTTTATCGCTGCATACAAAGCGGCGGCACCTAACAGCGCCACCGCCACGAGCACGAAGTCCGCCGCATGCAGGGGACGCTCGCTGATCGCCGAAGTGCCGATCAGCGCGAGCGCCGCCAACAGTCCGTTGCGCAACAGCAACCACCCGCTCAGGAGTTGTCTGTTGGCGGGACCCATGCACCCACAATCGATGTCGCGCCGCCCTCGCGCGAGATTGATGCCGATGGCACCCGCGTAGACCACGAGCAATACGGCGGCACCTATCATTGCGCCGCGCGCGGTCGCGGGGAAGACGGCGGCAATTGCAATCGCTATTTCGATGGCAACCAAACCCACCGCCGCAATACCGGCCAACGATCCCGGTATGAGTTCATAATCCACCATAGTTGCACGGAACTGCGGCAGTGCCGTCGCTTTCGCGTAACCGGCGGACAGGAACAAGAGCGCCACGCAATAGTGAGCGACCAGCGCGACGATTGGATCGAGGACGGGCACGTCGCCGTCTGCCTCCGTCAGGGTCGCACCGGCCAGAATAACGTAGGATTCACGGCTAGGTACTCGACTTGATGCAGATGTGCACCGTTATCGGCGTCGTAGACATGCACCCCTGGATGCTCCATGTCAGCAGTAAACAACAATGGTTTGTCATCCGGCGTCACTTGAATCGAGGTCGCCGGATGGGACAGGGAGATCATGCGCTTGCGCTGCTTGGACTTGAGATCGTAGACCCAGACGTCCATGCCCGGCGCCTTGTGCGAGAACTTGTCCCCGCGGTGAACCAGGACGTACAACTCGCCGGTGCTTTCGCAGATCGTGGCGTATTGGTACCCCCCCGGCATCCACCCGTCGGCCAGCTGTGAGTCGCCGAACAATGGCCACGGCTCGGCGAATTTCGGGGCGCCGGCAGACATGTCGATCGGCTGCACCTTGCCCGACTTCGTGAAAAAAACCCTGGTGCCGCCGTACGGCGCCATCTTGTCATCGATGAGATCGGTTTTCGGATCGAAGAATTTCTTGCTACGCGATGTCTCGACATTGCCTGCATCATCCAGTTGCAAAGTCAGCATGGTGCCGTCGCCACAGATCATATTGAACGCCCGGCTGCCGGCGGCAAATACCTCGGCGCAACCCGGCGTTTCAACCTCGTGCAGAAACTTGCGGTTCTTGGCGTCGACGATACTGACCGATTGGGCAGGGGTGAAATTGAAAATGGCGATAAATCGGTCATCGGCCGAAATGGTCGCGTGCCCGATCACCGGAACGCCAGAGAAATGTTTCGGCGGAATGATTATTTCATCGACCGCTTCGAGCGTGCGCGGATCGTAGATCGCGACGATATCGGTGCGATCCCCGCGCGTGCCGCGGCTCATATAGGTCTCGGGCGAATAAATGTGCTCGTAGTCGCTGTCCTGGAACGCGGACGCATAGAACGACCCGGTACTCAACATCCCCATCATTTGCCCGGAATCACCGTCCACCAGGTAGGCTTTCCCGCCTTCCATCGCGGTAAACGACAGGTCGCTGACCCACATCCAGTGGGAACTGGCCGGAGGTAACTCAGCGATTCCCGGTATTTCGACAGCGAGTTCGGCGCAAACGGTGCTATTGATAAACAGCAGCAGGACCAAGGTTCCGAGTCGGTTTTTCATAGGGCATTCTCGACGTTGATTTAGGGAACTCTTCCTACCGGCTAGCCTAACAGAAATCACCGGTTTCCACACCGCACTGCCTTGCCGTCGATTCAAGTATCACCGAGCGCCTTGAACCAAACCGTATCTTCCCGATCGAGGCCCACCACGATCCAGCGATCGATGCCGAATTTGTAGAACAGGAACTCGCCGCCCTCTCGCGGCCCCGGGCAATCGCCGGTCCACGGGAAATAGGGCGCGCAAAATATCATCTGCCGCTCGACCCGACGAGGTCGCCCCAGGTGTTCGACGATCTCCGCGCGGTGCATCCCAAGCTCGACGCCCCCAAATACGACCTGGGCGCGTACGTGGACATAGATGAAGGCGACGATCGGAGCCCCGATCAGAATTGCGGTGGCGCTCCTTCGTCCGAATGACAGGGCCCGCATTTCTCGCCGGCGCACCGCGCGCTATCCGCGTTCCAGTAACGCTCGTAGGTCGATGACTGCCGCGTTCGCGCGCGATATATAGGACGCCATTACCAGCGAATGATTAGCGACGAACCCGAAGCCTTTGCCATTCAGAATCAACGGGCTCCAAACAGTCTCCTGACAACCTTCGAGTTCGCGGATAATCTGGCGCAGACTCACCAGCGCATTCTTTTTCGCCAAAACCGACGCAAAGTCATGTTCGACCGCACGCAGCAGGTGGATCAGGGCCCAGGTACCACCGCGCGCTTCGTAGAACACGTCATCGACCTTCAACCTCGGGGTCTTGACCACCAGCACCGACGGCGTATCGGTCGATTGCTCCGCATCGGCGTCGCCCGCCAGGTCGGTATTAACTCGAACCTGGCCGACGCTCGCGCCGAGGCGCTGGGACAGATCGCCGAGACGTTTTTCGGCGACGCCCAACCAGCTCTGCAAATTGTCAGCGCGAGCGAAGAACTGGGTCCCGGATTCGCTCGCCGCGCTGAGTTCGCCGAGATATCGCGACAGCGCTTCCGCCGCCGATCGGTATTCACCCTCAGCAGCTGGGAACACCCACTTTTCGCTATCGATACGAATACGGTTATCTGCTTCGATAAGGTTGACGTCCTCCGTAGACTGCGATTGCGAACGACTCAAGTCGTTGCGATAAGCGGCTACTACGTCTCGGATCTGGACCAACACGCCCCATTCCCAATTCGGCGTGTTGTCCATCAAGACCCCGGGCGGGGAAACATCGTTTGACAGATAGCCGCCGCGTTTGTCGAGCAAGGTGTCGATGAGTTCTATCACCGTCGCGGTTGTAACATACCCCGTCACCTTTGCCTGTTGGTCGGTGGCGGCTCGCCTCATAGCCTGGTCCAGAACCGAAAACCTTTCTGGTTCGTGATCGAAAACCAGCATCAGGACGCCGATCAACGCGATAGCGCCGCCCAGGGCAGCGCCCGTCGTCCGCTTGGCGCGGCGCGGAAAATCTGGATGGTAAATAATGTTTGCGAGGAAATTCGTCATACGGACATGCTAACCTTAAAACCGGCCGCCGGCGCTATTTTTGCACCCGCGAGGTCGATCTCGCTTTTCACCGGGAAACGACAACGATCCGCTTTTCAACAGTTTCTAAATACGCGTTCCAAAACATCGATCAGTTTCGGGTTAAAGGCCGATTGCGGTATATCACTACCGTCATACCGGCCCCGGATCAAGTCCGGAGTGACGGCAGTTGAAGTAACGATCAAAGTGAAGCATCTTTCGGAACGCATATTTAGAAGCTGACCTGCAAAACCTTGTTGATAGCGTCGATCGCTCCCAGCGATTCCATGGTCGCTTCTGACAATTCGTTCGATACGCCGATAACCGCTATTGCCTGGGTTTCATCGTCGCTCGCTATCCCGACCTGCATCCTGGTAATGTTGATTCCTGCCCTTCCTAGAAGTGCTCCGATCGCACCGATGACACCAGGCCGGTCTGCGTGCCGTGTCATAACGATTTGACCTTCGAGTTCGGACTCTATGATGTAGTCATTCACGCGCACCAATCTTGGGTGCATTTCGTCGAATAGCGTACCTTCCAAGCACAAAGTACCGGACGCCGTCGTTCCCGATATCCGCACCACCGTCAGATAATCGCGCGAGTCCATGGAACTGAGTTCTGTGACGTTGATCCCCTGGCGCCGCGCGATGTGTCCGACGTTAACCTGGTTTACCGGTATCGACAAATGATCCTGCAACAACCCGACGAGGGCTTCGTTGGCGATCGGATGCGGATCGAGTTCGGCAGCCCGCCCGTACAAACCGACCGAAAAATCACTCAACGGACCGTCGCACATCAAGCACAGTAATTTCCCGAGCTTACGAGCAAGTTGCAAATATGGCCCCGACTGCTTCAGTTTCTCCGGGGCAATGCTCTGCAGATTAATTGCGTTTACCACCTCTCCGCGGATCAAATAAGCAGCGATTTGATGTGCAATCTGCACACCGACGGCCGTCTGCGCCTCGTGCGTGGAAGCGCCGAGGTGCGGCGTGAAAGAAATATTCGGCTGATCGAACAGCGGCGATTCGCCGGGCGGCTCTTTCTCGAATACGTCCAGCGCGGCACCGCCGATGTGACCGGCAGCGAGCGCTTCGGCGAGCGCCGCCTCGTCGATGAGACCACCGCGGGCGCAATTGATCAGACGCGCGCCCGATTTCATCAATGCAAGCCGATCGGCGCCGATCAGGCCTCGCGTATCATCCGTTACGGGGCAATGCAGGGTAACGTAATCTGCTTCACCAAGAAGCACGTCCAGCTCTAGCACATCGACGCCGTGCTCCTCGAAAGTACTTTGCGTCACGAACGGATCGTGGCCGACGACTTTCATCTTCAATCCGCGGCAGCGCTCCGCCACGAGCCGTCCGATCGTGCCGAAACCGACGATCCCGACCGTTTTACCGCTCAACTCGGCGCCGAGGAATTTCGCCGGTGTCCATTCGGCGGCGCGAACCGACCGATCTGCCTCGGGAATATGCCGACTCAACGAAAACATATGAGCAATCGCGAGCTCCGCAGTCGTGGTCGCGTTCGCATCGGGTGTATTCAGTACGACGATACCGCGCTCTGTCGCAGCGGCCACATCGATGTTATCGACGCCAATACCGGCGCGACCGACCACCCGGAGTTTCTCGCAGGCATCGAGCAATTGGCCACGTATTTTCGTCGCACTGCGAACGATGATCGCATCCGCATCGCGTGCGCGGTCGATGGCCTCCTCGATACCGAGACCGGGCGCGAAATCGACGCTGAGTTCGTCGTATCGCTCTAGTGCCGCGACACCTTCCGGCGCCAGTTTGTCGGCAACAAATACCTTGTACATAAATTCAATTCTCGTTTCTCTTCGAATTCCAAGCGATCAGGCTGAGCACCAGGGAACGTCCGACTAATTCTGGGACAGTCTAGTTGCGGCCCAAAATCGTCCAGATCAAGGCGCAGCGCACAGGCAATAGCAGGGGCTATTGGCAAGCGCCGCGACGCAGACCTGGACGATTTTGGGCGCAAGGCGACGTTCCATGACTTGACCAGAGGTTCCCTAGGAACCTATCTCCGCGATCGCTACTGCATGCGCCCATTCTATCCACGGTAGCAACGCCTCAATGTCTTCGGTATTCACCGTTGCCCCGCCCCAGATCCGTAATCCGGGCGGCGCGCTGCGGTAGGCGTTCAGATCAAAGGCAACCTGTTCTTGTTCGAGCAGCGCGGATATGCGCTTCGCGAACGCCGTCTGCCCGGCGGAATCGAGCGCCGTCACCTCCGGTGCGCTGAATCTCAAGCAGATTGATGTATTGGAGCGCGTCTCTGCCCGGCGCGCGAGAAATTCGATCCACGGTGTTCGCGCCACCCACGCTGCAACCGCCTTGAGGTTGTCGACGGAACGCCTAATTAACTCTTCGAGACCTCCTATCTTTCGCGTCCAGGCCAACGCGTCGAGGTAGTCTTCGACGCATAACATCGAGGGCGTATTGATCGTCGCGCCGGTAAAGATCGCGCTGTTCAACTTACCGCCCCGGACGAGGCGAAATAGCTTCGGCAAAGGCCGCGGCGGGACAAACGACTCCAGTCTTTCGACGGCACGAGGACTCAGCAACAACATTCCGTGGCCGCCTTCACCGCCCAATACCTTTTGCCAGGAAAAGGTCACCACATCAAGCTTATTCCAGGGCAATTCCATGGCGAACACTGCCGAAGTCGCATCGCAAATCGTGAGCCCCGCTCGCGCGGACGGGATCCAGGCGCCGTCCGGTACTTTCACCCCGGAGGTCGTGCCATTCCACACGAACACGACATCCCGGTCGAAATCCGTAACGCCTAGATCGGGCAGCTCACCATAGTCGGCGAGCAGTGCGCGCGCTTCATCAATACGCAACACATCGACGACGTCTACCATCCAGTCGCGCCCGAAACTCTCCCAAGCGAGGACGTCGACCCCGCGGGGACCAAGCAGATTCCACAATGCTATTTCGACGGCCCCGGTGTCGGAACCAGCGACGATGCCGATATGGTAGTCCGGCGGTACGCCGAGGATGTCGCGAGTTTGATCGATGGCGGCCTGAAGCTTGGCTTTGCCGGGCTTGGAGCGGTGCGACCGGCCGACGAACGCTTGGCTTAATGCGTCTACAGACCAATTCGGCCGCTTGGGGCACGGACCCGAGGAAAAGCTCAGCTGATGGGGCCGGAGGTCAGGTTTCGACATCGCGTTCGGCATGCGGTCCCCTTGGTAACAGAATTGGAGCGCGCGATTGTACTTTGCACCGCAACAATTGCAATGCGCGAGCCGCGCGCGCTTCCGGCTTTCCCGGACGGGCTCCCGTTTTCAGCGCCGCTTAGACGATTCTAATCCCCACTGTTTGGTTGCAGGAGCAATTACCGGTCGACCGCCATGGATGGCGGAAGTGCCGGTCATGCAGGAGCGATTTCCGGCCGACCGCCAGGGCCGC
>CAZFZX010000160.1:0-9626 GCA_964523765.1 uncultured Enterobacteriaceae bacterium
AGATACGCCGCCTTTATTCAACTTCCTTAAACACCAGATTCAGTTATAACTCGCTGGATTACGCCCTGCGGGCTAACCCAACTTACAATGTTCACGAATTATGAAAGCCTCGGGAGAAACAGCCCCAAAACGATTCACAGTAGCAAACAACCTTGATACTGCTTCTTAACCCCCGTCGACACCAAACTCAATTCGTCTTATGATTTTTCGGTGCTGCAACGAAAACCCATCTACCGACGACACGGCGCGCCCCGTACCGCGACGCCGATAATTCCGTATTTGTCGGTCCACGCCGTATTCGGGCTTTCGTTGTTATTCATGTCGTGCCACTCGTCTGCCGACGAATTTGAAATCGACTTTCAGCAACTGAATGAGATCACCCCGGCTCCGGGCTTCCGTATCGACGCTGCCAACGTCGACCGCTACGCCTACATCGTCGACCCTGAACTCGCGAGGTTCGTTCGCGACGGCTGGGTCACCCTGCCGGTCGGCGAGTTGACGTCTTTCCGTCCGCACGCCGCGTACGTCGCGGCAACCGCCCAATACGGCGGCCGGGCTGCGCTCGACGCCCCCGGGGTCCTCGTCAACTACCAGGGCGGCCGCCCCTTCCCCGGACCACCGGCGCTGAATGACCCCCGCGCCGGCGAGAAAATCGCTTGGAACATGCGCCTGATGTACAACGGCGACAGCGCCACGATACCGGAGATGCACTGGCAGTATCGCGACCTCCGATCCGAGAAGCTCGATCGCGCCTTGAGCTTCGAGGGCAGAAGCATGCGCTTCATGTACCGTCATGTCGTCCCGCCCGTTCCGGCCGTTAACAAGAACCTGCAGAATTCGCTCGGTGCGTTCTACATGCGAGCGGTTACCGCCGGGGACCTCACCGGCGCCGAAGTCCTCGCATTCATAAACCGTGACGAGACCGAATCCCGGAAAGGCTGGGTGTATGTTCCGCAACTCGCCCGGAGCCAGAGCTTGGCGTCATTCCCACCCCGCGAAACGATGTTCGGCAGCGACTATCTCCCCGATGACTTCCTGGGGGCCGGCCGGATCATCGATATGGACTGGAAGTACGCCGGTTCGACCTACGTGCTGCTGCCGATGTACCGCTACGATCAGATCGTCGTCACCGAGACCCGGGCGAATCGCTCCGACTACCGGTTCGCACACTTTCACGGCAAGGGCATCTGTTTCCCGAACATCACCTGGCAGCTGCGCTACACACATATCGTCGAAGGTTACCCATCGGCAGACGATTACCCTGTATCGAAACGCTATATCTATATCGATGCACAGACCTATCACCCGGCGCTTGCGCGGATCTATGACAAAGAAGGCCATTTCTGGAAGTTCGCGATCAACGGCGTAGCCCATCCGAACTCTCATATGCCGAATAATCACGAGACCGGCGCTCCGATCGTCGACAGCGCTACGATGATCGATGTAATCAATCACCGGTGCACAACGGTGCAGTTGCTGGTGTTAACCAACGTCGCCGAAGTGAAGGTTCAGGACTTTGATCCCGCTAACCTCGGCGGTGGACGTCGGGGACGTCGTTGACGGAACCAAGCCGTTATTCTCAGAGGGAACTTCTGGTTATCCTCAAGCAAACATCTACCAAGGGGAACGCCCGTGAAATATAGCCTTCATATACAAACGAGGATCGGCGACTGGCCTATCGTCAAAGAATTGGAAGACCTGGGGTACGACGCGTGCTGGTTTCCGGATACGCAGATGATGTGGTCCGACTGTTATGCCACGATGGCGGCGGCGGCACTCAATACTACCCGCATCAAGATCGGTACCGGAGTCGCAATACCGGGAACCCGGATAGCCCCGACGACAGCGCACTCCATCGCATCGATCAACGTACTGGCACCAGGCCGCGTATTTCTCGGGATCGGTACCGGGCATACGGCGATGCGGGTGATGGGTCAGGATCCGATGCCGATCAGGGAATTTCGCGAGTACCTGCGCGTCGTTCGAGCGATGCTGAAAGGCGAGGAAGTCGAATACGAATTCCGTGATCGGACCACTGCTATCAGGTGGCAGGAGCATGCCGACGGATTTCGCAATATCGAGGTGCCTATTCCGATCTACGTCGCGGCAAACGGTCCTCTGGCGCTGAAAACGGCCGGACGCTACGGCGACGGCTTGATCTCCATTTTCAACGAACAGAAAGACGTTCTCGAATTCAATTTGCGGCATGTCCAGGAAGGTGCAGACAAGGCCGGCCGGTCGATGGAAAACTTTCATTGTGCCACCCTCACGACCGCTGTGGTATTGCGGCCCGGTGAAAAGCTCACCGACGAACGCGTCATCGAAACCGCCGGCTCGTGGGTCGCGGTTGCAATTCACTTCGTATACGAGGTGTGGCGCTACACTAAAGATGACTCCGTGGTGCCGGACTACATGAAGAGTATCTGGGAGCAATACGTGGACCACGTCGCCGATCTGGGCGTGCCGGAGGAAAAATGCCACCAGGTTCTCCACGAGGGCCACTGCAGTTACTACCCGAAGAGCGAACGAAAATTCATCACCCCCGAGATGATCGAAGGCGCGTGCATGGTCGGAGGACCCTCCGAGATCGCCGAGCAAATCCGTGAAGCTGAAAAATTCGGTCTGGACGAAGTGAGCCTGCTACCGCCCCTCGCCCATATCCGCGAGGTCGCTAAAGATTTCGCCGAGCAGGTGATTCCACTCGTCTAGATCGGGTCCCGGCGGAGTAGACGGACGCCGGTCGAGCGGCCGAGTCGGCGACAGGGTCAACGATCGGACGTTGCCAACCATGCTTCGACAGCGGCGGTACCGGACGCCGACCACGCCTTCCAAGCGTGCCATTGCATGCGGATCATCGTCGGTTCGCCGTAAAACATCGGGGTCGCTGGATACTGGTCGTATTTCTGGGCTAGCCCCGCTATCGCGCGTTCCCTTTGCGGGTGTGCATTACGGATGACCTCCGCCCGCGCGTATATTTTTAGCCACCAGAGTCGCGACCAGTCTTCGCCGTAGTAGTCGACGAGCACACAAACTTCTGGCCGCGCCGCAATCCAGGCCAGGCGGCTCAAACGCGCATGCTTCTTAGGTTTCGCGTCCACCGGCGACCACAAGGTTCGGTCGACCCGGACGAAGACGAAAGGCAGCACTTGCGCGCATCCGCCGTCGTCGATTTGAGCGAGGCGCGCTACCGGGGCTTTATCCAGCACCCGTTCGACGAGACCGATCGTAAACACCTTGGACTGCGTTTACGCTATCACGACGTTCTCGGTCGTGATTACGAACTCGAGTGGCACGGTCGTAAAGTTGACTTCATCCGCACGCGTCGCCGCGTACTCCGGCGTATGGGCCGCCGCGCGCATCCCGGCGGTATCGTCGAACCAAGTCAAGGCGACGCCGTCGAGCGCCGGCAGGTGCTCCCCGAGGTAGCCGCCGGCTTCCGTGTGGCTCTGGACGTATCGCCGAATCTGAGGAATAGAAGCGGCGAGCGGACCATGCACGTCGGCCCAATGCCGGTGGAAGGCTTCCGCGTCCAACGAAGTCTTCTTCTTCGCCAACTCGATATTTTTTACCCCTCCCTCTGGGATCGTACCACCCTTGATCACGACGTCTTCGCATACGATCTCGATGTAGGACGTCAAATCGATGAATGCGGCGCGATCCGCACGGGTATTTCGCAACTCGCTGCTATCCCTGAGGGCGACTAAAGCATCGGCATCATCGAACCATAGCTCGGAGACTCCGTCGCAGGCCGGCATCCGCTTACGATACCCGGACAGCAATGTATGACTCTGCACGTAGCGACGGATCCCCGGAATGCGGCACACGATTTCTGCATGACTCGTGCGCCAATAATTTTGAAAATCTTCGACCGACATACCCTGTCTTCGCCGAAACAAGCTGACGGCTTTGATCATCCGATACTCCCCGCGAGTTCGTCCCGAAAATCAGGGTGCGCTATAGCCGTCAGCGCCTCCGCGCGTTGCAAGAGATCCTTTCCGCGCAGTCGCGCGACCCCGTATTCGGTCACTACATAGTCGGTGCAGTAACGCGGCGTTGTCACCACGGCGCCAGCATCGAACCGCGGCACGATCTTCGAGTGCCTACCATCCCTCGTAGCGGAGGCTAACGCGATAATCGATACTCCGCCCGGCGACAGGCTAGCCGCCTCGATGTAATCGAGACTACCCCCGACCCCGCTGATCTGAACCCCTCCGATCGCCTCGCCGTTACTCTGCCCTTGCAGGTCGATCTCCAATGCGGAATTGATCGAGACAAATTTTGGTAACGCCCCGATGCGCGCGACATCGTGCGTTACCGACGTAGGCGCCATTTCGACAACGCGATTGCCACCGCAGAAATCGTAGAATTCCTGGGTTCCGGCCAATTCACCGACAACCACCCGTGGTGTCGTAGCCGACCGTTCGAGGAAATCCTGCAGTCCATCGGTGAGCATTCCAGACCAGAGATTGACGCCGGGTATGTCACCGAGCCTCTCCATGATCCGATCGGGAACGGAGCCGATCCCCAATTGCGCCCACGCCCCGTCCGGAATGAGACTCATCACGTGATCTACGATCCTCGCGTCGCTCGGTTGTGATTCCGGTGTCCGATATTCGCACAGGGGCTCTTGCGATTCATAGGCCAGGTCGATCGCCTCGAGTGCAATACGGCTGTCACCATGGGTGACGGGCATATTTCGATTCATCTCGGCGATGACTAGTTTTGCGCTGCGTACGAAGTCGAGGTAGGGCCCGACCGATATGCCAAGGCTGACCCGACCATCCGACTGCGGCATTGAGGTCTGCACCACGACCGTATGCGGTCTGATTTCGCCCTGCGCGCTGACCACACGGTGGACGTCGGCGAGTCGGATCGGGACGAACCCGACTTTGCCGGGATCGGGTTTGGCGAATAATTCGCGTATGCGCGGCGACGCCTGCCACGTCAAATAGCGCGTGTGCTCACCGAGCCCCCTGTCCAGGTAGCTATAGGCACCGAAGGAAAAGCCGGAACACAGGGTAAGATCGTCGAACTGTTCAACATTGTCGACCAACGCCTGGTAAAAAGCGGCAGCCCGTGCGCAACCGCCGGGCATAATTGCGATACTATGGTCCGGGACCGCCGCGACCGCTTCTACGGGTTCAACTAATTTCATAAGACAGCAACTAAGAATGATTGACGGCGCACCGCAAGAACGCAACGACACTAGCGATCGCAAACCAAGCGACCTGCCGAAAGACCTTCGGCCGGAACGTTACGAACACTTTGTCGCGCAGCGATCGGTGGTGCAAAGCACGACGTCCCATGATCGCACCCTGGCTAACGATTGCCAAATCCGCCCGTGGGCTCTACTGCTACTTGCGCTGAGCCTGTGCGCTCCACCGGTTACGGCCCAAACCGGGCCCATCATCGGACGTTGGCAACTCGACGCGACCGAAAGCGCCGACGCCGCCGACGAACTCAAAGGGATACGCGTGTCAAAGCGCAAGAAACGTCCCGAAGCCGTGTCGAAACCTCGGGAGCGTACCGGCGAGCGCGCCCGACGGCGCTATTGGCAAGAGGCCAACGCCGGGCACGATTGGCGGCACACCGAAGGACTCGCCCACGCCGGCCCGCTGCAACGGTTGTTAGAGTCAGACAATCTCGAGATCGTCCCGAACGGCAGTGGCTTTGTGTTTATCTACGCCGATGGCTACGAACGCGACGTCGTACCGAACCCCAGCGGCCGTATTTTCACCGCCAGCGGCGACGAACTCGTACGCGACGAAATCGGGTACACACTGGCCTTCTGGGACGACGCCCGCCTGGTCCTCGAAACCAGAATCAAAGGCGGTGGCAAACTGATCGAACGTATTTCAACCTCGGCGGATGGGGCCAAGCTCACGGTCGAAATCGAGATCGACCGGCGCGACTGGAAGTGGATAGCGAAACTCCAACGAGTCTTCGTTCGCGCATGAGCTACAGCGACCGAAAAAACCTCGGAATAGGCCCCGCTCTGACGGATCCTTATCCCCGCGCTTGAACAAACCGGCCGGCTCGCCGGATCAGATCCCGGTTCCCGCCGGTTCGCGTTTCTTCTTTTCCCGCTCGCGCAATTCCCGGCGCATGATTTTTCCGGTCGTCGTCATCGGCAGCCCGTCGACGAACTCTATCATTTTCGGCACCTCGTGCTTCGCCAACCGACTGCGCACCGATTCGCGTAATTCTTCGGCCAGCTCGTCGCTCGGCGTCACGCCCGGCGTCGGGATAACGAAAGCTTTCACGATTTCGGTGCGAACGGGATCGGGCACACCGATAGCGGCCGCCATCTGCACGGCATTGTGTTTCAGCAGAGCGTCTTCGATCTCGCCGGGGCCGATGCGATACCCTGAACTCGTAATCACGTCGTCGGCACGTCCGTGAAACCAGAAATACCCGTCCTCGTCCATGTGCCCGGTGTCGCCGGTGATCAACCAATCGCCGATGAATTTGTCTTTCGTCGCTTCCGGCTTGTTCAAATACTCCAACAACATGACCGGGTGCGGCCGCTTGCAGGCAATGTGCCCTTCTTCCCCCGCCGGCAACTCGTTGCCTTCGTCGTCGACGATGGCACAAACCGTACCCGGGGTCGGTCGGCCGATCGACCCCGGCTTGATCGGAAACACGTTACCGTTATTACCCAGGATCACATTACACTCGGTCTGTCCGAACCCCTCGTTGATCTTGATGTTCAATTCGCGGTCCGCCCACTCCAGAAGCTCTTTTCCGACCGCTTCGCCGCCCGAAAGCGCGGCCCTTAGTTTGAGATCGTATCGATCGAGCGCGTTCGGCACCTGGCGCATCAACTTCAGCATCGTTGGTGTTAATAGCGCCAGGGTCACGTTGTGTTGGTCGAGAACGCGGTAAGCGTCTTCCGGGTCGAAACCCTTCGTCGCGGTCGCGACGACCGTGCATCCGTGAAACCAGGCCGGCAGCAGGATATCCGCGAGGCCCGCCATCCACGCCCAGTCCGCCGGAGACCACAGAATATCTCCTTCCTGTGGGAAGAAATCGTAGATGAACTCGAGGCTCGGCATGTGCCCCAACAACATTCGATGCGGTTGCACCGATCCTTTCGGCATTCCGGTCGTCCCCGACGTGTAGCTTATCCAAGCGACGTCCTCGGCCGCGGTATCGACATTAGCGAACCCTTCTTCCGCTTCTTCGATTGCCGACCAGAAATTGGGTGCGCCGTCGGGCTCACCGTCGATGACGAAAACATGCTCGAGGCTCGGGCATTGGGCCCGGACCTCGGCGACCTTTGGATAGTTTGCACTGTCGGTGACGAGTGCTTTGGCCCCGCTGTCGGTCAGGCGGTAGATAATCGCATCGGGGCCGAATAAGACCGATGTGGGGCTCGAGACCATACCTGCCTTGAAGCAGGCGACATGAGCGATTGCGCATTCGGGATCCTGCGCCAGAAGAAGGCTAACACGGTCGCCGCGCACGAGGCCGCGCGCCAGAAGCGCATTAGCGAATCGACTTGCGGACCTACAGATCTCGGCAAATGTATATGTGTGTACTTCCCCTCTCGCGTCTTCGTAAACCAGGGCGATTCGCCCGGAGTCGCCGACCCATTGGTCGCACACATCATTCGCAATGTTATACCGCTCCGGTATATCCCATTGGAATGAATCGTAGACCTCGTCATAGGTCGTGCCGGGTTTCAACATCCTCATCGATCGATTTCTCCCGCTTCGTTTCGGACCTCAGCAAGACTATACAAAATCCAGTTTCTGGACCACACGTTCCGGCTTGTTCTAGATCGCCCCGGGCGCAGATGATATAAACCCGCCTGCGCGACCGGGAGCCGCGAGCGCTGTATAGTGGCCGAAGATGTGCGGTCGCAGCATCACCCACTCCGGGTGATCCGAAAGCACGAGACGTCGCTACCTGCTAACGGGGGACGAGCATGGCGAGGCTGTTGGAAGGCAAGACTATCATCATCACGGGCGGGAGCACCGGGATCGGGCGCGCGACGGCAAAACGCTGTGCGGACGAAGGTGCGGCTGTCGTCATCGCGGACATCAACAAGATAGAAGCACAGGCGACCTGCGACGATATCAAGGCCAGCGGTGGAAATGTCATGTTCGTCGAGACCGACGTCACCGACGCGGCGGCGGTAAAGGCGATGATTACAGCGACCGTCGATACCCACGGTTCGCTCGACGGTGCGTTCAATAATGCCGGCATCGAAGGGGCCTTCACCAACATCGTCAAGATGACCGAAGCCGAATTCGACCTCACCGTGAACGTCGACTTAAAAGGCGTGTGGTTGTGCATTAAGCACGAAATCGAACAATTCCTCAGCCAAGGCAGCGGCGGTTCGATCGTCAGTACCGCCTCGGTCGCCGGACTCGTGGGGACTCGCGGAGGTTCCGCCTATTGCGCGGCAAAGCACGGGGTCGTCGGCTTGACGAAGTGCGCGGCTTTGGAATTCGCACGCAAAAAGATCCGGGTCAACGCAGTCTGCCCGGGCATGATCGAAACGCCGATGCTGGACCGGTTAATGACCGGATCGGGCCTCGGCCGCGAGGCATTGCTGATGCAAGAACCGATGAATCGTTTCGGCGATCCGCAAGAGATCGGCGAAGCGGTACTGTGGCTGTTGTCCGAACAGTCGTCCTTCGTGACCGGCCTTGCCATGCCGGTCGACGGCGGTTACACGGCAATATAAAGTACCCCGCGATTTCCGCGCGCCGCGCCCATCGGCGTAACGGTCGCGATTTCGACCGACAAAGCCGCGAATAGGCCACACATCAATGCATCAGTTTGAAGCGGCGTTCGCGCGCTGGGTCGTACAATATCGATGGGGCATCATTCCGGTTGCGATCTTTTTGATGATGGTCGCGGCTGCGGGCGCTCGCCACCTGCATTTCACCAGTAACTATCGTGCCTACTTCGGTCCCGACAATCCGCAGCGGATCGCGTTCGAGGAACTGGAAAACACCTACGTCAAAAATGACAATCTGGTGATCGTCATAGCGCCGGCAGGCGGCGAGGTCTTCACTCGCGAGAGTCTCGCGATCGTAGAGGAAATCACCGACCGGGCCTGGCAAGTACCCTACTCCAACCGCGTTGATTCAATTACGAATTTCCAGTACACGAAGGCCGAAGGGGACGACCTGATCGTTCGAGACCTGGTCAGCAACGCGTCGCGGCTCAGCGATACCGAGTTGGAACAGATCAAGCAGATCGCACTCGACGAACCATTGCTGCACGGGTCCCTGATCCGCGAGGACACCCGGGTGACGGGGTTATTCATCAATGTCCAATTGCCGGGCGAGGACCCGACGGGTGAAACTGCCGAGATCATTCGATTCGCCCGCGCACTCGCGGCCGAGATTGAGGGCAAGTACCCAGGCACCCGGATCTATTTGACGGGAATGGTCATGATGAACAACGCATTTCCCGAAGCGACGGTGACCGACTTGACGTCGCTGATCCCGCTGAGCTTTGGGTTGATGATCGTTCTCCTCGCTGTATTGGTCGGCGGGGTAGTCGGCACGCTCGCAACCGTGCTCGTCTTCGCCTTCTCCATTGCGGGAGCCCTGGGTCTGGCCGGCTATATCGGGTTCCCGCTCACCCCGGTTTCCGCAGCCGCGCCG
>CAZFZX010000161.1:0-3600 GCA_964523765.1 uncultured Enterobacteriaceae bacterium
CACCCCGGGCTCGACCCGGGGTCCAGTCGAAAATGTGCCGCTGAAAGCGGCAGCTGTATTGACTGGATGCCGGATCAGGTCCGGCATGACAGTAATCACGTTCATCAGTCAAACCCGGATTAGAAGCTGATCGACACTTCGAAACAGTTATCTAATACCCGCGCCCGTCACCCCGGGCTCGACCCGAGGTCCAGTTGAAAAAGTGCCGCTGAAAGCGGTAGCTCAATTGGCTGGATGCCGGATCCGTCACCCCGGACTCGATCCGGGGCCGGCATGATGGTAAACACGCATCAGTCAATCCCGGATTAGAAAGTGATCGATATTTTGGTACAGTTGTCTAGGGCCTGTTTATCTTTCATGTACGCCTCTGTTGCCCCTGGAAAACCGTCAAGCAAGGCGCCGCGAGCGAGGTTTGGTGGTTCCAAATGAGCGAGTTGCAACGACGAGTGACGGTTTTCCAGGGGCAACCCGCAGGGCTGCGAGCCTGTTTGCGTCCGGCGGTGTTATCGCTCGCTCATGTAGCTCGGCTACACTACGCTCACTCCGCCTTGCCGGGCCACAAACAGGCTCACAGCAGAGGCGTACATGAAAGATAAACAGGCCCTAGTCGTCTGCCGTCGTTTCTTTAGATTGCACCCGGAGGTTTCGCCATGCTCGATAAAACAATCACCGAAACACGCAAGGTTACCTGTGCGATGTGCGACAACGCCTGTCAGCTCGAAGGTGTCGTCGCCGGCGGCATCGTCAAGAAGATCAAAGGCGACTTCGACAACCCCATCGCCCCCGGGGCCGTTTGTGTCAAGGCCGCGCACGCCCCGGAAGCTTATGGTCATCCCGACCGTGTGTTGTATCCGCTCAAACGGCGCGGACGCCGCGGCTCCGGTGAGTGGGAGCGGATCAGCTGGGACCAGGCTTTGGATGAGATCGCCGCCAAGCTCAAAACCGTTGTCGAGCGCTATGGACCCGAAGCGCTAGCGGTGTGCTCCAATGGCTGGAACACCTCCGTCGAATCGGGCTCCATACGGCGCTTCATGAATCTCCTCGGTTCGCCCAACTTCGTCTCCGGGGTTGCCCTGTGCATGGGCAACACGGCGGTCATCAACCGTATGACCTACGGGTGGTACCCGGCACCCGATTTCGAGAACACCCAGTTGGTCGTCATGGGTGGTCACGTAACCAGCCAACACAGCTGGAGCGGAATGTATATCCGCCTGCAGCGGGCACTCGAGCGTGGCGCCAAGCTCATCGTCATGGACCCGCGCGAGAATTCGCTGGTCAAGGACGCGGCACTCTATCTGCCGGTCCGCGGGGGTACCGATGCCGTCATGTACATGGGCTGGCTCAACGTGATCATCGAGGAAGGCCTCTACGACAAAGCCTTCGTCGAGGACTGGACGGTCGGTTTCGACCAACTCAAAGAACGATTGCGGGAATATCCGCTCGATCGTGTCTCCCAGATCACCGGTCTCGATCCGGAGCTGATCCGTCAGGCCGGGCGCATGTATGCGACGAGCGGTCCTGCCGTCATGCCCTGGGTACCGATGCTCGATAAACAGATCAACAGTACCTCGGCGATCCGGCTGCAGGCTATCTTGCGTGCCATCTGTGGTCACCTGGACGTACCCGGCGGCGAACTCTTGTGCGGCTATGACCCGGACATCATCCCGGAAGTCGATATCGAATTACACGAAGAACTCTCCCAGGCGCAAAAGGACAAGCAACTCGGGACCGGCACCTACAACGCCTTTACCTATGAAGGGACCGCGGCGCTGAAAGGACCGACGGAAAAGGTCTGGGGACGGCCGTACGCCAATATCGTCACCGGCAGTTTCATGGCGCATCCGCCATCGGCATTTACCGCGATGGCCGACGGCGCTCCCTACCCGGTCAAGGCTTTTATCGCCACCGGCAATAACCCGCTGATGAGTTACGCCAATCAGACGAAGATCTATAAAGCGATCCTGAACCAGGATCTCGTGGTGACCTTCGACCTGTTCAAGACGCCGACCGCGCAGTTGTCGGATTACATCCTGCCGGGCAACAGTTGGCTGGAGCGCGATCACCTTCATGACCTGTATGGTTGGAGCACGGTCCATTTCGTCTCCCACAAACTGATGGATGCGCCCGGGGAGTGTCGCGGCGGTTACGAACTCTGGCGTGGACTCGCGCAGCGCATGGGATTCGGGGAGCGATTCCCCTGGCGGACCACCGAAGAACTCTATGACGAGCGCCTGCAGGGCACCGGCATGAACTGGGCCGAGTTTTCCGACACCTATACAACCTACATCCCCGAGTTCAAGTTCAAGAAGTACGAACAGACCGGCTTCGCGACGCCTTCCGGTAAGGTCGAGCTCTATTCGAGCGTGCTCGAAGACCTGGGCCACGACCCGCTACCGTACTATCGCGAGCGTCCTCAGCCAGAGGGCTTCCCGTTCATTTTGTTCGTCGGCATCCGCGACGATGAGTACTATCAGACTGGCCAGCGGCAAGTGAAATCGCTGCGTCAGCGCGGGTCCTACCCGGTATTGATGATCAATCCTGCCGACGCCGCCGAGCACGACTTGGTCGACGGTGAATGGGCCGAGATCGAATCGCCCGCCGGGTCGATCAGTCTTAAAGTCGGTACCCGCGCGGAGATCCCGCGCGGCAGCCTCCGGATCCCCCGCGGTTGGTGGTTCCCGGAAATGGACGAAGGCGGTGAGTCGTTATCGGGTGCGTGGTTGAGTTCGGACGCGGTGTTGATGCCGGACGACGACGACTATCTCGACCGCGAACAGGGTGTCGCCGATATGACCTGCGTTCCGGGCAGAATCCGGTCGTGCCCCGAGCCCGAATGGGTGGAGCGCGCGAAGCAGGCAGGATTCATTAAGGAATAGTACCGATCAAAGGGGCAGACCCCTTTGATCTATTTGCTTGAACCCACGGCGGTACTCACCAGCCGATCGATAAACCGGTCGAGGCGGTCCGCCGGAAATTGGGTGAATTTCATTTGCGCCAGCATTTGGGCGGAACCGACGATTAACCACGCCTCAGAGTCAGCGTCGACGTCGGAAGCGATCTCGCCTTCCTCTTTCCCTCGCTCTATCGTTTTGCCGATGATGGCGAGGATGCGATCCTGGAAGGCGAGATATTGCGGCCATACGTCTTCGCGGATCGCGGTGCTGAGGTCGAGCCACACGCGGGCATAGTCGGGGTGGGTATCGACGGCATTCGCGAATGCCCGGACGTGTTCCCGGATCTTCTCCGGCGCTGGCTTGTCGCCGCTGTGCGCGCGAACGGCCAGGTCGGTCTGGAACGCCGCGACTTCATCGAGTACCGCCCGCATCAACGCGACTCGTGTGGGGAAATAGACGAACGACGTGGATACGGCGACACCGGCCGCGTTTGCGATCTCGGCGTGACCGGCGCGCCCGAGACCGCGGCGTGCAAAGACCGCGAGCGCGTGCTCGAGCAATTCCGCGCGCCGCACTTCAGGGGTTAATCTCCGCCGCGGTGCTCTATTAGCCGCCACCGCCTCCTTCTCCTCCTTTATCCATCGGTCTGCCTGGAAAACCTTAATGATAACATGCTGCAATGCATTATTGGCAAAACTATCAGTAG
>CAZFZX010000161.1:3700-9600 GCA_964523765.1 uncultured Enterobacteriaceae bacterium
TATCAGTAGAGCAAATCAAACCGGAGGAGACTGAAGATGAGTGTTGCCGATACCGTCGAAAAGCTGCAGCCACTGCCGAGCGCGAGACCGCTCCACGAAGAGGCATTGTCGGCCTACGAAGCGTCATTCAATGCCCGTTCCCACATCTGGTCGGACCTAATGAACGAGAACATCGAACGCCTTTCCCGAGGCAGCTTTTCGCTGCATTGGATGGAGCGCGAGGATGGCCGCTGGGGTCAACGAACGGCCAAACCATCGTCGCGCGGTATGACGTACACGGACATCAACCGTTTGCGAGATGCCGGTACGATTCCGGAGATCACGACCTGGCGAAGCTTCGCGCCGCGCGGTTCAGTACGCGAACCCTACCGCGATCAACTGCCCGATATCGAAAGTTATGTGGTCACCGATCGCCGTGAGCTATGGTCGGATAACGTCGTCACTTTATACGAGGAGGCGAAGGCCCGTCAGTGGAACGCGACGCGTGATATCGCGTGGGATGAACTCGAAACGTTGCCGGAAGACCTGGGCAAAGCAACGTGTCAGTTGTGCACGTTTCTTACCGAAATCGAATTCGTCGCCGGTGACTTTCCGGCCAAGTGGATGTACCAGATCCCGCAGGATTTTCTCGAAGTAAAGAGTTTTCTCGCGACCCAGATAATGGATGAGGCGAGACACCAGGAGGTCTTTCGTAAACGCGCCTTTGCCGGCGGCGGGCTGCTGCATTCGGCGCCGGGATTCGAATGGGCGTTGGCCGCGATCCTCGAAGCGCCGACGCATACGATGGGCACCTTCCTGCTGAATCTTCTCGGCGAAGGCTTGATCTTATCGGTATTCCGCTCGGGAGAAATGATCGCCAAGACGCAGGTGGATAAAGAAATATTCCGACGCTGCCTGCAGGACGAGGCGCGCCATGTGTCTTACGGGGTCATGCAATTCAAGCATTTCATCGACAACCATCCGGATCGCGAAGCGGCGATCGAAGAGATGCACCGTTTCGCCGATGTTGGTGAGCTGATCGTGATGAGCGCGTTCACGGAGCCGGCTTTCATCGAGTCGGTGGCGATATTGCTCGGAGGAGGATTGAAGAAGATGGATGACGGAATGGACGGTTTGGCGCACGTATGGCGCATGTTTATCGACGAGTACCTGCAGCGGTGTGAACGCGCCGGATTCGATCGCAAGGAACGTTGCAAGATCCCGGCAACGGCAGTGTGGGCATCATGAGCGGGGCGGCGGTTAAAGCGGTGGAAGATGCCGCGGTTACCTTTCCATCCGTCGAGTGGTTCGCGCGCCTCGCGCAACTGATGAATGAGAATCGTGCGCGTCAGGAGCAACTCGGCTACGTCGATTGTGTCGCTGAATTCGTGGTCACCGATGCGGAGTCGACCACCGGGCGTTGGGCCGTACAGGTGGTATTCGAGGAATTCGAGGTGCTCGAGGTCGTTGAAACCACGGCGGACAACGCCGACAGGGTCGACTTTAGTCTGGAAGCGAGCGTTGACACTTGGGGCGAGATGATCGACAACATCGCCGCCCACGGTGGCCGGCCCGATCTCGAGCACAGCTTGAATTACCTCAGTCATCTGGGCGCACCGATAAAGCTCGTCGCCGACGATCCGTTGTGCAGCGATCTGTACTTCCGCTACAACCAGAGTTTGCAGGAATTCGTCAATGCCTCGGTAGCCTTCACGACCACCTATTGTCGGGCGGGATGAACGCCGTAGCGCGCGAGGCGCATCACTACATCGACGAGACTTGTATCGGTTGCGGGGCCTGCGAGCATGCCTGCCCGCTAAAGGTCGATGCGATCTATCGCGTCGAGGACGATTTCCTCGGCCGCTTCGCGATCGAACTGGAAGAATGCATCGATTGCGGGATCTGCATTCCGCTATGTCCGATATTGTCGATCCACGATTTGCGGGCCGGCGGTCGACGCGAAGGTAGCGGCGGTTATACGAGCATTCGCGAGTTGCAGCAGTGGGCTACAGCGAGGGCGCCGTAACAGCGGCCTGCGTACTGCCGGGAGCAGGGGACGTACTACTTGTTCAGTAGGCGTCCGGCTCCGTTCTTCTTTGCCCGACGGTTATCGCGCATCCTTTGCATTGTTGCTCAGGAATTCCCGAACGAGTTGCTGTTGTTCTTCGCTGAGACCGGCACGTGGGAACATCACGTCTTCAGTGACGGCGCGCCACTCGGTGCGCGTCAGATCGCCGGGTTCGTGGGCGACGTGGCAAACCGTGCAGCGTTCGTAGAAAAGTTTTTCTCCCGGCGTCATATCGGCCAGCGCAGCGTTTCGGATCTTGGCCGCCCGGTCACGGAATCCACGCGCTGATACCGCCTGGCTTCCCTGATGTTCTTCTATCACGGGCGGCTCATACGCTCGATTTTCAGATTCGGCGTCCGTGCACTTTCTGATGCTCGCGATACAAGTGTTGGCGCTCGTTGCCTGGCTGAGGTCGCTGCATGCCTTACTGGAAGTGATCATGTTGATCGAACCGCTATTGCAACGACCCCTGCTATCCAGTTGCAGCCAATTCCCTTCTTCGAGGCTCACCACACCTTTCCTGATCAAATCCGTTACCCGGGCCCCGGCAATCAATGCGCCGCGCTCGTTATAGAGTTCGACCAAGTCGCCGTCTTCGATGCCGTTGGCGCGCGCGTCTTCGACACTGATCCGTAGGTGTTGACGTCCTTGGACGTTTTCGTATTCGCGGGTAGCGGCGTTTGCCATCTGCGAGTGGACGCGCATATGCGGGTGCGGACTGACCACGTGCACCTGTCCCTCCTCGGCGTTACCGAGGTATTCGGCGGGTTCCATCCACTGCGGCATCGGCGGGCACTCTTCGCACTCGAATCCGGCGATTGTGCCGCAGTAGAGTTCGATCTTGCCGGATGCCGTGTGCAATGGATTCTTTTGCGGGTCGGCCAGGAAGTCGCCGTGCAGCACCCATTTGTGAGCCGCTTCCGGCACCTCGAGCCGCGTCATCCCGGTGTCCCAGAATTCTTCGAAAGGCATGGTCGCGCCGGAAGCTTTGTAGCTGTTTTCGAGAATGGCCATGACCGACATCGAGCTTTCCGTGAATTGGTGAGCGACACCGAATTGATCGGCGAGTCGCCGGAAAATCTCGAAATCGTCGAGGCTTTCACCCACCGGTTCGATCACCTGGCGCATGGCGTAGATCTTGTCGTTGCTGTAGGCGCCGCCGGAGGAGATGTCGTTGCGCTCCAAAGTGGTTGTCGCCGGAAATACGATGTCGGCAAAGCGGGCGGATGCGCACCACCACGGATCGTGACAGATCACCGTCTCGATTTTTTTATTCATGGCGCGGATCAGCTCATTGGTGTTTTGCTGGTGCGACATGAAGTTGTTGCCGGCGTTGTAGATCAGGTGCGCGTCCGGGTAGGCATATTCGGCGCCGTCGCGGGTGTATTTCTTGCCCGGGTTGAGCAACATTTCAGAAAGCCGTGAAGCCGGGCAGCGGCCGTTGATGGGGTTGCGGCCTTGCGGCAGACCTCGCGGCATCGTTTTGCCCGAGGAAGGTGCGCCGGCGCCGTAGTGCCAGCTAAAGCCCGCGCCTTCGCCCGGTTTACCGATCTTTCCGAGCATGGCCGCGAAGTTGACGATGGCCCAGTGGCTCATCTCGCCGTGATCGGCGCGTTGTAGCGACCACGCACCGGCCAATTGCGTACGCTTGGCCGCGCACAACTCTGCCAGCTGGACGATTTGTTCGGCCGGAACGCCGGTGATCCCCGCGGCCCATTGCGGGGTCTTGGCCGCTGTGCCATCGCCGCTTTTACCGAGGAGGTAAGGCAGGAAACGATCGAAGCCGACGGTGTATTGTTCCAGGTACGCCTGATCGTGCAGGCCCTTGGTATAGACGTAGTAGGACATGGCCAGGAACAGAGCGGTATCGGTGTTCGGAATGATCTTGACCCACTCGGCCCCCATCGCCTCGTCCGTCGCCGTGTATTGCGGGTTGATGGAGATAAAGCGAACGCCCGCTTGTTTAATCTTCTCCCAGCGCGGGAGCATTTGGTGATCGGCGACCCCGGATTCAATTCTATTGTTGTTCCAGGGATCGCAACCGATCAACACCATGACCTCCGTCTTCTCGGCGATCACTTCCCAGGAGGTCTGCGGTGCAAATACTTCCATGCCGCCCATCACGTGGGCCAGGCTCATCCGGGAAGCGCCGACAGAGTAGTCCCCGACGGTCACCGAATGTCCGCCAATGAGCCCGAACAGGCGGCCTTGTAACACGTGCGGCCGCAGTATGCCGGCGTGCGACCAACCGCCGTAAGAAGTGCTGAATAACGCTTCGTTGCCGTGGGTTTCGATGGTGTCGAGTATGGCATCGGCGGCCAGCGCGATGGCGTCGTCCCAGCTCACCCGTACAAACGCTTCGCGGCCGCGCAGTTCGGGTTTGGCATCACCGGCCCGGTTCAGTAGGTAGGATTTGCGGACCATCGGGTACTTGATCCGGCTTGCGTGGTACACCCTGCTCAGCAAGCCTTCGGTAAGCATCCGGGTGGGTCGGGCATCGACGTCGTCGATCGTTTGGACGCCGACGAGCACGCCGCTTTTTACCACGGCTTTGAAAGGACCCCAGTGGCTCGCGTGCGGAATGAGGATCGTATCGGCCCCGAAGACGTGTTCAGGATCGAAGACGCTCAGCCCGCCTGCCATTCCGGTGGCGACGAGCGCGCTAGTAGCGGAGGATTTCAAAAAGGCTCTTCGTGCTATGTTCATTTTTCCGTCCTGGCGGGGCAGCGCGCTTTCATCGGCGAGCTGCGAGCGCCCGTGGTCAATGGGTTGGTTTTGGCGCGCGGCGCGCGCAGAGCAATCATGTTTGATTACCCGTGGCGCGGGGTCCCGCGGCTTTGCCGGTTACTCCGGTGAAGCCTACGCAGCATTGGTCCGTGAGGTACATCACAAGTCCGTTGACGGCACTATAGTCGGCTCTCGAAGTTACTTCGCGGCCGCGCCGATCTTGCCGGATTAAGCCAGCCCGAGTGAGCGCGGAGAGATGGTGGGCCAAAGTCGAGGGCGGCACGGCCAGCCTGGTTCCGAGTTCGCCGACGTTGAGGCCGTCCGGCCCCGCTTGGATCAACAGCTTGTACAGACGCAGCCGCGTCCGGTTGCCGAGCGCCGGTCGGTGGCCGCTTCTTCTGTGATCGGCTCGGAAGCTTGCGTCGATATAACTATATCACTAGGGATAACGTTATCTCAATGGATCCGCCCGCCGGGTCTCTTCGCGTTTCTTTTTGATCCGGGACGCCGCTGCCAAACTTCGTCGCCTTCTCGCTTGCCGCATGGCATTAGATATATTAGTATTCTCTAATACGCATTCTTGCCGGCAACCGGAGGGTTCGGTTTTGGAAGTAGCTGAGTTGCAGGATAAGGCGGTGGACGCTGCCAAACTGCTCAAGTCCATGTCGAACGAGTCGCGGCTTCTCATTCTCTGCAACCTGGTGGAAGGCGAGAAATCGGTCGGAGAATTGCAATCCTTGGTCGATCTGAGTCAATCCGCATTGTCGCAGCACCTCGCCGTATTGCGTCGAGACCGTATTGTCTCGACGCGCCGTAACGCACAGTCGATTTTCTATCGTCTCGAGAGCGACCCGGCCCAGGCGATTATGGCGACGTTGTACGCTTATTTCTGTGGGGGAGAATCCGGGGAAGGGTGAGCGCCGCGCGGCGACGGCGTTTTTCGCGCTCGCCACCTCGACCTATGGCAATTTGCCCCGACGCCGAAAGGGCGCGGTTGCGCCCGGCGACTGGATTGAGTGCGCAAAAGAAAACCCGCGAACGCGGGTTTTCTATCCGTCCGGTCGCAATATCGTTAGCCTGAATATTGCACGAATAAGAAAGGCAAAGCCCCTTTAATCCGGTAAAA
>CAZFZX010000162.1:0-9440 GCA_964523765.1 uncultured Enterobacteriaceae bacterium
GGTCCGTCACCCCGGACTCGATCCGGGGCCGGTATGACGGTGACGATGCACGGCCACCGGCCCATATTCCCAAACTGATCGATAATTTGGAACAGCTATTTAGATGGTTCGAGTTAATTCGCGACGAACTTGGGACGCTTGGACGAAATGACCTTCGTGTTCACGCCGACAAAATTCAACCCACCGAAAAGACGGGCGTGCTCGATCTTCATGCAGCGATCCATCACCACCGCCAGCCCGGCATCTCGCGCTGTTTTCGCCGCCTCATAGTTGACGATCCCCAGTTGCATCCAAAGCACTCTGGCGCCGATCGCGATCGCCTGTTCCGCGAGCCCCGGTATTTCC
Organism: uncultured Enterobacteriaceae bacterium; assembly: GCA_964523765.1. GTDB lineage: Bacteria > Pseudomonadota > Gammaproteobacteria > UBA11873. The sequence continues at coordinate 346 of CAZFZX010000162.1, forward strand.
TCGGCCACGCGAAAGCAATCGACCACGTCGACGGGCTCCGGGATTTCGGCCAACGTTGCGTAACACTTCTCACCGAGCACCTCTTCATAGCCGGGATTAACGGGGAACACGCGGTAGCTGTGCTCCTGCAAATATTTGGCAGCAAAATTGCTCGGCCGATGCCAGTTGCGTGATAAACCGACGACCGCGACCGTCCGGGACTCACCGAGAATCCTGCGCAGCGACGAAATATCGATTTCAAACTCAGGGTCTACGGCGGACATATTCGGACGTTACCTCCTCGATGGTTCGGCATCCCAGAATCCCCATATCGCGCACGATCTCCTCCTTGAGCAGCCCGAGCGCACGTGCGACCCCGGCTTCGCCCCCAGCGCCTAAGCCGAACAAATAGCTCCGCCCTATGGATACCGCGCGGGCACCCAGCGCCAACGCCTTCAGGACATCGGTGCCGCGTCGGATCCCGCCGTCGAGGATGATCTCCGCCTTGTCGCCGACGGCCGCCACGATGTCGGGCAGCACATCGATAGGTGCTGGCGTGTGATCCAATTGCCGGCCCCCGTGGGTCGAGACCATGATCGCATTGGCCCCGATCTCGACGGCGCGTATGGCGTCGTGGACGGTGAGCACACCCTTGACCACAAACGGACCATCCCATTCCTCGGCCAATAATGCAGCGTCGTCCCAGGTTACGGTCCGATCAAATTGACTGGCGATATAGTCCGCCAGCGTGGTCACGTCGTTGTCGCTGCCCCCCGAGACGCGGTGCTCGACGTTTGCCAGGGAGAACGGCGGACTCGATACATAACTCAATGACCACAGCGGGTGGAGTGCAAAATCGAACCAGCCCGCGGGAGAAAATTTCGGCGGGATCGTCATACCGCTACGCAGATCGCGCTCGCGATTCCCTTGCACTACCAAATCGATAGTGAGACACATCGCGTGATAATCGGCCGCCTTGCAGCGCTCGACAAACTCGCTGACCAAGGTGCGATCCCTGAATACGTATACCTGGAACCATTTTGGTCCGGCGCACGCTGCGGCCACGTCTTCGATCGAGTAGGTACCGACCGTCGACAATGCATAGATGGTTTTGGCCCGGGCCGCGGCACGAGCGACTGCGAGTTCTCCGTCATGATGAAACAAGCGCGACATACCGGTTGGCGAACACAGCACCGGTATGTCGATCGCTTCACCCAAGACGGTCGTCGAAGGATCGATTTCGCTGACGTCACGGAGGTAGCGAGGCAAGAGTTCATAATCGTCGAAACTGCTGCAGCTGCGCTTCAGGTTGAGCTCGTCATCCGCCGCACCGTCCATGTAGTGGAATACTGGACCGGGCATTCGACGCCGCGCCGCACGGCGCAGATCGTGAATGTTATGGCAGCGTTCGAGTTGCCAGTTCGCGAAGGCGGAGTCGATCTTTTCGAGCCAGGGCCAGGGCATGAGGATCCGCCGCTTATCTTAGGTAACTTCTGATTCATTCATTGAACGTCGCCTTGCAGCCAAAACCGTCCACGCAGAACATCGCTTGCTAACCGTCCCGCGATGTCCCACACGCAACGCCATCGGCCAAACGATTCTAAACGACAATCCGACAAATCCCAGGACTAATCGGAGTGTTCTCTGGTTCGCGACGTGACAGCAGCCCGCTACCCCCGCGAAGAAAGCGCGCATTAGAAATTCGCCGCATCGAGCACCAGAACCGACTCGGAACCACTAACGATGGTCTCGCGCAACGCGCTAGTCTGCGGCATCGCCTGCACGGCGAAATAGTGCGCGGTAGCGATCTTCGTCTCCGAGAACGTCACCTCGGCTTCTCCGGCCGCAAGCTTGTCGCGACAAATCTTCGCCGACCTGGCCATCTGCCAACCACCGCAGGTGACCCCCAACAGTTTGAGGTAGTGTACGGAAGCGGCGGCCGGTAGCCGAGGTTCTTCGCGCTGCACCCGAGACATCCATTCGAGGACCGCACGAACATCTGCGGTCGCCCGTTCGAGCGCGGCGCGGATATCCTTAAACCGCGGATCGTCCGTATCGAGCGCGGCCGTGTCCGCGTCGATCTCGGCGAGCAATTCGCCCGCGGCCGCGCCGCCGTCGCGTAAGGTTTTGCGGCCCACCAGATCCGCCGCCTGGATGCCGGTGGTCCCTTCATAAATCGTGGTAATGCGCACGTCACGCAGGTATTGCGCCGCCCCGGTCTCCTCTATGAAACCCATGCCGCCGTGTATCTGCATACCGAGAGACGCCATCTCGATACCGGTTTCGCTGCTCCAACCTTTGACGATGGGCGTTAAAAGGTCACCGCGACGAGCGGCGTATGCCGCCGCATCCCGATCCGGACTCTTAGCGGCAATGTCGTAAGCGCTGGCACAGACGTATGCGAGTGCACGCATCGCCTCAACGTGCGACTTCATCTGCAGTAGCATGCGCCTGACGTCCGGGTGCTCAATAATCGGCACGCGGCATCCGCCACTCGGACCCACGGGTTGTCCCTGGATCCGCTCGCGAGCGAATTCAAGAGCCAATTGATAAGCGCGCTCGGTAATCGCAACGCCCTCGAGACCCACCGCATGCCGGGCGGCATTCATCATCGTGAACATGTACATCAAACCCCGGTTCTCCTCCCCCACCAGATAACCGATGGCGCCATCGCCGTCACCGAAGGACATGACCGCGGTCGGACTCGCGTGGATCCCGAGCTTGTGTTCCAGCGAAACGCAACGAACATCGTTACGCTCGCCGAGCGAACCGTCCTCGTTGACCAGAAACTTGGGGACGATGAACAGCGAGATTCCGCGAGTGCCCTCGGGGGCATCCGGTAGGCGGGCCAAGACCAGATGGATGATGTTCTCGGTCAAGTCGTGTTCGCCGTAGGTGATAAAAATCTTCTGGCCGGTGATACGGTAGTGGCCACCCTCGGGCACCGCCCTGGTGCGCACGGCGCTCAAATCCGACCCGGCCTGCGGCTCGGTTAGATTCATGGTGCCGGTCCACTCGCCCGAGACCATTTTCGGCACGTACAAATCCTTGTACTTGCGTTCCGCGTGGTGTTCGATCGCATCGGTCGCGCCCTGCGTAAGCATCGGGCACAAAGCAAAGGAGAGGTTCGCCGAATTCCACATCTCGCTTACGGCTGTCGCGACCAGGTTCGGCAGACCCTGGCCGCCGAACTCCGGGTTGCCCGCCAGACTCGTCCAACCCGACTCGACGAAAGTCTTATAGGCTTCGCGCCAACCCTCCGGGGTATGTACGACGTCGCCGTCGAGTTGCGAACCCTGAACGTCACCAATTCGGTTCAGCGGAGAAAGTACTTCCTCGGCAAGCTTTGCTGCTTCCGCCAGCACCGCGTCGGCGAGTTCGGCGGTCGCCTCTTCGAACGCGCTGATCGTATTCAATTGTTCGAGGCCCGCGAGTTCCTCGATCACGAATTTTATTTCGGCAATGGGGGCGACATACTCAGACATTCATCAACACTCCAAAGGGCAACCTAAACGAAAGCGGCCAACGCGAACCGATCTGTTCAGGTGATCCTGCACGATAATGACGATCGCCCGCAACATCACGGACATCGGAGCACTTTCGAGAGGTGCGGCGACGATGGCAGCGCGCGCCTGGGCGCTGCCTTACGGCGGTCGTTTCGGCTACTCGCCGATGCGCTAGCTAGGAGCCGGTCACCGGGCGACGAACCGCCGAATCAGGTCGCAGCCAAAACCGGGATCGGCCCGAGATCGATCGGGCCGTGGTTCATGATCTCGAACTGCCGCGTCGGCAGTCCGCGCCGTAAACGTGCGTAAGAAGCGAGCGCCCACAGCGGGAAATAGCGGCTGTAGCCATGGTAGCGGAGGTAGAACACGCGCGGGAACCCGGTTCCGGTATACGCTTCCTCGTCCCAGTCCCCCGCTTCGTTCTGCGTGGCGATGAGATAATCGATCCCGCGTTTCACCTGCGGGCAACTCGCCTCGCCGACGGCCATTAAGCCCAGCAACGCCCAGGCAGTCTGCGAAGCAGTGCTCTCGCCCTTGCCGCGCAGAATGGGATCGTCGTAGCTGTTGCAGCTCTCGCCCCAACCACCGTCCGGATTCTGTATTTCCTTCAGCCACTCGATGGCTTTGCGGATGTAGGGCTTGGCGACATCCTCGCCGAGGCTCCCCACCGCGGACAGAACACTCCAGGTTCCGTAGATGTAATTGACACCCCAACGACCGTACCAAGCGCCGAACTCTTCCTGATCGCTTTCGAGGAACTCGAGGGCCTTGTGCAGGGGTGGAAAATTCTGGTCATAACCGAGCATGGCCAGCAACTCCACGCAGCGAGCTGTCAGATCGGCGGTGCCGGGATCGACCAGCGCACCATGGTCGGCAAACGGAATATTATTCAGCGCTTCATGATCGTTGCCGATATCGAATGCACCCCAACTGCCGTCCGGATTCTGCATGCCGAGCACCCAGTTGACCGCCTGATTGATGCGCTTGATCTTGTTTTCCTTGTCGTGAACACCCGCGCGGATGAGCGACATGAGCACCATACCCGTATCGTCGACGTCCGGGTATTTATCGTTCTCGAATTGAAATGCCCAACCGCCCGATTCCAGGTCGGGGGTCTGATCCGACCAGTCACCCTTGACGAATATCTGCTGGTCGAGCAGCCAGTCGACGGCTTGCTGCACCGACGGGTGATCGGGCTGGGCGCCGGCCTCGGTCAGGGCCGTCAACGACAGGCAGGTATCCCAGATCGGCGACACGCAAGGCTGGCAATAGGTCTCCTCTTCTTTTTCCAGGACCAGGTCTTCAATCGCTTGCATCGTGCGAATGAAGTCGGGATCGTCCTCCGGCGCGCCGAGTGACCGCAACGCCACCGCCGCGTTCGCCATGGCCGGATAGATAGCGCCGATACCGCCTTTTCCTTTGGTGTGTTCCCGCATCCAGTGCTCGGCACGCCTCAATGCGGGCTTCCGGATCCACCTGGGCGTCAACCGGTCGACGACCTTGAGCAGCCGATCGAAAAGGATGAAGGCGTTCTGGAGCGGTTTGCCCGGCTTGAAATGATCCATATGTCGCAATCGGGAAGGATCCGACAAAAACAATTCGGCGACGCCCTGCTCCGGGCTCAATTCCACGACAGGCCGTTTTGCGAAAATGATCAACAACGGCACGATGACACAACGAGACCAATAAGAAACCTTGCTCAGATTGAAGAACCACCACTTCGGCAGAAACATCATTTCGGCCGGCATCGCCGGCACCGTACGCCATGGGAGCTGGCCGAAGATCGCCAGCGTGATACGCGTAAAAACGTTCACCCCCTCGGCCCCACCGTTTGCGCGCACCCAGTTCCGAGTCGCCATCATATGCGGGTCATCCGGGGAATCGCCGGCAAGCTTCAAAGCAAAATACGCCTTCACCGTGGCGCTGATGTCGCCAGGGCCACCTTCGTACAGAGACCAGCTACCGTTGTCGTGCTGTCGCCGACGCAGATAATTTGCGATATTTTGCTCGCGGTCAGGATCGACGGTCCGCATGAAGTACTGCAGGAAAAGATACTCGGACGGAATGGTTGCGTCGGCCTCCAATTCGAACAGCCAATGGCCGTCACCGGCTTGGCGCGTCGATAAGGCCTGCCCTGCACGATTCATCGCGACCTGCAGGGGATCGCTCGCTGGCTCTAACGGATGGACCGCTCGTCCCGCTAAAACGTCGACGATCTCTTCGGTCTCCTGATCGATGAGGATCTCAGCAATCGGATCGTTGTGCTCGCTCATGTGGTTCTCTATTTGTCTTCCGCCGACCATGTGGTGGTCTCGGAAGCATAGAGCCCAAAGACCGCCGGTTTGTACGATTTAGTCAATTACTATCGTGTTTCCGGGCGTTGTTGTTCTAAATTCGGGTTGTTAAATCACGGCGAACACATCCTTTTCGGCTCGCCAGTTCCGAGTACCCGACTACGTCGACGGCGGGGCGGCCGCACCTCGTCGTCCCTTCAGTTGCCGGGGTCGAACTCAATACAATGTCATTTTCCGGCAGTTCGCCCGCGTCGCCAGCTGCAATACCGCGCCGTCCACGAATTCTGAACTGCTCCTGGATTCTCGAGGATTACTCATTAAAAGGGCGAAACTGTTGTCAATCTGCCTCGCGGCCATCCTCTGTGATGTTGTTCTTAGCGCAACGCTATTCTATTGATAATCAATCCGATTGCAAGACATTACGGTGCGTTTCTCGATACCTTGACACCGTCGCGTGGCATTTTTACGACAAGCCGGCAGGCATGGGATGTGACACCTCAAAGCTGAAGAGTTCCCCGAACTCTCGTGCAGGTACCCGAGGTTATCCAATTCGAGCGGGTTCTAGCGCCTTCTACAGACGATCCGTTTCGCCATTACGGCGGGAATTCACCGGCGAAAGACTGAGGGAACCTCTCACTAATTAGTGGAACGCCGACGGGACTTCGGTGGTCAGCCGCTGGCCAACGCGGATTCCAAGACGTCAACATTGCGCGCCCGTATCCACTCGACGAGACGGTCGTAGGTCAGCGGCTTGCTGAACAAGTAGCCCTGCACTTCGTCGCACCCCTCCAAATTTAGAAAGTCGAGTTGTGCCCGAGTCTCCACGCCTTCGGCAACGACTTTCAAGCGCAGTGCCTGACTCAACGCCACTATCGCACGCGTAATCGCCTCGTCATCCACATCACCCGGAATGTCGCGGATGAACGATCGGTCGATTTTCAGACCGTCAATTGGAAACTTCTTCAAGTAGGCGAGGGACGAATAACCGGTACCAAAATCATCCAGATAAATTGAGAGGCCGAATGCCTTCAGATCGTATAGGGCAACCTCGCTCGCTTCCGTGTCGTCCATCAAAAGGCTTTCGGTGATCTCCAGTTCGAGCCGATTTGGGTCGAAAGACAATTCGCAAAATATGTTATCCACGGTTTTCAGCAGATCCCCCTGCCGAAACTGGCGCGCCGACAGATTGACGGCGACGTTCACGTCTTCGACGCCCGAGCGGCTCCACCGTAGCGCATCTTCGCAGGCTTGGCGCAGAACCCACTCACCGACCGGCACGATCAATCCGGTTTCCTCGGCCACGGGTACGAATTCGTCCGGTGAAACAATGCCGCGGTGCGGGTGCTGCCAGCGCACCAAGGCCTCGACGCCGAGAACCCGACCGGTCTGGAGATTGACCTTCGGTTGGTAACAAAGAAACAGCTCTTCCCGATCGAGGGCATGGCGTAAAGCCGTTTCGATACTGAGTCGTTCGACCGCCCGCGCATTCAGATCCGCAGTGAACAAGTGATACTTATTGCGGCCGTCTTCCTTGGCCCGGTACATAGCAACGTCAGCGTTACGAATGAGGCCGGTCACTTCGGTCGCGTCCGTTGGGAAAAAGGTCACCCCGATGCTGGCGGTGGCATAAATTTCCTGACCTTCAATCTCCAGCGGGTCTTCGAGCGCCCCTACGACTTTCCGGCAAACGAGCTCTGCGTCGAAAGGGGTCGCGACATCTTCGAGCACAATCGTGAATTCATCGCCACCGAGGCGCGCAATAGTGTCGACATTGCGAACGCAAGTCTTCAAACGCTCGGCAACGGCAACGAGCAATTTGTCGGCGGCGAGGTGGCCGAGCATGTCGTTGATCGATTTGGACCTATCGAGATCGAGAAACAATAGCGCTACGAGGTTACCGCTGCGCTCGGCCCGCGCAACCGCTTGTGCGAGCCTGTCTTTGAACAACTCACGGTTGGCAAGGCCCGTCAATTTGTCGTGGTGCGATAAATACCTCAGGTGCCGATCCGAAAGCTTCCGTTCGATCGCGTAGCGGACGGTCTTCAAAATCAATGCGCCGTCGCTTTGACCTTTGATCAAATAGTCTTGTGCCCCGCACTTGACCATTTCAATCGCCACCGGGTCGTCGTCGCTATGCGTCAACACGATCACTGGAATATCGGAACCGGTCGCTACCAGCCGTTGCAAAGTACCAATACCGGAGGAGTCGGGAAGATTGAGATCGGTGATAACGGCGCTGAAACGCGCCTCCTCCAGCTTTGCCACACCCTGACCGAGCGTCTCGACGTCCGTCTCGTCGAGCAGTGCCCGAATCAAGACTGCATCCCCTGGATTGTCTTCGATAAGCAGCAAATGCAACGCTTCGTCGACGACCTCCGCTTGCGGTTTGCCGTCATCCAAGGGCGGCTCCGGTGTTGTTATCGACTCAAGATTGTCCATTACACGCGCGCGCAGCCGTATCCTTACCGAATTCTCTTGCCTGGCCGGAGCCAGATCCTAGTGCATGACCGAATACATTCGGCGACGGAAGATCCACCGTTAAGACATCTAGATCGACCCACTACACGGAACTCTTATCGACGGAAAGCCACAAAACTTTAGCCTCTCGAGCCGCCGATCAACGCTCATCCCTAGGGGTTCTTTTGTTTATTTAAAACAAAGGGTAAGCAAATCGTCCGACGACGAAACTGCTAGCCGAATCGGTCAACGCGGGAATCCTTCGAGGGTCGTGGCGGCGAGGCCACGGTTGGCGGCAAAACCACGATGGGGTTGCGAGTGCTATGGCGTCTTAAGTGGTGCCCGGAGCCGGACTCGAACCGGCACGAAGTTGCCTTCGAGGGATTTTAAGTCCCTTGTGTCTACCAATTCCACCACCCGGGCCACGCAATCCTTCAAACCGCCATAATCGACTTGGCGCCACCGACCGCCGAGGCACGCCCGATCCCGCATGCTCCGCTATCGCCGCTGCCAGTCCGCTCGACGGTATCAGTTCCGGCAAAATGGAGGCTGGAATCGGAATCGAACCGACGTACACGGCTTTGCAGGCCCAGCCATTATCCAGCCCTTTTAAGCCTTTAGGTGCCGGATTACTTTCCCAAAACGCCAGAATCGCGCCGCGCTGGACCGCATTCTACAATGCTTTCCGTACGGCAGGGGAAAGTGGCTTTCGCCCGCCTGGTAGTCAGCCGCGGGAATCCAAACGGGAAAGCCATATCCGTATTGGCAACGCATTCGTAATGCGTAGGTCCGCAGTTCGGGTCTGCGTTCCGGCACCAAAATCAAAGACATACACGCCCTTTTTTCTTGTCCTGTCCTA
>CAZFZX010000163.1:0-9172 GCA_964523765.1 uncultured Enterobacteriaceae bacterium
AAATCAAACCCATATGCAGCTGCATCACCGACACTCATGCAATATGCGGGTTAGTTAGGATTGCTCCTGCAATCCTGTCGCATTCCCTACACCTGATGTGCATGGATGCACGAATGCCGCGATGGCAGGATGCCAGAGAGCGGCCAGGTAGGTCACAAGTCCGGCACGACGACTTCGCCGTTATTGCGACACAACAACCCGATCGCCAGGTTCGAGTCCGCTCAAGACTTCGACGCCGCCCTCCGTACCGCGGCCGCCGGTACGTACATAGCGCCGCACCGGACCGCGTGAGGTCTCGGCCATTACGAATTCCAACTGGCCCATGCGCCGCACCGCCACGGCCGGGACGTAGTAACGTTCGGTCTCCGCGCTCGGGATCCGCAGCCGTCCGAACATCCCGGGATACAGTAATTCGTTCTCGGGCAATGTTACCTTCACGAGAAACGACCGCGAACCAGGATCCGCCGATGGCACGATCTCTTCGACGACGCCGCCAAGGTCGGCATTCAGCGCGTCGATGCGCACTGCAAGCTCGCTGCCCTTAACCAACCGCGTCACCAGACTTTCGCGCACGTTGGCCTCGAGCCGCAGCAGGCGGGGGTTGTACAGCCGTAGCAGTGGCTTACCCGGCGTCGCGGTATCTCCCGGGTCGGCGTAGCGATCGATCACGGTACCGTCGATCGGGGCATTGATCCGAGCGTAACTGGAAGTCGTCCGCGCTTCTTCGACTGCCCGCCGGGCACGGCCGAATTCCGCCTCGGCCGAGCGCAAAACGGCCACGGCCGCATCGACGTCCGCGCGCGAGATCGCAGCCGGTGTCGTCTTGAAAATATTCTGCGTGCGCTCGTAATCGCTTTTCGCCTGTGTCAACCGGGCTTTTGCCGCCGACACCACCTGTTTTTGCTGCGCGAGTCGCGCCGCAGACTCGCGCGCGTCGAGTTCGACCAGTGGCGCGCCGCGACTGACCCGGTCCCCGGCACGCACGGTCACCTTCGAGATCGTCGCGGTGATGCGCGCGGAGATCACGGTTTCGTCTTTGGCCTGCACCGTCCCGGTCGCCTGCTCGAAAACGGTTTCGCGCACCGCTTCGACCACGACGACTTCTCCGGACTCGGCCACGGTTCTGGTCGTCACCGTGTCCGGATCAATTTTCGCGTGAAAAAAACCCGCCAGGTACGCGAGGACGAAACCGAGCACGGTCATAGCCCCCAGGGTTCCCCATACGCGCGTTAGCTTGTTCATGTCGATGCTTCCTGTTGCGGCAGCCCATGACCCGGCACCCGCTCGTAAACGAGGTAATAGACCGTCGGGATCACGGCGAGCGTAAACAAAGTCGACGCCGCAATCCCGAAGATGATCGCCCACGCAAGTCCGCTGAAAATCGGATCGAGCGTGATCACGATATTGCCCAGCACCGTGGTGCCGGCGGTAAGGAACACCGGACGCATGCGAATCGCGCCGGCGCGGATCAGGGCCTCGCCGAATGCCTCGCCCTGCTTCAAGGCCAGATGGATGAATTCGATCAACACGAGAGAATTACGCACGACGATTCCGGCTAGCGCGATCATGCCGATCATCGCAGTGGCGGTGAACAGCACGGGATTGGGATAGCCCGCCACGCTTCGCTCGCCGATCTGATTCAGCAACCAGAAACCCGGCATGATGCCGATCATCGATAAAGGGATCGCGAGCATGATGATGCCGGCGATCGATGCCAGTCCCGTCTGCACGTAAAGAACAATGAAGATCCCCACCAGGGCTACCCCGAAGGCGATGCCGAGATCACGGAAAACCCGGAGCGTAATATCCCACTCACCTTCTCCATTCCAGACGACCCGAACGTCGGGCGGCAGCTGCCAGCCATCGTTGCCGCCATTGTCGAGATAGGTCCTGCGGCTAAGCGGACGCGGCGAGTCACCGCTCGCAGCGGCGCCGAGATCGGCCGAGACGTCGAGAATCACCTCAGCCGGCATCCGCCCGGCGCCTTCCGCCATCACATAGGCGACACGCTTCAGGTTCTTATGGTAGATGGGTTGGTCCTGGACGGTTTCGGCAAACTTTCCGAGTTCCCCGAGTTGAACCAGCGGCGTCGGCGCGTCACGCACGCCGCCGGCATCGCGCAGCTTCGTGATCCCGGGGCGGCCCTTGACGTGAAACGCATAGAGATCTTCGACCGAGTTGCGCTTGTCGATCGGCAACCTGAGGCCGATGGGCAGCGGCGAAACCTCAGTCGGTATTTGCAAATAACCGGCAACGGTGCCGGCAGTTCCGATCGCGACCGTCTTGGCGATGTCCTCGGTAGCGACGCCGGAAAGCGCAGCCTTCTCCTTATCCGTTTCAAACACGAGTTTCGTCTGTTCGGCCTGAACGGTCGTATCAACATCGACGACCAAGGGCTCGCGCCGGAAGCGCTCGGCGACCGTCAGCGCCGCCGCGGTTAAGGTCGTATACGGGGTCGTTTCCTCACCGTAGACTTCGGCCGCGACCGTCGCAATAACCGGCGGTCCGGGCGGCACCTCAACCAGCGCGATGTCGGCGCCGTGACCATGCCCGATCGCTTCCAGTTCGGCCCGCAGTCGCAAAAGCAAAGCGTGCGATTGCTGTTTGCGCGCAAGACGATCGGCGAGCGTTACCCGCAGATCGGCCATGTTCGTCCCATGACGCAAATAGTACTGACGCACCATGCCGTTGAAGTCCATCGGCGAAGGCGTGCCGACGAATGCCGAGACGTCTTTCACCTCGGGTACCGTCTGCAAATAGTCCGCGAAATCGCGCGCCACGCTCTCGGTGGATTCCAAGGTCGTGCCTTCCGGCATATTGATCACGATCTGAAATTCGTTTTTGTTGTCATACGGCAAGAGCTTCAACGGGACCAGGCGAAACATCGGCATCGCCGCGGAGCCGAAAAACACCAGCGCGACAAACGCCAGGAAAATCCAGGCCCGCCGCCGGCTCGCCAGCAGCGGCCGCAGCGCGCGGGTGTACCAACGATACGTGACGGCCCGGGTGATGTCGTAGGGCTCCCCAATCGGCGCGGGACGCAGGATCTTGGAGGCCATCCACGGCGTGACGAGAAAGGCGACGACCGTACTCGTGATGACACTCAAGGGGACATTGAACGCCATCGGCGCCATGTACGGTCCCATCATGCCGGTGATGAAAAACAAGGGCGCGAAAGCGAGGATGATCGCAACCGTCGACATGATCAACGCGCTCCGGATCTCTGTCATCGCGGCGACGATTGCGGCGCGCGGTTTGCGCCCGCCCATACGGAAAAACCGTTCGATGTTGTCGACCCCTGTGATCGGATCGTCGACCAGCAGCCCGAGCGCCAGGATCAGCGCGAACAGGGTGACGCGGTTGATCGTGTAACCGCCGAGCAAATCGAGGCCGAGGGCAACGCCGTAACAGATCGGCACGGCGAGCCCGACTACGACCGCGGGGCGCCAACCCAAAAAGACACCGATGAAAACCACCACGGTCAACACCGCAACGCCGAGACTGCTAACGAGATCGTTGACCTTCTGATCGGCCGTCTGCCCGTAGTCGCGGATGATGCGCACGTGTACGCCCGGAGGAAACACGTTTTGCTCGAGCTCGGCCAAACGTCGCTGCACATCGCGCGCGACCCATACCGCGTTCGAACCCTTCTGCTTGGCCACCGAAATGAATACGGCCGGAAAGACGCCGCCGTCCGCCGCCCTTTCGCCGGCGGCGGGGCCGAAACCGATCCAGGTGTAATCCTCGGGCTCGCTCGGGCCGTCGATCACGCGAGCGACGTCGCCCAGTTGTACCGGCACGCCATCGACGACGTTGACGACCATCTTGCGCAGCGTTTCCGCATCGTTGAGGAAAGTGCCGGCGTCGATGACGATGCTCCGGTTGCGCTGGTCGATTCGGCCGGCCGGTAATTGCTGATTCGACACCTGGATCGCCCAGGCGACATCGAGAGCTACCGTACGCCGGGAAGCGAGCGCTTCCGGATCGAGTTCAACCCGGATCTGACGCGGCCGTCCGCCGCTCACCTGGACCCGGTTGGTCGCGGTGATCGATTGCAGCTCCTGCTCGATCTCTTCGGCGAGGCGGCGCAACGCATGGTCGTCGAAACGTTCGGGGTCATCGCTCCAGAGGGCGGCCACGACGATGGGGACGTCGTCGATTTCATTGGGCTTCACCACCCACGACTCGACGGCCGCCGGGATCTGATCCGAGCCCGAAAAGATCTTGTTGTAGATCTTAAACAGCGATTGTTCGCGGTCTTCGCCGACGAAAAAACGCACAGTAACTACACAGCCGCCGCTTTGCGAAGCGGAGTACACATATTCGACGCCGTCGATTTGGTGCAGCAACTTTTCGAGCGGAACCGCGATCTGACGCTCGACCTGCTCCGCGCTGAGGCCCGGAGCGTTGACAATCACATCGGCTACCGGAACGACGATCTGTGGTTCTTCTTCGCGGGGCGTCAGCCACAACGCCACACACCCACTCAAGAGCGCGAGCAGCATGATCATGGCGGGCATGGGGCTGTCCATCACCCGGCCGATGAACCCGCCGCCCGCCGGCGGTGGATCGGCGCTCTCGGTTACGAGGCGCTCAGCCATCCGCTGTCATGCGGGCAAATACAACGGCAGCGGGGCCCGCAGCGCCGACGACTGCGTGCGGCGCGGCGCTGGCCGCGAACGGGAGGACTACGGTATCCATAAGATATTCTAAAACACTATCGCTGCAACCTGTTGCGGCGGCGCGCAAATCGGGTTGCGGATCGCCTCTCACGGACCAAACCATTGGCCGTTTTTTCGGATCGGATTTTTACTATATTCGATTTCACTAATAAAGGAAATTGCGATATAGTGCCCGTGCCCTCCCACCCCCGACGAGGTATGGAACCATGTCAGCTGATACGAAGAGTATGTCGATGATCGTCACCAAGGGCTCGCTGGATTGGGGCTATCCGCCTTTCATCCTCGCGACCACGGCCGCCGCGATGGGGTTGAACGTGACCATGTTTTTTACCTTCTACGGTTTGACGCTGTTGTTGAAAGATTTCAACCCGAAGATATCGACCTTGGGTAATACCGCTATGAAAATGCCGATGGCGGGCATGCACATGACCATGCCGAACATGGTCTCGGCGATCCCCGGCGTCGATGCCGCTGCGTCGATGATGATGAAGAACCTCATCAAGAAGAAAGGGGTCGCCTCGCTGCCGGAGCTACGCGAGGCCGCTATCGACTCGGACGTCAGAATCATCGCCTGTCAAATGACGCTCGATCTCTTCGAATACACCTTGGAAGACATGATCGAAGGCCCCGAGATCGGCGGTGCCGCAACCTACATCGAATGCGCTACGCAGTCAGACATCAACCTGTTCATTTAAACGAACGCCGCGCGGAGAAACAACCATGGCCGACCAGACATTAGACGCTAAAGGTTTGCACTGCCCCCTGCCGATCCTGAAAACGAAAAAGGCGCTCAATAACGTTGCCGCGGACGAAACGCTCGAAGTGTTATCGACGGATCCTGGATCGGTCGCCGATTTCGAGGCCTTCTGCAGAACGACGGGTAACGAATTGCTGGAGCAGACCCAGAACGACGACGTCTATCGTTTCCTGATCAAGAAAACCGGATAACCGCCGATACGGCGGCCTCGATACCCGTCGAGGAGCGCCGAAATTCCGTGCCGGCCCCTTAACCCGCCCGGGCGCACACCCTCCCTCGCCGGAAAACCCGCGGCCCCGATCGCCACCCCGACTGGCGCCGACTTCTATAACAAGCTATAAGAAGCGGCGCTAGAGCGAGCATTGCGCCCGACCTTCGTGCCGCTGTCCGCGGCACGCCGCCGATGCCACAATCGGCGAAGAGGAGAATTACATCAGCGCGGCAGACGAAGACCTCGACGGTCCCTACCCCACCCGTATTCTGGTGGCCGCGATCCTCGGCTCCAGCCTCGGATTCATCGGGACGAGCATCGTCAACGTGGCGCTGCCTACTTTTCAAACCGAGCTCGGCGCCGACGCGACCGATATTCAATGGGTTGTATCGGCATACAACCTCGCGATCGCATCGCTGTTGCTCAGCGCCGGCGCCTTCAGCGATCGCCACGGCTACCGCACCATATTTCGTCTCGGACTCCAAATCTATGCCGCCGCATCTGTCATCTGCGCCATCGCGTGGGAGCCTCATATATTGATCGCCGGCCGCGCTTTGCAGGGTATCGGCGGTGCCCTGCTGGTCCCGTCGGGCCTCGGCATGGTCAACACCGTCTACCCGCCGCATGCCCGCGGCCACGCCGTCGGCCTATGGTCCAGTTTCAGCGCCGTCGGCGCCGGCATGGGGCCGCTGATCGGCGGTCTCTTGATCGCTTTCGCCTCATGGCGATTCATGTTCTGGATCAACCTGCCGGCCGTGCTCTTCGCGTGGTGGCTGCTGGCTTCGGAGCGGCGCGGCGCCGACGAGCCGCGGCCCACACGGAGCTTCGACTGGCCCGGGGCCATCTACTCCGTCCTCGCGCTGGGACTGTTGACCTACGCGGCGATTGCAACCGCGAAGCTCGGGAGTTCCCATCCCGTCGTGCTCGTCCTCCTCGGGTTCGCCGCCCTGACCGGAGTTCTATTCATTCGGGCGCAACGGCGTACCGCCGAACCACTGCTGCCGCTCGAACTCTTTCGTTCGCGTAACTTTTCCGCCGCGAATCTCGTTACTTTTCTTGCTTACTTTTCGATCGGCGGCGGGTTCTACATAATGATGCTCACTTGGATCCAAATCCAGGGTTACTCGCCGCTCGCGGCCGGCACCATTACCCTGCCGTTCATGCTGTTTGGCGCCGGTTTCGCACATTCGGTGGGTAACCTCGTGCGCCGCATCGGCCCCAAAATCCCGTTATCGACCGGCGTCATGCTGCTCGGACTCGGTTTCCTGGGGTTCGCGGTCCCGGAAATCGGCACCCCGTTCTGGTACGGCTACCTGCCGGGCGTTCTCTTGACGGCCGCCGGCATCGCACTGCTCGTCGCGCCGGTAACGACGGTGGTCATGGGGTCCGTCGATCCCGGGCAATCCGGCATCGCCTCGGGCATCAACAGTGCCGTGGCACGCGGCGCAATTTTGTTGTCGGTCGCGGTTTTGGGCGCGATCCACTTCGCCCAATTCGAGCGTGCGGCAAGTGCACGGCTCGACGAACTGAAACTCGACCCGGAGATCCGGTCGCAAATGCAGCAGCAGCTGATCAATATGGCCGCCGCGGAAATTCCGCCAGAGGCCGACGCCCCCACCACACAGGCATTGCGCGAAATCATCGCGGGATCTTTTCTGTACGGGGCGCGCGTTGTCATGTTGATTTCCGGCGCGCTCTCCATCCTGGGCGCCTTTATCGCGTTCGTGTACATCGATCGACCGCAGCGGGATTCGCCCTTCGGTTCCGGCGTTCCCTGATCTCGATCAAACTTTCGCCGCCGCGAAAGATGAAGAAGCCCGATGGGTTCTGGTTTTGTTTGTTGCTTTTGCCGGGAGAGTTGCCGGGTAGGGGCGTGCAACACCAGCCCACTGTTGCCCGACATCGATTATTTTTGCGTCAAAAGAAACGCGCGAACTCAATCTGTACGTAATCGTCGCGGCGAATAAAGAAAAACGGATCGCTGGCTTCCACGTCCCAGAATACGCGCATCTCTGCTTCTACCTTCCAGCGATCCCCAATACGTCGGCTGGCCTCGACGTTGAAGAACTTGGAACGGCCATCGACGTCGGCGGCGATACCGGCAAGTAATTGGGTGTCCTGGGTATCGTTGAAGGCCAGGCGAGAGCCGGCAAAGAAATCGTTGTTAAACGGCGAAGCCGCGTCCTGGCCGCGGTCGTCATAGTGATACTCGCTCAGCACGCCAAGATCCAATACCGTCTCGCCGATCCCGACGAAGGTGTATTCGAATCCTCCGACCGTCGCGATGTAAGCGTCGGCCTGGCCGGAGCGCCGCAACGCCTCGAACTTGAACAACCAATTGCCTCTGGTCGCCTGCACGTCGGTGCCGGTCTGGTGGATTAAATCGTAATGGGGCGCGAGGACCAGTTCGCTCGAGGTCGTGATCTTCGGCCGGAACCGGGGTTCGCGACTCGTACCCCAGAAATGATAGAGGCCGACGTCGAAATCCCCGATCGCGTGGGAATAACGCAAAGCCCAATCGACGTGCGAGTTTTCCGCGCTCGAATCATAAGTGGTACTGCTCTTATCGACCCGGATCGCGGTGCGCAAGCGCCCTTTCACACCCGGGAACGTTCGCTCTCGAAACCCGGGGAGCGCGAACAAGTCGACCGTACCCCACTCCTGAATCAACGCCAGGTTGATCATCGGCTGGCCGAGCTTGTCCTCGGTATCGATGTTCTCGACCAGATCCGTCTGATTGATGATGTCGACCAGATGATTGGATTCGGCGACCCCCCAGAAGACCTTACGCAGGCCAATGCGCAACTCCCAGTCACGGGCGGCCTTGATATAAGAGAGTTCGCGTAAATCGAGATGCGTGCGTGCGGGATCACCCTGGTCCCAGCGCCCGAACGGCACCAAGAGAAAACTCTGATCCCCATCGTCCCACTCGAGGTAGAACTCCGGCTGGATCGAAAACGAAGCGTTGCCCTCGTGCTGGCGCGGATATTGAGCGTCATGCACGAATCCCCGCGCCTCACCCGCAGCGAAACCGCTGACGTCCCATGACACTGCCGCGGAACGGCCGGGGGTAACAAGAAGCAACGAAAAGATGAGTAAAAATCGGTACATACCGGCAGCAAGCTAAGAATTCACTGCAAGTATATACCATTATATGTTATTTATTAATAGGTTATACGATCTTTCTAATAATTTAGTTTAGATAATAATTACAAGGACTTGGAGCAAAGGCTCGGGCTCGATCGAAAACTGTTTTTCGGTTGAGCAAAACGGCAAAGTCGTTCACGCGTTAAAAGCTTTCAGATGACTTACAAAGCCCGCCGGAGGCGGAACATTGTTTGACTGGACCCCGGGGCGAGGATTGCTCCTGCAATCCTTTCGCATTTCCTACGTCCCTGTAGGTCACAAGTCCGGGGTGACGGTAGGGCGGACATTGTTTGACTGGACCCCGGATCAAGTCCGGGGTGACGGTAGGGCGGACATTGTTTGACTGGACCCCGGATCAAGTCCGGGGTGACGGTA
>CAZFZX010000164.1:0-9014 GCA_964523765.1 uncultured Enterobacteriaceae bacterium
TACGCTAATGTAGTAGTCAGATTCCCAGTTGACCACCCGGAACCCAAATTCCTGCAACACGGCGTACATCGTTTGAAAGGCTCGTGCACGGTCAAGGTCAAAATGACGCGTGCCGATGTCATCGAGCATCCGCCGATAGCCTCTGCCAAACTCTTCATTGACCTCCTTTATGGCATCCCGTACGTCGGGGTCCGACGTGTCGACACCGCAAGCGCGTCGGCACGCGATGCGTTCGCCGCATTCAGGCGGCTCGAGAGTTCGCTTCTCAGCGAATCGCGGTTCGCCTGCGGCCGCCTACCGCTTCCACGACCAACTGAGCATCACGGTATCCACATGCGCTGCGATATGCTCCGTACCGCCGACACCTAACAATGAACTGGCGGACGGTCCGGCATAATCCGGGGCAATGAAACGCACATAAGCGAAGTTGAGTTCGCGTTCCGGTCGCGGCTGCCAACTGAACCCAGCCGTGAACTGGTTCTCGGCTGTGGGGGTCAGCATGTTGAAAGTAACGGAATTGATGCCGTCGCCACGTTGCGGGCGCTCACCATAAGCGTAGCCACCCCGCAGGGTCACCGCGGGCGTTACTGCGTAGGCCAAGCCAAATCGAAAATTGTCCTGGTTTCCCCAGTTGAAACCGCTCCCGCCGCTTGTCCCGAGTGCCTGACCGGCAGGGTCTAATAGCGTGTTGAGGACGCCGTTACTGACGGCCTTAACGTCGCCGAAATTGATGCGTTGATAATCGAAACTAAACGTTAGCCGTTCGCTCGCCATAAGCGCGAGCCCAACCGAAAAGTTCGCGGGAATATCGAGGGAACCTTCGGCCAGCAAGCCTTCATACTTTTCAAATTTGTCCATATAGACTTTGCTGGCATAGGCGGCACCCAAATTTAGCCAGGGCGTGATTTCACCGAACCAACCAACCCGTACGCCGGCACCCAAGGCCCAGTCTTTACCGCGATTGGTCACATCGGTTGGGAGTTTCGAAAGACCTGCGAACGCCTGGAAACCATAGGCTTTGAAGCGTTGCGCGGTCAGCAAGGGCGCGATGCCAATGGTGTGGCCCGGCGCGATTTGATAGGCAACCCCCGGCGCAACGACCAATTGCATGATATCGATGCCCGCTTTGCCACAACCGAAGAAGAAATTGGCGGGAAGGTTCCCACACTCGCCGGGTGCAAAACTTGAGCCGGGCGTGCCGTTATCGCCGCGATAGTCCGTATTCAGGCCACCATTTCCATACAAAGTTAGGCCCCACGCCCATCGGCCGTTGATGCGTCGACTGAAAGCTGCTTCGGGAATTAGGAAGAGGCCTTTGTCACTAGTCGTACTGAAGTCGTATATCGAATTAGAACCCGTGCGTTCTACGCGCCGATAAGGCATGAATATATCGGCGCCGACGTCGGTCCGATTGCCCGCTGCAAAGAGTTTGCCGGGATTGGATGACCCGGTGAAAGCGTCGTCAGCCACTGCGGTAGTCGCCCCTGCTAGCTGGCGGGCCTTGGGTCCATAGCCAATCGCGAAATAACCGCCGGCTGCCTCAACCCCGGACGGCACCGTACCGAACGTGATCGCTCCGACAAGAAATCTAATGATATTTCGAGAAATCATATATAACTGATTATTACATAAAGAATTATTATTGCAAATAGTATTGCTCGAAAAAACTGGGAGAAGGGCGGTACCGGCAGCTCCGTGGTCGCAACTCACCGGTTGAACTGGCGGATCGACGACGGCGGCTGGGATGTTTCTGAGGGAAATACGTCGACCGAGGGAATACGGGACACCCATGCGGCGGGAATACGGGACACCCACGAGTCTCTAACTCGTAGTCACCTGATATGCCCGGATCGGGACCCGTCGGGTTTATGGCTGTCCCAACTTTCCTCTACCAACTTTCCCACTTTCTCGGGTTTGTGGGTGTCCCAACTCTTGTGATAAGACATTCACGACGGATCGATCCGATGACACGCTCGGCTTACGCCGCCTGAGATATCCGAGTTAGCCCTCGGTGTTGATCCTCGCGATAAAATCCATCAGATGTTCATCCGCTTCGCCGTTGGCGAGTTGACAGGTCCCGGCATTTTTGTGTCCACCGCCGCCATAGACCAAGCACAGCTTGCCAATATCGGTATTGGACGTGCGATTTATTATGGATTTCCCGATCGCGAAAACCGTATTTTGCTGTTTCAGGCCCCACATCACGTGAATAGAAATATTGGCCTCAGGGAATAGTGCGTAGATCATGAAGCGGTTCGCCGCATAGATGATTTCTTCGCTGCGCAAATCCAGAACCAGCAAGTTCTTGTACACGGTGGTGCAGCGTTTGATTTGTTCTTTCGCCTTTTCTTCGTGCTCCCTAAATAGCACAACTCGCTCCTGCACATCCGGCAGTGCGATGATTTCGTCGATCGAGTAAGTCTTACAGCGGTCGATCAAGTCCATCATTAGTTGGTAGTTCGAAATACGAAACTCATGGAAACGACCGAGTCCGGTCCGTGCGTCCATAAGAAAGTTAAGCAATACCCAGCCTTCCGGATTGAGGATCTCGTCTCGTGAAAATTGAGCCGAGTCGCCCTTGTCTACGGCCGCCATCATTTCGTTCCAGGCACTGGGGAACTTGTCATTGCCACCGTAATAGTCATGCACGACGCGGGCTGCCGAGGCGGCATCCGCGTCGATGATATGATTATTCTTCAGTTCACCGAGACGGATCGTTTCGCTCGAATGATGGTCGAAGGCAAGGTGAACGCCGTCCACGTACGGTAGGTTAGTCGTAATATCCTTGCCGGTAATATTGATCTTGCCGTCCTGCATGTCCTTCGGGTGGACGAACTTGATATCGTCGATCATACCGATTTCTTTCAACAGCACGGCGCAAACCAGGCCGTCAAAATCGCTGCGTGTTACTAGTCGGAAATTGCCTTCAGCCATCGTTCTGTCCCCATCTATTACTAAGCTGTGTCTGCGCAAATGCGGATCGAATGCCACGGATCAGCATGCGACACGCGTACGTTGCGCGCCGGATTCGCAGCCGCGAACTCGGTGGAGATTAGCCACGTGTCGACTTCGGACTAGGCGCCGCATCAACGCTAACGGCCCGAACGGGAAATTCTTGAGGGTGACGACGGGATCCGCTTTCCCGGTTCACTGACCGAGGTTGGAATTCCGGCTCAGTGAACGATCTCGGGAAATCGGGGGAACAGCTACCCTAACTCAGGGCGACCGATTATTGCCGGAGAATCAGGAGGGAATTAGGGTAACTGCCTGTGTTTCTCTAGTCTGCTATCCATGACCAGCCGACAATTCCTCGGAAACCTACTCGTTTTCGCCGGTCCCGCCGGTTCGCCGCCGCCGTTCGACCTCGATGCCGTAGTGATCGAACAGGATTGCGACCTCGTGCTGGAGGTAGAAACGGAAATGTCTATCGTCGAAGAACCGATCGAATCGCTCGTGCGGGCCATGGCGTCGGCACGGCCACACGAGCCCGGGACGGTTCTGGTCGATCACCGCTCGCGGCCGGCGAGAATCGCCGCTTTGGTCCATGATTTTTCGGCGGACCCACCGCTGCGGGTGGCTTGGGTTGCGTCATCACTCGACAACTTGTGGCGACGCGCAGACGCGCTCGGTTTCGCCTATGTCGGGTTACCATTACTCGGCAGCGTGCACGGATCTTTATCGGCTGCCCAAGCGCTGCAATTGACGGCGCAGAGCCTGTGGCGTCACCGGCCGGCGAAATTGCGGGCGCTGTGGCTGTTGATGAACTCAGAAGAAACCGCGCTGCTGGGCCGTTGGCGCGACATCGGTCGCAGCATCCAGATAGCGTCGCCGGGTCGGTATCGCTCCTAGACGCTGCTCGAGTTTGCGAAGATACGCTGACGCGCAATTTGGATCACTTACCGCGGCTCGATGGCGGCGAGGTCGTTCATTGCGAGCAAAAATATAGCAGGCGGGCGGTTACAGAAATACTTGTATGCTAGTATGACATTAAACGATAATGGCGCAGAGAATTTGCTTTTGGACGCATTCGGCATGAATGTACGCACGAATTGAAACGACGATCCACGGGAGCTCTTGCCAATGGCCAAACAGGAACTATTGAGACCGGATGACATTCGCGGCGCCTGGGCGATCATGCCCACCCCTGCGCGCGCCGGGGCCGAGGATTGGCGCGCCACCGATACGGTCGATCTCGATGAGACGGAGCGCGCCACCAACGGCCTTATCGAAGCCGGCATCGACGGTATTCTCACCCTCGGTACGCTTGGCGAATGTGCGACGTTAACGTGGGCGGAAAAGCAGGCCTACATGCAGACGATGGTGGACACGGTCAAGGGCCGGGTGCCCCTGTTCTGTGGGACAACGGCGCTGAATACGCGCGATACCATCGAGCAAACGAGGTACGCGAGGGACATCGGTGTGAACGGCACGATGCTCGGCTTGCCGATGTGGTGCGCACCGAGCGTCGAGGTGGCAGTCCAGTTCTATCGCGACGTCGGCGAAGCCGTGCCGGACATGAACATCTGCGTCTACGCCAACCCGGAAGCCTTCAAGTTCGAATTTCTGCGGCCGTTCTGGGCGCAGGTTGCGAACATCCCTCAGGTAGTGACGTCCAAGTACATCGGGGTAGGCACGCTCCTCACCGACCTGCGCATCAGCCAGAACAAGATCAAACTGCTCCCAATCGATTTCGACTATTACGCGGCAGCGCGCATGGAACCCGATTTCTGCGACGCCTTCTGGACCACCGGCGCGGTCTGCGGACCTGCGGTGGCGACACATTTGCGCGACATCGTTGCCGACGCCAAAAGCACCGGTAACTGGGCCGCCGCGAAAGCATTCAACGACAAACTCGCGCCGACCGCCAAACCGCTGTTCCCGAACGGCAGTTTCAAGGACTTCTCGATGTTCAACATCGGTCTGGAAAAAGAGCGCATGGCGGCGGCCGGGTGGATGAAACCCGGACCCATCCGCCCACCGTACCACATCGTACCGGAAGCCTATCTCGAAGGCGCGCGCGCATCGGGCACGATGTGGGCGGAACTCTACCGGGAGTTGCTGACGGCCGAGACCGCTTGAACGAAATCGCGCCGCGTCGGCGATTCTTGCTGCCGCACTTTGATCCGCCGGGCCGAGTCGTCGCGGATCAACGGGAATAGGGATCCGCGCGCGTTCGATCCGTTTGTTTTACGATTTTGCCGAACCCGCATCCACAGCCGGCCCCGACTTCCATAGACGCACCCAACCTAACTCGAGTTCGAGTTCTGCCGTCTCGTAGCCGGCATCCCCTGGCAGCGCGACCCGGTATTCGCCTTCGGGATCGACGACTCGGATACGCTGGTATGGCAGACGGCGCCGGGCGGCCGCCATCACTGCGCCGACGCTCGGGTAACGGGCGAGGCATGCGATCATCCGCTCCGTCGGCGACATCATCTCGAAGGAACCCTGTGCCCAGCGCGACAACGCTTCCGCTGGTCGGATCCAGTCCCAATCGACGATTTCGCGGTCGTCGTGATGCGGCTCCTGATCGGACGGCGACTCGGCGACGAAAAAGCGGGCGTCGAACCGGCGCGGCGCGCCGACCGGCGTGATGAAGCGCGCCACCTCTTCCATGGCGCTCGCGTCGAGCACGATCCCCTCAGCCAGCAGCAGCGCGGCGAAAACCGATTCATCGGCCCGGACCGCTTCGCGCAACCTTACTACGTCGTGGCCCGGCGCTCCGGCCGTCGCCAACAGCAACCCCGCCTCCTCTAAGGTCTCGCGACAGGCCGCCAGCCACCAGGCCAGCCCGCCGTGGTCCAGTTCCAGGATACGCGAGGCCTGGGCGTCGGTGAGGCCGGAGAACATCCGGTCGAAGTCCTCGGCATGGTCTTCCGCGTCGACGCGTCCCCCCGGAAATACCCACATGTCGGGCGCGAAAACCGCGCGCGCCGTCCGCCGCACCATGAGCACGTGCAAATCCGGACGGTCGTCGACCAACATCACTGTCGCCGCCGGACGCACCGGTACTCTTTCCGGATCGAACGTTGCGGGCGCGCTCATTCGGGCCGCAGCAAACGACGATGTGTGGACGCGCTCTCGGGACTGTTCATCTGCCGCAGTGTCGCAGTTGCAGCGGCCACCGTCGAGAGCGCCATCGCCGCTGCCGCGTTCGCCGGTTCGACCGGTCGTGCGGGCACCCCGTTAGCCGCTCGCTCAGGCTTCGCGCCGCACTTGCACCCGATACCTTCCCGGGGTCGTACCGGTCTGGCGGGCGAACGCGCGATTGAAGGCAGCCTCCGATCGATAGATTGTGGGCCGACTTCGCTGCCGCTTTCCAAGCGCATCTCGACCTCGATCAACTGCAGGGTCTGATTGAGCCGGTCGAGGGAGCCGCGAACCTCCGGCGATGCATAGATGAATGGCGGCAACATGGCGATCAGCAGGTTGCTGGATCGGGCGACCCGGCCGACCATGAACCGGGTCACCGACGCCCCTTTTCGTACTGCAGGTTGCTCCGCGTCGAACCCGTGCATGGGAAAGAGCGATTCGTGTTTGGCGATCGGAGTCTCCAGGCTATCTCGCCAAACTACCTCCTGCCCGCCTGCGACACCGACGATCGACCCCGCGCGCACATGGATAGGATCCGGCGACCCTTCGCTGGACTCGAACCAGCATTCGCCCGCCCTCACGACGTAGAGGTGTGCATGGTCGCTACGCGGCACCACCACACACCACGGAGGTGCGAACTCGGCGAAGCCATAGCAGACGCCGTCCATGCGGATGTCGGGAAATGGATCCACGGCGCGCTCCTTCAACACCATTGAATCGGCCCGGACGATCCGACAAAAAACGCGGACCGCCGGGGAATGATTCGTCCGAAGGTCAAATCTACACTAGCCGACCTATGGTTTCCTCCAAGCCGAGCGTATGCCGAAGTCGGAGTTTTGTCGACTCGGCATTCGGCTGGACAGAATAGTCTCTTGCCTAACAAGGGTTTTCTCGGACACCGAGCCTTTCCGAAAAGGAGCACCCGCAATGCCAAAATCTTCATCTGACCACGACGATACCGGCTCGAACCCGGTGTCGGCGGCCGCCAACTGGTCTCGCGACAAGCTGTTCGACCAGGTGGGCGGCGACGGTAGCTCGGTTGATCCGACAATTTATACCGACCAGAGTCTCTACGACCTGGAGCTCGAGCGCGTCTTCGGACGAGCCTGGCTTTTCCTCGCCCACGAGACACAGATCCCGAACCCGGGCGACTTTCTCAATACCTACATGGGCGAAGACTCGATCCTGGTAGTGCGCCAGAAAGACAACAGCGTGGGCGCATTCCTCAATCAGTGCCGCCACCGCGGTATGCGGCTGTGCCGCGCCGAATGCGGTAACGCCAAGTCTTTTACTTGTTCCTACCACGGCTGGGTCCACGACATGTCGGGCGAGCTAGTGATGGTCCCGTTCGAGCAAGAGGCCTATCACGGCGAGATCGACAAAAGCGAATGGAGCCCAGTCAAGGTACCGCGGATCGAGGCATATAAGGGCCTCGTGTTCGGCACCTGGGATCTGGAAGCGCCTTCTCTGCTGGACTATCTAGGCGACACCGCCTGGTACATGGAAACTTTTCTCGACCGTTGCGAAGGGGGTACCGAGCCCTCGGCGGAATCCACAAGTGGACCATCGGTTGCAACTGGAAGTTCGCGGCGGAGCAATTCTGCAGCGACATGTACCACGTCCCTTTTTCTCACATGTCGCCGGTGATCGCTCGAATGCCGGAGAATGCTTCGCGGGCAGACGCCGCCTTCCCGATGGAAGGGGTTCAGTTCCGATCGGCCCACGGCGGCCACGGCACCGGATTTTTCACGACGCCGGATGGCGGCGGCGCCGTGATGGCGGCGGTCCTCGGCGAAAAAGCCGCCGGCTATCACTTGGGGCCGGTGCGCGACAAGGTACGCGAACGCCTCGGATCACCCCGGACCGACAAGATCAACGCCATGCACATGACGATCTTCCCGAACCTGTCGTTCCTCCCCGGCATCCAAACCTTGCGTACCTGGCACCCAAAAGGGCCGGACGAGGTCGAGATCTGGGCGCTGACGGTCGTCGACAGCGATGCACCGGACGACGTCAAGGAAGCGTATCGCATCGGCGTCCTGAGGACGTTCAGCGCGGGCGGGGTTTTCGAACAGGACGATGGCGAGAACTGGGTCGAGATACAGCGCGTACTGCGCGGCCACAAATCGCGCTCGACCCGATTTAACGTCGCCATGGGCAAGGGCCACGCCGGCCGCGACAATCCGGACTTCCCGGGGATCACCAACTACGTGTACGGCGAAGAGGCCGCGCGCGGTTTCTATCAACATTGGGCGCGGATGCTGGCGGCGGCGGACTGGGACGAACTGACCCGCGCCGTTGCTGCCGACGCGGCCGCCTAAGGGGGCAAACTCATGACGACAACGGCAGCAGTCAGTCAGCGAGAACCGGGACCGGTCACGCCCGACCTGCAATTCGAGATCGAACAGTTCCTGTACACCGAAGCGGACTTTTTGGATCAACAACGGTTCCAGGACTGGTACGGGTTGCTGGCGGACGACATCCATTACCTGATGCCGGTCCGCTTCAACCGGATGCACCGCGATCGGGATCACGAAATGTCGCAAGCAGGTGAGGTTGCCCATTTCGACGAAGACAAACAATCGCTGCTATGGCGCATCAAGCGCTTGCAGACGGGACGGGCCTGGGCCGAAGAACCGCCGTCGCGCACCCGCCACATGGTGAACAACGTACGCGTAAGTACGACCGAAAACCCGATCGAGTTCGAAGTCGGCTGTTGTTTTTTCCTGCACCGTTCGCGCCTGGAACGCCAGGTCGACCTGTTTGTCGGCGGACGCAAGGACCTCCTGCGGCGCGCGGAGAACCCTTACGGTTTCGAGATCGCGCGGCGGACGATTCACCTGGATCAAACCCTGATAACGTCCAACAATCTAAGCGTCTTTTTCTGAGCAGCAGCCGAGGAGAACGAAGAGGTGGGCTGGCTA
>CAZFZX010000165.1:0-8941 GCA_964523765.1 uncultured Enterobacteriaceae bacterium
GATTTGTTCGCGCAACGCCGTAGATGCAGGCAGATCCGCGTCCGCAGCCGTGGGTCCATGAATAATGCAGGCTAGGGGTTGGGGACCGACGCCGGCCGCGCGCGCCGGGCGAGGGCACGTTCTTGTCAGGCGGCAGCTCCGGTGTCACATTAGTCTCGCTAGCAGACAGATTCCACGGAGCGCCTATGAACACATCTGAGAATCCGGAAATCGGACAATCGATCGATGCCGCCGGCATCGACACCAATTACCATGACGTCGGCCGCGGCTCGCCGGTACTGTTAATCCACGGTTCCGGACCCGGCGTCAGCAGCTGGGCCAACTGGCGGCTGACGATCCCCGAACTCGCGAAACACCACCGCGCCCTCGCCCCGGACATGGTCGGCTTCGGCTACACCCAACGCCCTGCGGACATTGAATACACGATCGACACCTGGATCGACCACGCGCTCGGCTTCCTCGACGCACTCGGCCTCGACCAAGTCGACCTGATCGGCAATTCTTTCGGCGGCGGCGTAGCACTGGCGCTGTCGATCCGGCATCCGGCCAGGGTTCGCCGCCTCATTCTCATGGGAGCCGTCGGTGTCAACTTCGAATTGACAGCCGGTCTCGACGCGGTGTGGGGTTACACTCCATCGGTTGAAAACATGCGCGGACTGCTCGATATCTTCGCCTACGATCGTGACCTCGTGAGCGATGACCTCGCCCGCATGCGCTACGCGGCGAGCGTTCGCCCCGGCGTACAGGAGGCATACAGCGAGATGTTTCCGGCGCCGCGGCAACGCTGGATAGAGGCCATGGCCAGCGACGAGGCCGATATCGCCGCCCTACCGCACGAAACGCTGATCGTTCACGGCCGCGATGACCAAGTGATCCCCTTAAGTAACTCACTGCGCTTCGTCGAATTGATCGAACGTTCGCAGTTGCATGTCTTCGGCCGGTGCGGCCATTGGACGCAAATCGAGCGCGCCGCTTCGTTCTCGCGCATGGTTACTGATTTCCTAGCCGACACCTGAACCAACCGTGACATCGGCAGCCGGGGTCGAGAAAGACGGCAACCGGGGCGGCGAGGACGGATCCGCACCAAAACCGTGCGCGCCTCCTATTATTGGTTCAACAAGGGAGCATTTCGGCCGGTCGCGGCACTTCTTTATTTAATGTAATTTATTATTTAACGTCTATAATAGATTAATAAATAATATTTTATTATATATGGCACAACTACTGCTTAGGACTTATGCAGGATGCGGCGGCGCACACAAGAAACTGATAACGCGGCATTCGGAGATTTTTGACAGTGTTCAGTGGAAAGGAGGACTTCATCCATGAAATGGTTTATTTCAACAATTATCGTCGCGATCGTAACCGCCCAGGCCCTCAACGTAGCGGCCGCCGGCGAAGACTCGCCGCACTCATTTAGTGCAAACGTTTTGCTGGCAACGGAATACCAGTTCCGCGGCCTGACGCAGTCCGATGAGGACTTCGCGATCCAGGGCGGGTTCGATTACGAGTACACGCCGCTCGGGGCTTATGTCGGTTTCTGGGCGTCTTCGATCGAATTCCCGGGGTTGGAGATCAACAGCCCGGCGTCGGTCGAAACGAACCTCTACGGCGGATTTTCCGGTACGTTTTCCGGCGGCATCAATTGGGATATCGGCGGCCTGTACTATTACTATCCCGACCACGACGAAAACACCGGCTTCGGCGAATACGATTACTTCGAGGTCTACGGCAACCTGGACTACACGTTCGACGGCTATTCGCTCGAACCGTCCATCGGCATCGGCTTCGATTGGTCGCCGGACTATTTCGGCGAAGATGACGACGGTATCCACATCGAAAGCTTCATTGGTTTCTCCCTGCCGCAAGGCTTCGGACTCACCGCCAACATGAACTACCTCGATGTCGAAGGAGACAAATCGTTTACCGGCGGTTACGACTACTTCTACTACTCCATAGAACTATCCAAGTCATTCGGGATACTCGATTTTGCCGTTTCATGGTTCGAGGGTGGCGACGATTGCGACGACATTCTCGCCGGCGGCAACGATGACCTCTGCGAAGGGTTTGTTTTCACTGTCGGCAGCAGTTGGGGCGGGTAAGTTCGGCGTTTTTGGGACCGGTAGAGACATAGGTTTCGCGGGAACCCGGCACGGCTAGTCCGAAGCGGCCGACTCCAAAACGGGTTGGTCGGCACATCCGGAGGAAAATCGTCGGCGCAACGGTGTCGGGCAGCCGGGCTGCAGGCGCGGAGGCGTCGCCTGCGGCTCAGAGATTGCGGCGTCACGAACGTCGAACTCGTGACCGATCCTGAATGAAATTTCGACCGGCCCATCGTGATGGTTCGATTTTGTCACCGACACATTGTCATCTCGGGGCGCATCGCGCGCCCCGCTTCTTTCCGGGCATCGGTCCGCTCCTATCTGAGATTAGGCCAACTCGGTATACTGGCGCGCTCCTGTAAAGTCCAACCCGTTTACGCACGACTAAGAGAGGTTCAAGACATCGATGGTATCGGCGGCCGAAGCACTCGAACGTCTCCGGGCGGGGAACCGACGCTTCGCGTCCGGCGAGCGCTGTGGTACCACTAACCGGACGGTTGAGCAGCGCGAGGCGCTGGATACACAGTCGCCGTTCGCGATCATCCTCGGATGTTCCGACTCGCGGGTACCCGCAGAAATCGTATTCGACCAGGGCTTAGGCGATCTCTTCGTCATCCGCGTTGCCGGCAACGTCGTGGCACCCTCGCAAATCGGCAGCGTAGAATTTGCGGCCGAGCGCTACGGTACGCGGCTCGTCGTCGTGCTCGGCCACAGCCAGTGCGGGGCCATACTCGCGACGCTCGAAGAACTTCAGCAACCGAGCGAAAACCAGTCACGCAATTTGCGCTCGATCGTTGACCGGGTGCGACCGTCCGTCGAGCCATTACTGAAAACCGAACTGCGTCACGACGTCGATGCTCTCATGGAGCACGCGGTTCGCGCTAACGTCGCCGTTTCGGTAAGCCACCTCCGACACGGATCGGAACTTCTGGAAAAACTCATTCAGAACGAGGGTCTATTAGTTGTCGGCGGCGAGTACTTACTGGAAACCGGCGAAGTTGAATTCTTCAGTCATGTGGCGGACGCTTAACAAAGACCGAGGATCGCCGGGTGGGAGGAAGTGCTCGATTCGATGATCGACGAACAGGGAATACCCGAACTGGAATCGGTAAGCCGCGAACAAATCGTGGACTAGCTAACGACGCATTTCTCGGTTAATCGTTAGCGAACGCGCTAAGCGGCTCAAAACTTGCCCCGCCGCTGCAATCGCTTATGTCCCGAGGTCCTTTTCGACTCACGGGTGAGAAAATCAAACAAGCCGCCGGTTCGCGATTTCGCGCCCTGTTCGCGCGCGCCGTCGTCGGCGACAGCCGGGCCATCGGCGCGAGCCGCCTCGGGTTGCGCCGGGCCAAAGGCTCGCTCTTTCGCAACGGGCGGAGTCGAAGCCGCCATGCAACCGCGAAATGCACCGTCTCTTGCGGCGAGCAACACCTGATCCGATAACGGTTCGGACGTGGCCGCCTTTATTTCCGCGGCTGCGGCCATCGCGACCACCCGACATCGCTCTTCGTCGGCCGGTGTTGCACCGACGTTGGCGCTGAGAGCGATGAGCGCGGCAAAACCAAAAGCCGCGAGGTATTCGGAGGCGTTCATCAGGCGGCCTATCGGCGGATGAGGACAAGCCCCGCAGAACATCGCCACGCGGGCACGGGCAGCACTCGGTCCGCCGAGAAAATCTCCGGAAATGAGAGTCGCCATAGTGAAGCGCCCAAGGCCAATCATTTTTGTTACTCCATCGTACACCGCTACAATCGCGCTGCAACGGCGAGGTGGCGCTTTCTCAAAAGTCATTCGACCAGCTGACAGCGATCGATTGTAAATAGACGGACAAACGCGCGGCTGCCTCGTCATAGAACGCGCGCCCGTACATCGTGTTGGCCGCCCCGTTGCCGGAAACGGTTACACCGGGGATCGGGCTATCGGGAAAGCGCCGGTTCCAGCCGAAATTCCCCTGAGGCCCGCGTTACAGACATTCGCCGCGACTACGGGCCGAGTGCAAACCAAGTAAAGAGTAATGACTATAAATGGCTTAATATTCATATAACTAGTTGACGTATCTCACAATTGTTATCACAGATAGTTAAAAGGAATCGGCCGGTGAAGGCAGGTAACACGGGGCTTGTGTCGGTGCCGCGGCCGGCGCTGACCGATGCGGGGCGCGTTGACCCGGGAAATGATAAATATTATATTAATCGTTCAGTATTCACTCCCTCCTGATTTATGCCGCTTTCTCACGCCCACGGCCCGCAAGACCCCGGCGAGGTCCGGGAAAATATTCTTGATGCTGCCGAGGCCCGACTGTTGCGTTTCGGCTTTCACAAAACGACGATGGCAGAAATAGCCAACGACGCGGGAATGTCCGCCGCCAACCTCTACCGCTATTTCGACAACAAACAGGAGATCGTCGCGGAATGCTCTGCCCGCTGCATGGATGAGCGGCTGGAACGCTTACGCGCCGTCGCCCACGCCCCGGAACACACCCCGAGCGAGAAACTTGTCCGCTACGCCCTCGAACTCGTCGACGACAGTCACAACCTCGCCGGACCCGAGGCGATGGTCGGTGAACTGGTCGACCATATCGCACGCGAACGGCCGTCTCTCCTGCACACCAAAAATGCCGTTCATTACAGTTTACTCGGAGAGATCCTTGCCGCCGGCAACGCGTGCGGCGAATTCACGGTCGACGACGTCGACGCCTGCGCGCGCTACCTGCACAGCGCCTTCGTGATGTTCGATATACCGTTGTTCATCGGTCTCTACGATCGCGAGGAATTCGACGAACGGGCGAAAGGCGTCGTTGCGTTGCTACTCAACGGCGCGCGGTCGAAACCGTCGTGATTCTTCGCCGCGGACACAATGAACGCGGCCCTACTCTGACAAAATTCTCCCTATGAACAAATTCGAAGCCCTCTACGCCGGCTGGGTCATCCGCAACCGTCTGCTGATCGTCGTCGTTTGCCTGGCAGTAGTCGCCGCGCTCGGCTACGGCGGTGCCAAGTTGCGCTTCGATACGAGCTACCGCGTTTTCTTCAGTGACGACAACCCCGAACTCCTCGCCTTCGAGAATATCGAAAACACCTACGTCAAGGACGACAGCGTCGTGATGGTCGTCGCACCGCGTGACGGCAACGTATTCACGCGCGATACGCTGACGGCGATCGAGGAACTGACGGCGGCGGCGTGGCAGGTCCCCTACTCCAACCGGGTCGACTCGATCACAAATTTCCAATACACGGAGGCGCAGGAAGACGATCTCATCGTCCGCGACATGGCCAAGGACTCGCAGACGCTCAGCGATGAGGCGCTTGCCAAGGTGCGCGCGGCAACGCTCGCCGAGCCCGCGCTCAAAAAGCGCCTCATCTCCGAACGCGGCCACGTCACCGGCATCAATGTCACCGTCCAGCTGCCGGACGGCGAGCGCGCCGACGCGACGCAGATAATCGCCGGGTTCGTCCGCGAAACCGTTGCCGCTTTCAACCAGCGCCACCCGAACATCGATATCTACCTGAGCGGAATGGTCATGATGGACCAGGCGTTCTTCGAAGTCGCGATGGACGATTCGTCCGTGCTGCTGCCCATCAGCTTCGCCCTGATGATGGGCTTGATAGCGCTCCTGGTAGGCGGCTTTTTCGGTACCCTCGCCACTTTTCTCGTCATCATGTTTTCCATCATCGCGGCGATGGGTGCCGGCGGCCACATCGGCTACCCGGTAACCGGCATATTGACCTCAGCGCCGATCATCATTCTCACCGTCGCGGTGGCCAATTGCGTCCATGTCCTGGTCACGTTCACCCGCGGCCTGCACCAGGGCGAAACCAAGCTAGACGCGATGCAAGAGAGTCTGCGCGTCAACTTACAACCGGTGTTTCTCGCCAGCGTCACGACCGCGATTGGCTTCTTGAGCATGAATTTCTCCGAGGTGCCGCCGTTCAGCCACCTCGGCACGCTGGTCTCAATCGGGGTGTTAGTCTCCTTCGTCTTGACCGTTTCCTTCCTTCCCGCGGTAATGACGCTAATGCCGAGCCGGATCCGAAAGACCAGAGGAAACGGTGACGAGATGATGGCGAGACTGGCCGAATTCGTGATCGCGAAACGCCGTTCGCTGCTGCTTGCGATGAGCGTCGTGATCGTCGCTGCTATTGCCAACCTGCCGCGTAACGAACTCAACGACATCTTCTTGTACTATTTCGATAAGTCCCTCTCTTTCCGCACCGACAGCGATTTCATGATCGAAAACCTGAGCGGCGTCGACTTCATCAATTACTCGCTGGATTCCGGCAGCTCGGGCGGCATCAGCGATCCGGCTTTCCAGCGCGATGTCGAAAAATTTGCCGTGTGGCTGGAAGCGCAACCGGAGACCGTTCATGTCGATCGCTTCACGACCGTCATGAAACGACTCAACAAGAACATGCACGGCGACGACGAAGCGTATTACCGGCTCCCCGACGACCGCGAACTCGCCGCGCAATATCTGCTGCTGTACGAAATGTCCCTGCCCTATGGGCTCGATCTGAACAACCAGATCAACGTCGACAAATCATCGACGAAGTTGACGGTGACCCTCGGCGTCATCTCGAGTCAGGAGATGATCGCCTTCGATCGACGGGCGCTGGCCTGGGCGTCCGAAAACGCGACGGCGTTCGCGAAGACCGAAAGCGCGGGCATCAGCCTCATGTTCTCTCATATCGGCCAGCGCAACATCTACGCCATGATCGTCGGCACCACGGTAGCGTTTATCTTGATTTCCGGCATACTCATGCTCGCCCTGCGCTCGCCCAAGCTGGGTTTCGTGAGCCTCCTGCCGAACTTCGCGCCGGCCGCCGTCGGTTTCGGCATCTGGGGCATCTTCGTCGGCGAAATCGGACTTTCGCTATCACTCGTCGCCGGCATGACGTTCGGTATCGTGATTGACAACACCGTGCACTTTCTGTCCAAATATTTGCGCGCCCGCCGCGAAAGCGGACTCGACGCGCCGGCAGCCGTGCGCTACGCCTTCCGTACCGTCGGCCGTGCCCTCGTCGTCACCACGGCAACGCTCGTGGTCGGCTTTTCGGTACTCGCCACGTCCAGTTTCGAGATGAATTCCGGGATGGGACTGATGACCGCCGTGATCATCACGATTGCGCTGATCATGGTGTTCCTGATGTTGCCGCCCCTGTTGATGAAACTAGAGGAGAAAGAGACTCATGCGTCGTTCGATGACAGCACTGTTGATCGCGCTACTGCCACTTAGCGTACTAGCCGAAACCCCCGAAGAAAAGGGCCTCGCCATCGTCCAGGAGGCGGATAAAAGAGATACGGGTTGGACCGATCTCAAGGCCGAACTGAAGATGGTCCTCCGCAATAAACAGGGCCAGGAAAGCGAGCGAGCACTACGCATCGATACGCTCGAAGTCGAGGGTGATGGCGACAAAAGCCTATCGGTGTTCGACTCGCCAAAAGACATCAAGGGCACGGCGTTCCTGAGTTACACCCACGCGCTGAAACCTGACGATCAGTGGCTATACCTGCCGGCCTTGAAAAGGGTCAAGCGTATCGCCTCGGCGAACAAGTCCGGCCCCTTCATGGGCAGCGAATTTGCCTACGAGGACCTGGCTTCACAGGAAATCGAAAAGTATACCTACAAATGGCTGCGTGACGATGCGCTCGACGGACGCGATTGTTTCGTGATCGAAGCCTCCCCCGTTTACGAAAATTCGGGCTATACGCGGCAGATCGTATGGCTTGACAAGGAAATGTATCAGGCCATTCGCATCGACTATTTCGATCGCAAAAACGCCGAACTGAAAACGCTGGCCGCGAGCAGTTGGCAGCAATATCTCGACCAATACTGGCGCCCGAGCCAGATGGACATGACTAACCATCAGACCGGCAAGAGTACCAAGCTCATGTGGAACAACTACCAGTTCAAGACGGGACTCGAAGAGCGCGACTTCGACCGCAACACGCTCAAACGTAAGCGCTAGAGGGGCGGTGGCGGAACCTCGGCGGATGGGATAAACCGCCCGGCACCCTCGAAGACTGTTCGCCGAACACCTGAAGCACCGGGCGCAATGGTTTATGCTCTCGCCATTGCGGCAGTTCGACCGCGACAGCCGGATGCATGACAGCCGATATGAAGAAACTCGACCGGGCGTTTCTACAGGACGGCGGCATCGAACGTTTGATCGCCGAATTTCCGGAAATTGAGATCACACCGCTCGAAGAGCGGGAGGCGGCGCGCCGAGCTGTCTTGGCCGAGTTCGAAACGGGGCACGACGTCTGGGTCTTTGCCTACGGATCGCTGATGTGGAACCCGGCGTTCCATTATGCCGAAGAGCAGATCGCACGACTTCATGGTTATCATCGCGCCTTCTGCCATCACACACAGGTAGCCCGCGGGACCGCCGAATATCCCGGTTTGATGGCGGGTCTCGACCGCGGCGGCAGTTGTAGCGGCCTCGCCTATCGCATTGCGCCGGCGGATCTTGAAGCAGAAACGCGGATCCTCTGGAACCGGGAAACGGCCCTACCAGTCTACAAAGTACGAGTCTTGAAAATATCGACCGACCAGGGTCCGCGGCGCGCAGTTACCTTTGTAGCAAATCGCGACTCCGAACATTACGTCGGCCGCCTACCGGTCGATGAGCAAGTCGAACGCATCTCCCGCGCCTCGGGACGACTGGGCTCGAATGCCGAGTATCTATTTCGGCTCGTCGACCGCCTCAAGGAGTTAGGGATCGCAGACCGCCATTTTGCACAGCTTCGCCGCCACGTGGCGGCGAAGCTCGAAAAGGGGTCGGAGTCTGACAGCTCCCCACAAAAAAGCGATCAATAACAAATAGTTAATGATCGGGAAC
>CAZFZX010000166.1:0-8933 GCA_964523765.1 uncultured Enterobacteriaceae bacterium
TGCCTCATTGAAATGACAAAGATCCGATCAAGAGACAGGACTTGACCCGGGGTCCGGTTAAACAATATCCGCCTGCGGCGGACTCTATCTACTGGATACCGGGTCGAGCCCGGGGTGACGGCGACGATGCACGGCCGCCGGGCCTTATTCCGAAACTGATCGATATTTCGGAACAGCTATCTAGCTTCCGATTACCCCGATCGTTTTGAACGTACGCCTCAAATCGATCGATACCGCGTTCCAGGCCATCCTCGAAGCGCAACCACCTCGCGCCGGCTCGCTCATCGTTACGGTGTTCGGCAATTCCATCTCCCAGCACGGTAACTCCGTGTGGCTCGGTAGTCTCATTGTCGCGTTGGAGCCGTTCGGCCTCAATGCGCGGCAGATCCGTACTGCCGTGTTCCGATTGGTAAAAGATGGCTGGCTGTCTCGTGTCAGGATCGGTCGGCGTAGTTTCTATTCGTTCACCGAGTTTGGCCAAAGGCAATATGAAAAAAGTGCGCGCCG
The DNA here is from genome assembly GCA_964523765.1 of uncultured Enterobacteriaceae bacterium. Taxonomy (GTDB): domain Bacteria; phylum Pseudomonadota; class Gammaproteobacteria; genus UBA11873. The sequence continues at coordinate 508 of CAZFZX010000166.1, forward strand.
CATTTATAAGGCGCGGCCGATCACTTGGGATGGGCAATGGACCCTCGTCTTGCCAGTGTTTGCAGACGCGGACCAGCGTGACCGACTCAAACGACAGTTGAGTTGGCTCGGCTTTGGGAGCATCGCGAACGGCGTGTTGGCGCACCCCTGCGCTGATGTGGGTTCTCTCGCCGAAACTCTGCGGGAACTCGGCCTTGACGAACTCGTGGTGACCCTGTGCGCTACGACCGCGCCGGCGGTGTCCCGAGACGTGCTAAAACGCGTAATGCAACAATCGTGGCGACTCGATGAACTCGAAACCCGCTACCAGAACTTCGTCGCGAGTTTTATCCCCGTGCTGAATGTCCTTGAGAAGACTCGCCGATACGAGGCCGCGCAAATGTTCCAACTGCAGACGATCGTAGTCCACGAGTACCGGCGGATTCTGTTGAAGACAGCCGATCTGCCGGACGAACTCCTGCCGGAGATCTGGTCAGGACGCGCTGCCATGGATTTGACCGCGCGCCTTTACCGTCTGCTGCACGAACCAGCGGCAGCCTACCTCGAAGCGCACTTCGAGGGTCCTGACGGACTGCTAGCCAAGGCCGGTGACGCCTATTTCCGTCGATTTATTTGAATAAATCGCAATAATCGAAGCGGGACGCGGCGGGGAACAAATCTGTTCCGCACAACCCGTGTACACTTGAGTGCCACGGTACCGAGGAAGGTTCCGGTACGCATTAGAATGTCGAACGAGGAGGAAACCACCATGGCGAACGCCCAGATCGAACAGATCCGAATCATGTTGAAAGAAAATCCAGTGATACCCGAGGGTGCATCGCTGGAGCAAATGCGCTCGGGATTCGACTCGATGGGCGGCATGTTTCCGAGTCTCGACGACGTCTCGTCGATACCGGTCGACGCCGGCGGCGTCGACAGCGAATGGTTCGATGTCTCCGGCGGCGAACCGTCACGCGTCTTATTGTACCTGCATGGCGGCGGTTATCTGATCGGATCGGTGCAATCGCATCGTCCCATGATCGAACGGATCACGAAGGCGACCGGCGCACGAGTATTGGCGATCAACTATCGGTTGGCTCCGGAGCATCCGTTTCCCGCAGCAGTCGATGACGCGGTAGCGGCCTATCGCTGGTTACTCGAGCAGGGATATCCGGCGAATCGTATCGCTGTCGCGGGCGACTCGGCGGGGGGCGGTCTCACGATCGCGACCTTGCTCGCGCTGCGCGACGCGGGCGTTTCGATGCCAGCGTGCGCCGTACCGATTTCGCCATGGACCGATATGGAGTGCACCGGCGCCTCTATCGAGTCTCGCGCCGCCGTCGACCCCATGGTCCAAAAAGAGATCCTGCTCGAGATGGGTGGGGTGTATCTGGGAGGTGCGGATCCCAAAAGCCCGCTGGCATCGCCGATTAATGGTGATTTCAGCGGGCTGCCGCCGCTCTTGATCCACGTCGGCGACGCCGAGGTCTTGCTCGATGACAGCACGCGTCTCGAAGACAAAATGAAAGCCGCAGGCGTGGATATTACGGTGGAAGTGTGGGACGAAATGGTGCACGTATGGCACCTGTTTGCGCCAATGCTGGACAAGGGGCAGGAAGCGATCGATCGACTCGGGGCATTCGTCAAAGAGAAGACGGCTTAACCCGCATTTCACAGAGGCGGCTCGCTATTGCGGCGCGATACCGGCATCGGCCGGCGTGACTCGACTGCGCGTCAACCCCCGGCAATTCCCACCAGAAACGCGATCGTCTCACCGTCCTCGAGGATGTCGTCGATATCGATCCGGCGACCCCCGGAGCCCATGTACATCGTGCCGTTGGCGTTGAGTTTCTTGCCAGTAGGATCGAGCAGCAGGTTCGACATTCTTTCGCCGTATTTCTCGGTCAGCAATGTCGCGAGTTCGGAGACCAGCGGCCGTTCTAGCTGAAATGTATCACCGGGCCGGCCGGCGATCTCTTTGAAATGCGAATGGTATTCGGCGTGGATCGTGATCACGTGGGCGGGCCGTTCGTTTTGACCGTCGCCAGCGCACGATCGGTTTCGAGTACTTCTGCGACATCGTCGAGCCCGAGTTCCGCCAGTTTACCGCGCGTTTGCAGTCCGCTGCGCTTGTCCCATCCGCGCCATTCGTAATATTCGTCGAGCACTTGCTCAAACATGTCGGCCGCGACCTTGCCGGTGTACATGCCCTCCTCGGTTGGCTCCCACATCCAGCGTTCGCAGATCGTGTCGTGTTCTCGGCGCATGCCGAGACGGGAATTGAAAGCTTTCTCGAGATTGCAGATCCGCTCGCCGTCACGCATGAGCGAGTCCGCATCGTGGTCGACACCGGTGATCAAACGGTACGCTTCGCCGTAATAGTCTTCGGGCATGTAGCCGGCCGGGTCGAGCATCCAGTGGAACATGCAAACCCCATAGGAATTCAGCAGCGCAACCTGGTTCTCGATGATCGCGGTGGAGGCACCCTTGAGATCTGGAATACTCAGATCGGCGGCCTCCGGCCGGCCGAAATAGCGCTGCGACAGGTCGCGCCGCTGGAATTTCTCGATGAGCCCAAGGCCCTTGAGGTGGTCCGCCCCGCGCGAGGCAACCGCCATATTGTTCATCCAGGTAGGAAAAGGCCTCATCTCTTCGGTAAAGCTCGCCCCGCCCTTGCCGTACATCGCGTACTTCATGAAGTTCCGACCCATCTTTTCGGAATAGCGGAGCGCGCCTTTGTAGGGTCCGTCGCCGAACAGTTCCCCAAAAAGGTTGGACTGGAACACGATGCTTTCGACCAATGCCTCTATGTCGTCCATATTGCCCCATTCTAGGCTCTGGCGATGGCCAAATAGTGTTGCAACGTCGTCGTCGCTAATCAGCTCGCGCTGCTTCAATTCCATGAGGAAACTGATCGAGCAACTCAGATCTTGATTGTCGATGCCGTAGTCGTTTGTAATTTTTCCCCAGTGGGCGACTTCGGCCCAGTCGCGCACATCGAGTGCGCCGGCTGCGCTGCCGGTGGTCAGGTATTCGGGTCGACGGAAAACTTCGCCGACATACTTTTTTGCGCCGTCCGTTTCGCCGCCGTCGATTTGGTACTTTGCGTCACAGGCGATGAAGCAGTCCGCCGAACAGACCTCGGAGTATTTGTGAAAGCGCTCCACCCAGTTGTCCGAGGTAATCTCGCGACCGCGGAACATGTTGCCCTGGTTGTTCCGCCAGAAATGGCTACCGATATGCTGATACATCTCGACAGCGCCCAGCGTGCCGCGGCGCTTGAATCCGTACACCGCCTCGTTAGCGTCGAGGCTGCGGCGGAATTGATCCGACCATTTCATAATGCCGTCCGGTTGCGCGATCTTGATCGCGCCGTTTCCCTGAACGGCTATCGCTTTGAGGTTTTTTGAGCCGAGCACTGCGCCGCCGCCGCAGCGAGCATGAATGCGGAGCGCATCGGATACGACCCCCGCGATGCCGACCTGATTTTCGCCGGCCTGGCCGATGCAGAGCGTGTGTGTTTGCGATGGATAATCGCCTAATTCACTGCGCAGAAGCTCGTGGGTATCCTTGGTGTTCCTACCCCATAGATGGCTCGCGTCGTTGAGCGACACCTCGTCGTTACAGATGTGAAGGTAAACCGGCTTTGGGGCACGGCCGGTGATCGCGATATATTCGTATCCCGTGAATCGGACGATGTATGGAAATTTCCCGCCGCCGGCCGAGTCGCCGAAAATCCCGTAGCTGGGGCTCTTGAACGTGATGCGACCTTTGACGCCGCTGCCCGCGCCGGACCCCGCGAGCGGGCCGATCCCGAAGACGAAGATGTTGTCGGGGCTTCGAGGGTCGCAATGGATATCGTGATGAAGAAAATGCTCCCACATGATCCAGTTATTGATCCCGGAGCCGCCGACCCAGCGTTCGAATACCGAATGCGGAATGATTTCATTTCTGATTTTGCCGCTGGTCAGGTCTACTCTCAGAAGGTTGCTTTCCATCGATCGGATCGTCCCTACGCGCCGGTGCTGATCTCGCCCCGTTCCAGCATAGCCTGCATCATACCGAGTTCGTCGCGCGCGACCGGTTTTTCGCGTGCGGCCCGGTTAAAATCGGCCTGTCTTTCATAGAAAAGTACGGGGACGCGGTTGTATCGCTTACCTGGGTTCAGCAGCTCCGGTCGCGTGGAGCACACCTTCACGCACACCGGATCGCCGGCGCACAGGTCGCATTTCAGTAATTCGCCGTCGGGCGCTACGAAGATGACGTCGAACGGGCAGGCCGGCACGCATTCCATGCACCGGATGCAACGATCCTGATCGATGACGGCGGCGCGCGTCTCGGGGTCGTAATAGAAAGCGGTGGTCGGACAGACATCGGCGCACGGTGGGGGGTTGCCGCAATGGTGGCAGATCTCTGCGACGAAGCCGAGGCCGCTTTCGTTGACCTTGCTCGGTTCGCCCGGCGCCCGGTCGATCCGTATCCTTGAGAGCTGCGGATTGATCTCCCCGGCAGGTGAGTGCACGAGCGAGCAGGCAACCTCGCAAACGTTGCACTCGGTACATTGATTGCGCAGCGCGAAGAGCTTTTTTCGGACATTGGGGATCTCTTCACCGGTTTCGTACCAGGTTTCGCCGCTGACGAGTTCTTTTTGAGGCCGTGCGGACATGAAGATAAGTCTCCGGTATGGCCTTTCAGATCTAAACGGCAAGCCGCTTTGCTGTCAAGGAAAAAGCGGCCGGACAGTTTGAGACGGCTTGGCCGAAGGGCCAAGCGGGCCGTAGAATACCATGAACGTGAGAGGGAAAGATGATCGAGCAAAAAAAACCTGAAAGTTTGCTCCACCCCGCGCACGGCCGGATCCCGGCGCGCAAGGTGCTCGAGTGCATATTCGCGCTATCGCCGGACGGTCCGATTCTGCATCACCATCTCGAGGAGGTTGAGGTTGGCGAGGACTCAGGCACGATTGTATATACTTTGAACGGCGGTCCGCCGTACCCGGAGCGCCGCCTGTGCCAGATCATTCCGCCGCTGGTGCCCGAATTCTCCGTGCCGGATTGATTCGATGGAGCCGATGATCGTGAATCCGCTCGAAGCTTTCGCCGTGTTGAACGAAGACCCGCGGGCAAATTACGTCGACGTGCGTTCGGTCGTGGAATTTGCCGTCTCGCATCCGAAGTCGGCTCGGGTTTTTAATGTGCCGCTGGTATTCTTTCATCCGACGACTAAAGCGGTACATTCGAACGACAGTTTTCTGCTGGTGATGAACGATGTGTTCGGCAAGGCTTCACGGATCATTGTGGGAGCGGATGATGGCGAACGTGCGGTCGAGTCGGCAAAGGTGCTGATGGCGGATCGATTCACCAACGTGTCCGCCATGTCCAAGGGAATCGCCGGCTGGAATCAGTACAACCTACCGACAACTACCGACAACCGTCCCGGGGTGAGTTACGCGTCGTTACTAACCGCGGCCAAGAGACGAAACCAAAAATGATTAAGAAAAGGGGAACTCGGCACCCATATCTTAAAGGATGTCAAGGGCAACAAGATCGACGTCGGGAAGTAGGTGGTGATCTTGAAAAAGGAACGAGGCGCGGGGAAGCTTCGTTGGGATGTTTTCACCACGAATAACCCTGCTTGATCAAGAACAGTATTACTAAAACGCTATCGAGCGCGGACTGAGAACGGGCACCGGCACTGTTCCGGTTAGCGCCGCCGGCTACCACAACTTCGCGGTTCTGTCGGGTACCCGGGGTCCGCGTTCCGGACCAGTAACACATGTTAACATCGCTGCAGACGGTATTCGGCTATCTTTCGAGTAAGGGCGTCGTCAGACGCCCGTGTTGCAGTCAATAAGTAATTTCGGCATCGGCCGAGAGGAGCACGTACCGAGCGTTGTCCCATGCCCGCCTTTTCCCGTAATACCGTTGCGAAGGCCCTGTCGATCATGGGTCTAAAGAAAACGTTTATCGCTCTTCGAAAGGCCGATTCGTTTTCGATAAATCGAATAAAAACCGAGGCGGGAGAGCTGACACTCCAGCCAATGGGTTCCTTTACGGATCCCGATCCGCTTTTGATCGGCCGCGTCGGCCTACCCGATCCAAAACTTGGGATCGGGTGGGCGAACAGCATGACGTTTTACGGATCGTGGTTCGACGAATTGGCAATAAGTGATTCGGACTACCGGATCAGAAACAATATTCTTTCCCTGTCCCGGGAAAAGATGCTCGACCAGGTGCAACGCGACGACAAATACGGTCTGATAGGAACTTATTATTCTGTGTTCCTGAAAATTCTGGATGTCCATAAGGGCGTGCCACTGGTATTGCTCGACGATACGCTGCTGGGCCTCGGTAGTTTCCCGGTGATCATTCCGCATTTGGAAGATAGAGCGCTGGAGAAAGAACTGACGGGCCTGTTGCGCTTGTTCCTGAAAAAGGAGCTGGCCGACAACGTAAACAACGCCAGCGGAGGCATCAGCGTCGACGAAGTTACGGAAGACGACGCCGGGAAATATTTTTCGGGCCGGAAGAAGGCGTAGGGCTTCGGCGGCGGCCCGTGGTTGGCCGCGTATTCGGGGAACCGCGCCCTGTCGCGTGGTGTCGACGCGGATCCCGGAAGAATGATCTGCGGCACAGACACCAAGGGAACCTCTGATTAATTCGTGGAACGTCGCCTTGCGTTCAAAATCGCCCCTCTCGGCGTTGCGGATCTTGCCAATAGTCCCGGCTATTGCCTGCGATCCGCGCCTCGAGTCGAACCATTTTGAATCGCAATCCGACTGTCCCAGAATGAATCATAGGTTCCCTAGCGCTTAGCGCAATCCTTTTTCGTCTAAGAAATCCTTGATGGCGTTACTTACACCGTCCGGGTCGAAATAGGGTTCAAAGTTCGTACCCTTAACATCTACCGCTTTCGCGTTCGGTAGTGCCGCCGCCGCGTTCTTGTGCCCGATATAGAGCACGTCGTCTGGTGCGCAGACGAGCAACGTCGGGCATTTGATCTCCTGGATAAACAGATCAAACCGATAGTCCCACACGCAGCGGTAGATCATCCCGCGGACTTTCCACGCGCGCAGCGCGGCGCAGAATTCGTCGTTCATATTGTCGAGGTCGAGGTTGCCGCCAAGGTTGTATATGTAGTCCCAGGTGGCCCTGAGGTATGCGGCATCGTGAGACGGTCCGACTGAACCACTGAACTCTTCGCGAAAAGGAACGGCTTGTTCTTCGGTCAACAGTGTTGCCCCCATCATCATGCAGCTCTTCACGCGGTCAGGGTAGAGCGATGCTACTTCCGCGGCCATCGCCGCTCCCGTGTGATTGCCGAAGGTATGGAACTCTCCGATCCCCATTGCGTCGACGAATTCCATGGTGTATTCGCGCAATCGGCTGATCGAATCGAACTCGGGCGGGTCGAAGGATCCGCCGAAACCGGGCAAGTCGAGAGCCACGCAATGGTGCGTATCGGCCAGCTTTTCCAGCGTCGGCAAATACGTTTTCGCCCCGCTAACGTTTTGATGCATGAAAACAATCGGCGTCCGGTCCGGTGGCCCGCCGTAGTAATAGTGGATTTGTCCACTCGGTGTATCAGCGTAGGCTTTCTTGATCATGGTCCATTCCCGTCGAATACTCAGAGGCTGTTTACCTTTCGTCGACGCCGCTGCTGTGCTCCTGTTTGTGGCCCAGCAAGCCAGAGGGAGGGCGGTGTAGCCCCGCTACATAAGCGACCGATAACACGGTTGGACGCAAACAGGGGCAACACCCGTGTCGACGAAAGGTAAACAGGTCCTATTGTACGTCGGATCGCACGGAGCGAAACGTCGGTCGATTGTAATGCTTGCCTAAGCGCCCGGATCGGTTACATCCAGAACCTCGACCGGGCCCTGTCCTGCCCGGCGGTCTTCAGGTAGCCGTCTGTCCGTAGACAGTACGTTTTCGATACCGCGTCTTAGTTGCCGCACAACAGTCAGTTCAGTGCCGATCTGGGGGCAGGCACCCGTCACCAAAATACCCGAACAAGCACAGCAGCAATGGCAAGTGGCGACTGGTCGAGCGTTGCGTTGCGCCGGTCGGAACGGCCCGCAAACTACGGGCTAAATGAAATCCAACGCGCAGAGGTGATCAAAAAATGCTTTCTTGTTGTGTGCGTTCTCTTGCGGGTACCGAGACATCAACAGTCGGTAGGCGTGGATCAGCTTTCCGTGCGAACTCTGCACGAATCGATTACCGGCATCGAATTCAAGTTTGCGGTGTGAGTCGAGCACCGCAAAATATCGTTGTTGTTCTTTCACCGCCGAGGTGATCAAATCTTTCACCGCGCCTAAATCGGAAGGCGCGACCAGGCTATCCATGCGCGCGATCAAAGTGTCGTAATTGCGCGGTGGACTGCCGTACTTCCCTCTAAATACCGGATCTCAAATCCTGATCAGTCAGCGTTGATGCCGTATCAAT
>CAZFZX010000167.1:0-8923 GCA_964523765.1 uncultured Enterobacteriaceae bacterium
GATGACTTCAAATAGTTCAATTATTTGTGTAGAAGAGTCAGGATCAAGCGCGGGGCGATGGGCGCAGGTATCAGCACAAAAGTGAGGCAGTCTTTAGAACAGATAATTAGACTGTCACGAGACCCGGTCACGGTCAATCGTGGGAGCCATCGGTAGCGGCCCTGCCGACGAACTGGTCCAGAAAGCGGTAATAAGCGTGTCCCGAACGTACGAACGCCTCGTTATGGGAGCCGCGCAGCCGGTAGAAGCGCTTGGGATCCGGGGCACTGTGCAATAGCCTTTGTCCGTGACGGAATGGAATCAACTCATCGTCTTCGCTGTGGGCGATGAGTATTGGCGCCGAGACTCGTTGGATATGATCGACGCTCGGATATTCGTAGCGGAGCAACAGGCGGGTTGGCAAGTAGGGATAAATCTCGGCGGCGATGTCCGCGACTGAGGTAAAAGTCGATTCGGCGATGAGCGCGCGCGGCGCCGTCCGCGAGGCGAGCTCGATCGCGACCGCTCCCCCCAGCGATCGCCCATAAATGATAATGTCGCTCGGTTGATGTTGTCGTTCCACGGTCAAGTAACGCCAGGCGCCCGTCGCGTCCGCATAGGTGCCGCGTTCGCTCGGTCGTCCGCTGCTCAATCCGTAGCCGCGGTATTCGAGCATGAGAACGTTCAAACCGAGTTCGTGCAGCCGGGCGACGGTCGTTAGGCGATCGGCGATGTTGCCGGCATTGCCGTGGAAGAACAGGACGGTAGCCGATGCCGCCGTATGGGGGACGAACCAGGCATGGAGCCGTTGGCCATCGGCGGTCGGGATGTAGGCGTCTTCGAAGCCAAGGCCGAGCGCCGCCGGCGTGGCATGCAGCGCGCGCGTCGGTCGGAAGATCAGCTGTGTCTGTAAAAGATACACCAGGAGCGCGACGCCTAACCAGGCGCAACTAACGGAGATAATTAGCAATTTCACCATCGCTCGAGCAGGGCCGGCGCCCCGACCGCGGCCCCAACCGGGGAATTAACCATTGGTGCGGCCGGAAACCGGTTCTCTGGTCATTTCGGCTGAGAAGCGGTATTATAAAATATCATATGTAACATAGTGTTATTAGAACTTTGGAGAACTGGGATTAACGAATGGCGCAGGCGGTTCGTAAGCGACCAAACTTAGTCGATCCGGTATCGTCTCAAGTGCTGCAACGGGTTAAAGAAGGGATCCTAATCGCGTTCGGTGGTATCGCGCTATTCCTGCTGATCGCGCTGTGGTCGCATCATCCCTCCGATCCGGGTTGGTCGCACACCGGCACCGCTGATCCGATCCGCAATCAAGGCGGGATCGTCGGCGCTTGGATCGCGGACATCGCGCTGTATCTATTCGGGCGCTTCGCCTACGTCTTCCCGCTCATGATCCTGTTCGCGGGCTGGGTGATGTTCCGTGAACGTGATGATGAGAGCGGTTGGGATTACTTTCACCTGAGCGTACGCGGCATCGGGTTCGTGCTGACCCTGAGTCTTGGTTGTGGCCTGATCTGGGTCCGCTCTCGCGCAGTATTAGCTGAATTGCCGCACGATGCCGGCGGCATCCTGGGCGATGTCGTCGGCAGTGTAGCCTTTACAGTGTTCGGGCATCTTGGCGGCTCCCTGCTCATGCTCGCGCTGTTCCTCACCGGTGTCACGCTGTTTACCGGCCTGTCGTGGCTATGGTTAATGGATAGCATCGGCCATTACACGCTGCGCGGGTTCGATCGCGCCAAGGTATGGAGTGAGATTCTCGTCGACTATATCCAGGGACAGCGCGCGCGCCGCGAACGGGTTGCGACCGTCAAGGAAGAAGTCATCAAGCATGAGCAGCGGCCGCCCGTGCATATCGAACCCGTACTCCGAGAGGTCGAAACGGGGGAGCGCGTCGAGAAAGAGAAACAAACCGCGCTGTTCGACGAACCGGTGACGACGTCGCTGCCTCCTCTCAACCTACTCGATGAGCCATCGATCGGCCGCAGCGGCGGTTATTCGACCGCGGTGCTCGAAGCGATGTCGCGGCAAGTGGAACTGAAGCTGAAGGATTTCGGCATCGAAGTCGAAGTCGTAGCGGTGCACCCCGGACCCGTGATCACGCGTTTCGAATTGACGCCGGCCCCGGGCGTGAAAGCGAGCCGTATTACGAATCTAGCAAAGGATCTCGCGCGATCCCTGTCGACCATCAGCGTTCGCGTCGTCGAGGTGATCCCGGGTAAGTCTGTGATAGGGCTCGAGATCCCGAACGAACGGCGCGAGATCGTGAGTTTGAGCGAGATCCTCAACTCTAAGGAATACGAAGCGAGTAACTCCAAACTGACCCTCTCGCTCGGCAAAGACATCGGCGGTAAACCGGCGGTTGTGAACCTCGCGCGGATGCCGCATTTGTTGGTTGCGGGTACGACGGGCGCCGGTAAATCCGTGGCGCTCAACGCGATGATTCTGAGCCTGCTGTACAAATCGACCCCCGCCGATGTGCGCCTGATCATGATCGATCCGAAGATGCTGGAATTGTCGGTCTATGAAGGGATCCCGGCCTTGCTGGCTCCCGTGGTGACGGATATGAAGGAAGCGGCGAATGCGCTCCGCTGGTGCGTCGCCGAGATGGAACGGCGCTACCGCTTGATGGCCGCTCTCGGGGTGCGCAACATCGGCGGCTTCAACCGCAAGGTAGAGGACGCGATCAAAGCCAAAAAGCCGATCCCCGACCCGCTGTTTGCCACGGTGCTCGAAGAAGAGGCACCCACTTTGGTACCGCTGCCCTATATCGTCGTGATCGTCGACGAACTCGCGGACATGATGATGACCGTCGGCAAGAAAGTGGAAGAGCTGATCGCGCGTCTGGCGCAGAAAGCACGGGCGGCGGGGATCCATCTCATTCTCGCGACACAGCGGCCGTCGGTCGACGTGATCACCGGATTGATCAAGGCAAACATCCCGTCGCGGATCGCTTTTCAGGTTTCATCGAGGGTGGATTCCCGAACGATCCTCGATCAGATGGGCGCCGAAACCCTGCTCGGTCATGGCGATATGCTGTATCTGCCGCCGGGGACAGCGGTTCCGCTACGCGTCCACGGCGCATTCGTGTCGGATCAGGAAGTGCACAAAGTTGTGCATCAATTGAAAGAGAGCGGGACCCCGGATTACATCGCCGATGTGTTGACCGGACCCAGCGATCCGGCAGATGCGGCTATCCCGGGATTGGACGGCGATGCCGGCGACGAAGCGGATGCCCTCTATGACAAAGCGGTCCGGATCGTTACGGAGACCCGCCGCGCGTCGATTTCCGGGATCCAGCGCCGGCTCAAGATCGGCTACAACCGTGCCGCCCGCATGGTCGAGGAAATGGAGCGCGCCGGCGTCGTCGGTGAGTTACAATCGAACGGGTCGCGCGAGGTATTGGCGCCGGCACCACCGAAAGACTGAATCTAGGTTGCGAGAACTCTGCTTTTTCATTGCCGTTGCCGTCATGCACGGTGCTGTTGCCGAAGACGAAAGGGCGGGGGGCGCGCGCCTGGAAAATTTTCTCGCTGAGGTCACGACGCTGCGCGCGCACTTCGAACAACGGTTGTTCGATGAGTATGGTGAGTTACTGGAGACGGCCGAAGGTGAAGTCGCTATCTCCAAACCGGGGAAGTTTCGCTGGGAGTATCGCCAGCCGTACAAGCAGCTGATCGTTACGGACGGCGAGACCTTGTGGGTCTATGATGCGGATCTGGAGCAGGTGAGCGTCAATCCTTTGGGAAACGACCTCGCCGGTTCGCCGGCCGAATTGCTCGCCGGCGAGGTCGATCTGGAACGCCATTACGAAATCGTCGAATTGGCAACCGAAGAACACCTCGCCTGGGTGTCGCTCACGCCTCGCGGCGAGGTGAGCCAATATGCGACGATCGAAGTAGGTTTCGATCACGACGGGATCCGGGGAATGAAACTGCGCGACAATCTCAACCAGCTTACTTCGATCCGCTTCGACGATGTCGTACTCAATATCGAGATCGAACAAGAACGATTCAGTTTTGTCCCCGGGCCCGGGGTCGACGTGGTGACGGGTGCCGCCCATTAATCCCTCGTTTCCCCACTAACCGCCGTGTTGCCGCGATCCGATGTCCGTCGATAACGTGGCCGGTGAGGGAGCCGAGCGCCCGCTGGCCGACCGGCTGCGGCCGCAATCGTTGGAACAACTCGTCGGCCAGGAGCAGCTATTAGGCGAGGGTAAGCCCCTGCGGCGCGCACTGCTCGGTGAGACTTTGCATTCGATGGTTTTATGGGGGCCTCCCGGGAGCGGCAAGACGACGATGGCACGCGTGATCGCGAGCCATACGGATGCCAGCCTCGAATCGATCTCGGCGGTCCTCGGCGGTGTCAAAGATATCCGCGCGGCCGTCGAACGCGCGCGCTTCGCCAAGACTGAACACGAACGCCGAACCATCGTTTTTGTCGACGAGGTCCACCGGTTCAACAAAGCACAACAGGACGCGTTCCTGCCGCACATTGAGGACGGCACCATCGCCTTCATTGGCGCGACGACTGAGAATCCCGCCTTCGAGTTGAACAACGCGCTGTTGTCTCGCTTGCGTGTATACGTGCTCAAACCGTTACCGGTGAGCGCCATTCGCGCCGTGATCGACCGAGCGGTCGAGATACTCGCCGCCGACGAAGCGATGGAAATGACCGCCGCAGCTCGTGATGTACTGGCGGATTTCGCCGACGGTGACGCGCGGCGGGCGTTGAACCTGCTCGAAATCGCCGTTGCGTTGGCCGCTGATCGCAAAATCGACGAAGCGGCGATCCAGCGCGTCATCGAGGGTGGCAGCCAGCGGCGCTTCGACAAGGGCGGGGACGATTTCTATGACCAGATCTCGGCGTTTCACAAATCGGTGCGCGGATCGGATCCCGATGCCGCTTTGTACTGGTTTGCGCGCATGCTGGACGGCGGCTGCGACCCGGCCTACATCGTCCGCCGGGTAGTGCGGATAGCGAGCGAGGATGTCGGTAATGCCGATCCGCGCGCGCTCGGCTGTGCGCTCGACGCGTGGGCCGCCTACGAGCGCCTCGGTTCGCCGGAGGGCGATCTGGCCATCGGCCAGGCGATCGTCTATTGCGCCTGTGCGGCTAAAAGCAATGCGGTGTATCGCGCTTTCGACGCGGCCCGCGATGCGGTGGCGGGCGGCGGATCGCTACCGGTCCCTAACCATATCCGCAATGCGCCGACGCGGCTCGCCAAACGCATGGGACACGGTCAGTCATACCGGTACGACCACGACGAGCCCGGCGGGGTCGCACTCGGGCAGCGGTATTTTCCGGAGGAATTAGGCGATCCCATTTATTATAAACCCGTGGACCGCGGGCTCGAACTGAAGATCGCAGAGAAACTCGACCGTCTGCGCGGCGGGCGCAAATAGAGTCGCCGCCGCACGGACACTAGCTGAGGCGTTGAATGAAGGTATTGATGTTGGTAGCGGTCGGCGGCGCGATTGGCGCAATGGCACGCTATGCGGTTTCGCTGGGCGTCCACGGTGTGGCCGGACACGGGTTCCCGTACGGGACGTTGGTGGTGAACGTCGCCGGTTCGTTCGTGATCGGACTCGCTTATGTGCTGATTGTCGAAACAGCCCCGCATCTCGGTCACTATCGGGCGCCGCTCATGGTGGGCCTGCTCGGCGCGTTCACGACGTTTTCGGCGTTTTCGCTCGAAACGATGGAACTGGTGGAAGCGGGCGAAGCCTTGAAAGCGGGGGTCAACGTGCTGCTGCAAGTCGCACTTTGTCTGGGTGCGTGCTGGGGCGGATTGGCGCTCGGCCGGTATCATTTTTGAGTTCGATTTCGTCCGCACGCGTGACCCGGTAATCGTTATAATCGCAGACTGTCGTCCGCCGATGGCACGAAATAGCGGTTCCAAATTGTCGATCAGTTTCGGAATAAGGGCCGGCGGCTGTGCATCGTCACCGTCATACCGGCCCCGGATCGAGTTCGGGGTGACGGGCGCGGGTATAAGCACGAAAGTGAAGCATTTTTTGGAACGCATATCTAGAATCAAACCCGACATCGTTAGATCAGCATCATGTTAGACCCGACATTACTTCGCAATCATCTCGATGTGGTCCGCGACGCGGTGAAGCGCCGGCATCAGTCGATAGATTTCGAGCGCTACGAGACGCTCGAAGCGCAGCGCAAGACCTTGCAAGTGGAGACCGAGCGTCTGCAGGCGGAGCGCAACAGCCGCAGCAAGTCGATTGGCCAAGCCAAGAGCCGCGGCGAGGACATCGCGCCGCTACGCGCGGCGGTGGCAGAGTTGGGCGAACAACTGAAGGCGCAGCAGGCCGGACTCGACGAGGTGCAGCAAGCCCTCGCGGACTTCGCGCTCGGCTTGCCGAATGTACCGCACGAGTCCGTCCCTACCGGAGTGAGCGAGGCGGACAACGTCGAAGTACGGCGCTGGGGCGAGCCTCGGCACTTTGATTTCGAGGTACGCGACCATGTAGATATCGGGGCGCTGCATAGCGGTATGGATTTCGAAGCAGGCGTAACCTTGGCAAGTGCACGGTTTGTCGTGCTGTCGGGACAGATCGCGAGACTCCAGCGCGCCCTGGCGCAGTTCATGCTCGATGTTCACACGAGCGAACACGGCTACCGCGAGGTCTATGTTCCGTATCTCGTCAATGCCCAAACCATGCGCGGTACGGGGCAGTTGCCGAAATTCAAAGAAGACCTTTTCGAGGTGCCGGAGCAGGGTTTTTTCCTTATCCCGACCGCCGAGGTACCGGTGACCAATCTGGCGCAGGATAAGATCCTCGACGACGCCGCCCTACCGGCAAAATACGTCTCCCACACGCCGTGCTTTCGCAGTGAAGCCGGTTCGTACGGTAAAGATACGCGCGGGATGATCCGTCAGCACCAGTTCGACAAAGTGGAACTGGTGCAACTCGTGCGGCCGGCGGATTCCTACGAGGTTCTCGAAGAACTGACGGCGAACGCCGAAGCGATCCTCCGGAAATTGGAACTGCCTTACCGCATGGTCACATTGAGCACCGGAGATTTGGGGTTTTCGGCGGCGAAAACCTACGACCTCGAGGTCTGGCTGCCGGCGCAGAAGACGTACCGCGAGATTTCTTCGTGCAGCAATTTCGAGGATTTCCAGGCGCGCAGAGTGAAAGCGCGTTGGCGCAACCCGGCGACCGGTAAACCAGCGTTGTTGCACACCCTCAATGGATCGGGCGTAGCGGTTGGTCGGGCGCTGGTCGCGGTGTTGGAAAACTATCAGATGGAGGATGGCTCCGTCGAAGTGCCCGAAGCCCTGCGACCCTATATGGGGGAAGCCGAAATCTTGACGCCCGCCTGAAATCGGGCGGCGGCCGGTTCGTTCAGACCAGCCACAGCAACAGCATGACGAAGCCCACCACGGCAAGGATCGGGAGCACCGCCGCTTGCCAGTCTCCTTTCTCCGCAGCCGGACTTTCGTGCATCATGCGCTTGGCAGACGGCCACACGAAGATGAGCATCGCAACGATAAGTACCGCCGAGCCAATCTTCAACCAGTCCATCGGTTACTCCGAAATAAAAAGGCCGACCGCCGCAATGGCAGGTCGGCCTGGGTTTAGGATCCCTGGCTTTTAGTCGTCGCCGCCGAAGGCGCCCAACAGGTGCAGCAGACTCGTGAAGATGTTGAGGATGCTGATGTACAGGCTTACGGTGGCGTGGATGTAGTTTGTTTCGCCGCCGTTCACCATGCGTCCGGTGTCATACAGGATAAATCCACTGAACAGCATGACAATGCCGGCCGACAGCGCGAGCGACAAGGCCGGGATGGCAAAGAAGATATTCGCCAGTGCCGCGCCGAGGATCACCAACAGGCCCATGAACAGAAATCCGCCCATGAAGCTGAAGTCGCGGCGGGTTGTCAGGGCGTAGCCGGACAGCCCGAGGAAGATCACACCGGTACCACCGAGCGCGGTCATCACGATCTGCGATCCGCCGGGGACCGACAGGTAGTGACCGATAGTGGGGCCGAGGCCGAAGCCGAGTAGACCGGTGAACAAGAACACGACGCCAATACCGGCCGCCGAATTCGCGGTTTTCGGCAGGACCAGCCACAAGATGCCGAGCGCGCCGAAGGTGCAGAAGAGGCTGGCTCCGTAACCGACCTGCATGAAGACCGAAAGTGTGGCTGTCAATGCGCTGAACAGCAGCGTCATCGAGAGCAGCGTATAAGTGTTCCGGATCAGCTTATTCGTAGCGAGAATGGCTGTTTCGGGTCGAGTTGCTGCGTAATTAGTAGGCATATTCCGTAGTCCCTCCAATGAGACCGATGTGACGTTATCCGTTAAGTATTACAGATCTTATCAAAATGGGAAGGTTCTGTTTGAATAATAGGGGCGAATTGCGAAATTTCAAGCCCCAGTAATTATCCGCTTTCGGGATAAGATTCAATAAGATACTCTTCGACCCCTCGAAGATGGATCAGGAACCGGGCAAAACGCCGAAACGCGGGCTATGTCTCGGGCCGAGCCAAAATCAGGAGAGGTGGCAGAGCGGTTGAATGCACCGGTCTTGAAAACCGGCAAGGGTTTGCGCCCTTCGGGGGTTCGAATCCCCCCCTCTCCGCCATATATTGCGTATAAAACAATAGGTTAAGTATTCTGCAGCCACCATTATTGGTGTGAATTAGTGTGGTTTCGTCTCCGTATGGTGGCGATTATGGTGGCTATACCCCGGGGGGTGGGGGGTGTTCTCGAACCCGGTTCCAGGTTCATAGCCACTCTCTAGATTTAGAGCATAGGGGCAAGAGGCATCCAGCCTCGTGTTAGATGCTTAATTTGCTGGCGAACCGGCTCGCCGCCTTACAAACCAGACTCCAGCTAAACCAACGCCAAAGAGCGCGATTGTCGCCGGTTCAGGAACCGCAGTACTCGCGACCAGTTGGACCGAG
>CAZFZX010000168.1:0-8911 GCA_964523765.1 uncultured Enterobacteriaceae bacterium
ACCGGATTAAAGGGGCTTTGCCTTTCTTATTCGTGCAATATTCAGGCTAGGCCGCGAGTTTGAACTTGGATTTTAGATGAAAGGCGGGAAAATAACTTGGTTCGTCCGCGCATTGCGATGGCCATCCCCGCGAAGCATCGCGAACGCCCCTAATATTAGCAAACACTCAAGGACCGAATACATAACAGACCCATAAGCGCGCCCCACGATGCTCCGCTATGGCGCGAGACGGTCGACAACCTTGACACCGAGTCGAAACGCAGAAGCCGCGCTGAACCGCCCGGTATTAAGGTTTTACACCTCAGGCGAGTGCGACCTTCAGTTTCTCGGCCATGAATTGAAGGCCCTCGGCGCCGGCTTTCAAAGCCGCAGGAAACGATGCGAAACCGTGGATCGTACCCTCGTAGCACTTGTATTCGGACGCCACGCCGGCGGCGGTGAGTGCGTCGGCATATGCCTTGCCTTCGTCGCGCAACGGGTCGAAGCCGGCGGTGATGGTCAGTGCCGGTGGTAGACCCGACAGATCGCTGGCCGCGATCGGTGACGCCTTGACATCACCGGCGGCAGCGGCGTTATCCCCGAACAGGTGATCGCCGAACCAGGCCATGTCTGCTGACGAAAGAAAATACTCTCCCCCACCAAATTGCTCCCGGGATCCGTAAGCCGTATCGGAAAAATCCGTCGCCGGATAAATCAATAATTGAAAAGCGACTTTGTCACGCAGTTGCTGCGCCACGACCGCCGCCATGTTACCGCCCGCGCTGTCGCCGGTCACGGCGAGTCGGTCCGCATCGGCGCCGATACTCGTGGCGTTCGCGTGGACCCATTCCGTCGCCGCTATCGAATCCTCGATGCCGGCCGGGAAACGGTGTTCCGGCGCGAGCCGATAGTCCACCGCGACGACGATAACGTCTGCCCGATTGGCAAAATAGCGGCACATGTTGTCGTGTGATTCGAGGTCACCAATAACCCAACCGCCGCCGTGAAACTGCACCAGCACCGGCAATTTTTCGTCACCATGCAGCCGCGGCGTGAACATCCGGATCGGGATCGGGCCGTTCGGGCCCGGAACTTCACGGTCTTCGCTATTGTGAATGGGTAGCACTTCGCCCTGTAGGTTGCGAACCAGTTCGAGGAATACATCTCGAGCGGTGTCGACGGGCATCTCATGGATTGCCGGCCCACCCTGGGCAGTAATATTCTTTATCAACGTATCGGTACTCTGGTCTAAAGGCATGGCAATGATCTCCCGGTGGGCGTTTGGTTGGCGTGTTCCTGGTCGTCGCGTGGTAGCGGTGACGCACGTGCGCAGGAAATCGCAATGGTATCAAACTCCCGGAACCGCTACGGTTTTCGGCGTTGCAACGAAGCCGGCCGAGATGTGCCGCCGCGAAGGGCGCTCGCAGTCGGAGGTACCGTTCAGACGATCGCGAGGACGATTTTGCCCATTTGTTCGGACGCCATCATGCGTTGGTGCGCCGCAACGCCTTCGTCTAAAGGAAATACCCCGTCGACTACCGGGTGGATCCCGTGTTTATCCGCAAAATCGAGCATCGCCCGGAATTCGCCCGGCGTCCCCATCGTGGTTCCCTGGATCCGGGCCTGCTTGAAAAACACCTTCGCCATTTCGAGTCCATCGGCCGGATTTCCGAGCGTCGCACCGAAAAAGATAAAACGTCCGCCGACGTTCAAGGTATTGATTGCCGCGTTTACGACCGGGCCGCCGGCACTATCGATGACGATGTCGATACCGCCGCTCATCTTGCGCACCGCTTTGCCCCAATCTGGGTCACGATAGTTGACGCCGCCGGCCGCGCCAAGCTCCCTGGCGATTGCGATCTTGTCGTCGCTACCGCTGGTTACGTACACCTCGGCGCCGTGGTGTTTCGCCCACAACAGCGCACAGCTAGCGACGCCGCCGCCAATCCCGGTAACCAACATTTTTTGACCTGCTTGTACGTTGCCGTGTGTGACTAACGCCCGCCACGATGTCAGACCGGCCAACGGGATCGCGGCCGCCTCATCCCACGACAGGTGTGCGGGTTTGGGCGCCACATCTCCGGCGGGCACGCAAATTGCTTCCGCGAACGTCCCTTGATCCGGCATCCCAAGGACTCGGAAGTTGGCACCGCCGCAGCGCGGATCATCACCCCAATCACGCGCTGGATAGATCACGACTTCGTTACCGATCACCCCATCGTCGACGCCGTCGCCAACGGCATCGATGCGCCCGGCGCCGTCGGAACCACCGATGCTCGGGAGCTGGATCCGCGGGTACTGCCCCACGGTGATCCAAACATCGCGCCGGTTCAGCGCCGCTCGCTCGAGTCGAACACGGACTTCGCCCGGAGCCGGCACCGGTTGTTCTACGTCTTGGATAGCGAGCTTTTCAGGCCCGCCCAGTTCGCTGAGAACGAGTGCCTTCATGATCTGTTACCTCCCCGGTACATTTGCTCGTTAGAGTTTCGGCCTGAGTCGTTGCGAGCGTTTAGCGGCCTTTGAACGTGTATTTCTTTTTCTCGACGAATGCAGCGACGCCCTCTTTGGCGTCTTCGGTGTTAGCCGCGAGTCCGGCAATCGCCCGTGTCTCGAACTCCATTTGCGTTTCGAGCGTATTGCTCAATGAGTCCGCAAACAGACGCTTGATCTCCCCGTGGGCCTTCGTCGGTCCGTGCGCGAGCTGGTCGGCGCACGCTCTCGCCCGCTCCATTAGTGCATCATCGGCGACTACTTCGGTGATCAATCCCAGGTCGCATGCCTCTTTGGCGCTAAGCACGGTATTGAGTAGCGCCAATTCTTTGGCCTTACGGACGCCGACCAAGCGGGGAAGGAAAAAGGTACTACTGCCATCTGGCGAAAAACCGATCTTAGAATAGGCCATCGTGAATTTCGCCGACTCGGTGGCGAAGACGATATCGCCAATGATCGCAAGGCTCATGCCGGCGCCCGCGGCGACCCCGTTGATCGCGTTCACCAACGGGGCGTCCATTCGATAAAACCTCGCGACCGCCGCGTGCAGGGTCGTCGTCAAGCCGCGCATGTGTTCTGACATTTGCTCGCCCTGACCATGGAACCCAATCACGTCTCCACCGGCGCAAAACATCTTCCCTTCCGCCGTTAAAATCACGGCGCGGATGTCAGGATTCGACGCGCAGTGGGTGGCGACTTCGTGGAGTTCTTCGGCCATTTTCGAATTCAGGGAATTCGCCGCATCCGGGCGAGAGAGCGTGATCGTCGCAATCTGGTCGGCAACGTTAAATCTCATCGTTTCATACGACATGGTTTTTCCTTCTATTCATCGTGGCAAAATCTCTGCGGTGTCTACGGTAAGTTTATCAAGATATTCGACGGCCGGTATTGCGCGACTGCCGTACCATGAAAACATCTCGCCGTCGACGAGTGCGATCTGGGCGCGCTCTCCGAACTCACTTTCGACCTCGGCGAAATGCTCATCGGAGAATGGGTAAGGTTCACTACTCAACAATATGAGGTCCGTTTCGCCGACAAAATTCGCTAACTCAATTGTCGGGTAACGGTCGGCCGATACCCTGGGAACGGAATGCCAGTTGACCAACGCAAGCATCCGGGAAATATAAGTGTCGGGGGATATCGTCATCCACGGGTTGCGCCATATGAGATAGAGCACTTTTCGCGCGGGCCGATCACCGCAAGTGGGCAGCCGATCGAGCGCAAAGCGAAATCGTTGCGCTAACTCCGCGGCGCGCTCTTCGCAGGAAAACAGGAAGCCGAAATTTTCAAACAGCACAAGATTGTCAGTCGGCGCGATAGGATGTGTAACGAAAACATTGTCGGCCACTTCCGATAGGGCGTCGACGGTTTCCCGCGGATTCTCATCTACGTTGACGATGACATGGGTCGGCGCTAGGGCTCGAATTTTTTCGATATCCACATCCTTCGTTCCACCCACTTTTTCGATCCGCCGGACCGTTTCGCGCGGATGGATGCAGAACCGCGTACACCCGACGATTTGACTGCCAACCCCTAGATCGCACAACAACTCGGTAAGACTCGGAACAAGCGAAACAATGCGGGGATCGGGCCGCGCGCGGTGGTGCTCGACGCCGCGCGCATCGATGCGGACATCTATGTCGGACAACGAAGGCGGAACCGGATTTTTCGACATAAGCGATACCCGTGCGCGACTCGCCGTTGGTCTCTCTACAGTCCGAGTGAACGCCGACCTACCGGAAATCACATGTTCCGCCGATATTCTCCGCCGACTTCATAGAGCGCACCCGACGTCTGACCGAGCGATGCAACTTTGACACACTCCACCAGTTGCGCAAAAACATTGCCGCGGGCGCGGGCAACCGCCTGCAATTGTTTGATAGGCGGGTCGAATTCCGGCGCATGAATCAACTGAAAATTGCGCAACGCACGGATCTGTTCCTGCTTTTCGTCTTCCGTCGAGCGCATCAGCTCCAGTTCTACGGCGCGGTCTTCGGTTCCCTTTTTCGGCAAAAAAGTATTGACTCCGATCAGCGGCAGCGAGCCATCGTGCTTCTTGCTTTCGTAGTACAGGCTCTCGTCTTGGATTTTGCCGCGCTGATACATCGTATCCATGGCGCCGAGGACTCCGCCGCGCTCGGAAATGCGCTCGAACTCCTGATACACGGCTTCTTCGACGAGATCGGTCAACTCGTTGATGATGAACGAACCCTGCCAGGGATTCTCACAGTAATTCAACCCCAGTTCGCCATTAATAATCAGTTGAATAGCAACCGCTCGTCGCACTGATCCTTCGGTCGGCGTCGTCACCGCTTCGTCATAGGCATTTGTATGCAGGCTGTTGCAATTATCAAACAACGCATAAAGAGCCTGCAAGGTGGTCCGGATATCGTTAAAACTGATTTCCTGCGCGTGCAGGCTCCTTCCGGATGTTTGGATGTGATATTTAAGCATCTGGCTGCGGGGCCCGGCGCCATAGCGTTCGCGCATGGCGCGGGCCCAGATGCGTCGAGCCACGCGGCCTATCACCGTATATTCCGGGTCCATACCGTTACTGAAAAAGAAACTCAGATTCGGCGCAAAATCGTCGATGTTCATGCCGCGCGCAAGATAGTACTCAACGATCGTGAAGCCATTCGCCAAGGTGAAGGCCAACTGCGAAATCGGATTCGCACCGGCCTCCGCGATGTGATAACCACTAATGGAGACGCTGTAGAAATTACGCACGTTGTGTTCGACGAAATATTCCTGAACGTCGCCCATCATCTTCATCGCGAATTCAGTCGAAAAAATACAGGTATTTTGGGCCTGATCCTCTTTGAGGATGTCCGCCTGCACCGTGCCGCGTACCGTCGCGAGCGTTTCCGTCTTGATCCGGAGGTAGGTCTCAGGATCGACGACTTGGTCTCCCGCGATCCCGAGCAGACCAAGTCCGAGGCCGTCGTTTCCCGGCGGCAACTCGCCTTGGTATCGCGGTCTTTCCACGCCCTCGAAATGGCCGTCGATCTTCTTCTCCGCGCCAGCCCAACCACCCGATTCCTTCAGATGCTTTTCGACTTGCTGGTCAATCGCTGCGTTCAAGAAAAAGGACAAGATGATCGGGGCGGGGCCGTTGATCGTCATCGAAACCGACGTTGTCGGCGCACACAGATCGAATCCCGAATACAACTTCTTGGCGTCATCGACGCTGGCGATGGAGACGCCGGAATTTCCTACCTTGCCGTAGATATCTGGCCGTTCATGCGGATCCTCACCATACAAAGTGACCGAATCGAACGCGGTCGACAACCGTGCCGCCGGCTGGCCTGCCGAAAGATAATGGAAGCGCCGATTGGTCCGCTCCGGCGTACCCTCGCCGGCAAACATACGCGTCGGTGCCTCGCCCGTCCGGCGGTAGGGGAACACCCCGCCGGTATAAGGGTAGCCTCCCGGCAGATTCTCTTTCATCAGAAAACGCAGCAGATCGCCCGAGCCGCTGAACCGCGGCGGGGCAATCTTCGGGATTCGCTGGTGACTCAAACTCTCGACGTAATTGGATCCTTCGATCGTATTCCCACGCACCTCATAGCCGAAAGTGTCACTAGTGATGCCTTCGAAGCGCGCCGGCCACTCGGTCAGCAGCTGGCGACCTTCGGCGCCCAAACCGCCGAGCGCGGCGTTGTAGCGCTGGCGCAAGGTTGTGAGCGACTTATCGGACGCTTCGACCAGCGCGCTCTCGGCGTAGGGCTCGAGTGCTGCGGGCAGCGCCGCGTCATCTATGGCCTTCAACGCCTCGTAACAGTGCTGCGCGCGGTTCGCGGCTTCACAAAGTTGTTCGATCTGTCGATTGACTCCCCGCCCCTGTTCCGCGATCTCGGCCAGGTATCGATTCTTGTTCGCCGGGATTAGTACCGTCGCCCGTGGTTCTTTCACGGTCACATCGACATCTGGTGTCCACGCAGCGGTGTCGAACGTCATTTTTTCGGCGAGCAGGCGGCAGAGATTGACGAACAGCCAGGTCATGCCCGGATCGCTGAACTGGCTCGCTATGGTAGGAAACACCGGTATTCCGCTATCCGCGATGGCAAACTCGCCGCGGTTGCGCTTCCACTGTTTGCGTACGTCGCGTAGTGCGTCATCGGCGCCGCGTTTATCGAATTTGTTCAGAACGACCATTTCGGCGAAATCGAGCATGTCGATTTTCTCGAGTTGGCTCGCGGCCCCATAATCGCTGGTCATTACATAGATCGGAAGGTCGACCAAATCTACGATCTCGCTGTCGCTCTGACCGATACCGGCAGTCTCGACGACGACGAGATCGAACGCCACGGACTTCAGGAACGCGACGGCGTCGCCGAGCATCGCGCTGGTAGACAAGTGCTGCCGGCGCGTCGCCATGGAGCGCATGTATCGGTTTTCCTTGCGCAGACTGTTCATACGGATCCGGTCGCCGAGCAGAGCGCCCCCAGTGCGCCGGCGTGTCGGATCCACGGCAAGCACCGCGACGCTCATTTCAGGAAAATACTGGGAGAAGCGCGATAGAATCTCGTCGGTTACGCTGCTCTTGCCGGCGCCGCCGGTACCAGTGATCCCGATAACGGGTACCTTGCCGCTCGCGACCTGCCATTCTTTGCGTAAGGTATCGAGTTTGGCCGCAGATAAAACGCCGTCCTCCAGCGCCGATATCATTTGCGCAATCGAGAGATGATCGCGACGATCGATCTGCCTCGGCTCGACCGACATTCTACGACCCGATTCGGCGCGGCTGACGAGGTCCGTGATCATGCCATTGAGACCCATGCTCATACCGTCATTGGGGTGGTAGATCCTTTCGACGCCATAATCGTGCAACGTATCGATTTCGTCCGGCGTAATCGTACCGCCCCCTCCGCCGAAGACACGGATGTGGCCGGCGCCCGCCTCGCGCAGCATATCGACCATGTAGCGGAAATATTCGCAATGTCCGCCCTGATAGGAACTGACCGCGATGCCGTCGGCATCCTCTTGGATCGCAGCCCGGACGACGTCGGCTACCGAGCGATTGTGCCCGAGATGAATAACCTCGGTGCCCTCGGCCTGGATCAATCGGCGCATAACGTTAATGGCCGCGTCGTGACCGTCGAACAGCGATGCGGCCGTGACGAAACGCAGCGGACTCGCGTGCGGCGCGCTTACGGAAGCTTTGGAAACGTCGTCTACTCGTGTACTCATTTCAATGATGACTCCCGGTGGCGTTCAGGTGCCGCCAGGGCCCCGATCATTTGTTTCTTCAAACCTTCGTGCAGTTGTCGAATATGCTCGGTCGCATCCGGGGTCACCAGCCATTGGTAGACGATGCCGATAATCGACGCGCAGAACTGCTCGGCAATCGCGCGGACGTTGGCGTCGGCGCGCACATTACCGACCTCGATCCCTTTAGTGATCCAGGCTTCCACGTCGAAACGCCGCCGTTCGTGGATGTTCGCGATAACCTGCTTCAATGCCGGATCGGGGCCGATAGAATCAAACCACAGGATATAGAAGGCGCGGATCCGATCGGCCGCTTCACCGACAAATCGGTAGTGGGCGTCGGTGGCGGCGAGTATCGCGTCCAAGCCGTCGTTGCCCTTTACCGCGCGGCCGAGTTCGGTTAGCCATTCGTCACCCACGGCGTGGATGATGAAGGTCAGTAAACCCGCCTTGTTACCGAAGCGGTAACTGGCAAGACCACGGCTGTAACCTGCCGTTTCGCCGACGTCTTTCAGATGTGTCCCGGCGGTTCCGCGCTCTACGATTAGTCGAATCGCGGCATTGAGCATACGGGCATCGGACTGCGCCGTTCGCTCGGCCTGGGTACGTTTGAGGGTTTCTACGGGAGCATTGACGGACATCCGCTGATTGTCCCATCGTATATACTTGTTTGCAACAAGCAAGTTACCCCCTTTTCGTATCACTGCGTTCCAGCCCACCCAGATGGCGGTTTTCGGCGCCTGAGAACCTTCGAGCGATCGATTCCCGAAGCTAGCGGTTAAAACGTTTGGTATTTGTTGCGATCGGGTTAACGGGCCGATTGGAGGCACAACGATGAGCCGTAGCCCGCGTTGACGAGCGTCCCCGCCGGTCCGCCAGGCAACGGCCGTCGCCCAGCGAAACCATCTGGCTTCGAATTGGGGCGCACAAAGGGTGTAATGGTGTCACGTATATCTAGTGTCCTGTCCCACAATAAACTTCAATAAGTCGCGCCGGATTTTTTGTCACTGGCAAGACGCAAGGACGAGTAACGCAACCAGGGGCGAAAAAGACCAGCGAAATATGAACGTTTATTGTGGGACTGGGCACTAGAGGCCATCTCAAAATTGCCCGCCGCCGTGGATAATTTTGAGACCGCTTCTAACCCGCATATTGCATGAGTGTCGGTGATGCAGCTGCATCGGAACCTGTCAATGGAAATAGGACACATGGTTTCGAAGTTCAAAGTCTATTC